>DAOUDD010000256.1:0-48899 GCA_034431765.1 Ktedonobacteraceae bacterium | reverse complement strand
GTGCAGTTGCGCCATGATCTCCCGTCCCATCTGACGTATCTCTTCAATGTCGTCACCAAAATGAGGGTCGATCCCAAGCGCAGCAATACGCGTGCGCAGCAGAGATTGCATGAGAATGACGGTGAGCCAGCGAGGAAGCCAGAGAAAAAGCAGGGTCAAACTGAAGGGTGTCAGGGGGTGCCCAGCGCTCGCAGGGCCAACAACCCTTCACGAATAGCCTGAACCAGCAGCTCATCTATGATATCTCGGTTTCCACACTCAAGCCGAAAAAATGAGATCTCTACCACTTGCATAATTGCTTGACCAGCGGGCAAAGCTACGCTATAGTAGGATGCACTATTCAAGGTTGAAGCGAGGAGAGCCAGATGGCAGCAATTAGCGAGGCACAATTTATGACGGGTTCTACGTCACAGGACATTTCTACCTATCTTACCGAGGTTGTAAAACAGGGCGTTGCGACGTTTCTCCAGACACAGGAGCTTACATTTGACGCGGCTCAACTCCCCATCGATCTACGCGTGTCGGCACAGGCCAACTTTGGCGATTACTCGATGCCGGTGATGTCATGGGCGGGCAAGCTTAAACGCGCACCACTACAGATCGCTGAGATGCTGGCAGAGATTCTGCGCACGATGGCCGTTCCCAGCATTCAGGAGATTACGGCAACAAAACCGGGCTATATCAATTTCCGTTTGAATCAGCCCGAGGTGGGCAAGGGGATCATCGAGCGCGTGCTGGAGGACGGGCCAGATTTCGGACAAAACACAATTGGTATCGGTGTGAAGACGATTGTTGAGCATACCAATATCAACAGCAATAAGGCTGCACACGTCGGGCATCTGCGCAATTCCTGCATCGGCGATACAGTGGTACGCATGCTGCGCTCGCAGGGCTACTCGGTTGAGGCCGATAATTATATTGATGATTCGGGCGTCCAGGTCGCGGATGTGGTGGTTGGCTTCACGTTGCTGCAACAGGGTCTGCTTCAGCTTCCCGAGGGGAATGAGCAGTTGCCAGATGAATCATTCGACTACTTCTGCTCACGCGTCTATACAACCGTGAGCCGCGTCTACGACAACAAAGAGTCAGAACTGGGCCAGAAAGCCCTTTCCCTGCGCAAAGAGGTGCTACGTGCGATTGAGCATGGGGACGAACCAGAATCAGGTCCCGATTATCCACTGCTGGCCTCTGATCTCTCACACCGCATCGTGCAGGCACACCTGAAAACGATGGCGCGGCTCAACATCTCGTACGATCTCCTGACGTGGGAATCAGCTATCTTGCACGCCGGGCTGTGGAAAAAGACGTTCAGCATGCTTCAAGAGCAGAATCTACTGGAGAATCCACAGAGCGGACCTAACGCTGGCTGCTGGCTCTTGCCATTCGGTGATGGTGAGGCACAGACGAACGAGGGTGATCGCACCAGCGACAAGATACTGGTACGTAGCGATGGCACCGCAACCTACACCGCCAAAGATATTGCTTACCAGCTCTGGAAATTCGGCTTGGCCGACGATCTAGGTGTCGAGTTTCACTTCGTTCCCTGGGGTGTTCAACATGACGGACGCAAGCTATGGACGATGCGCACGCCCAAAGAGACAGGCTCCTCCACCGTTGAAGCCCCTGCCACCCGTTTCGGGCATGCCCGGCGCGTACTTAATGTCATCGACGTGCGCCAATCCTACCTGCAACAGGTCGTGTATGAGAGCCTGCGCCGGCTGGGATACGAGGAGCAGGCCGACGCCTCAACGCACCTGGCCTATGAAGTAGTCACGCTCTCCGCCTCGACCGCCGCACGCCTGGGCGTCGATACCTCCGATGGGCGCGAGTACTACGCCATGTCGGGACGCAAAGGGATCGAGATCAAGGCCGACGATCTGATCAACTCCGCTATCGAGCGCATGCAAGAAGTCCGGCGACAGGATGGCCGGCCTGAGACTACCCCCGAGACAGCCGCAATTCTGGCAGCATCCGCGATTCGCTACTTTATGATTCGCTTCAATCTGCAACAGATCATCGCGCTGGATATAGACGAGGCGCTACGAGCGAATGGAGAGACAGGCGTCTACATCCAGTACGCCTATGCACGCGCCAACAGCATCCTGCGCCGCTTGCAGGACGAGAACTACACGCCACCAACCGCGCTCCAGGCATTGCCCGAGAGCTTAGAAGCAAGCGAGTGGAATCTGCTGCGGCACATCGATGCCTACCCACGCCGCCTGGCAGAAGCGAGCGAAGGACTTGCGCCGCCCCTGCTCGCCACCTACGCCTTCGATCTGGCAACGCACTTCAGCGATTTCTACGAGCATACGCCGCCGATTGTGAAGGAGGACAATGAACAGGTGAAGGCCTTCCGCACGCTACTGGTCCAGGCCACGGCACAGACGATGAACAATGTGCTGCGTGTCCTCGGCTTTGAACCCCTGGAGCGCATTTAATGCTTGCGGCTCCAGCAAGTTAATGACGAGATCATCGCGCATGGTCTCGTCATCGCTTTTCTAGAGGAGGTGGGTCGGCCTTTTCAAGCCAGCTACACAATCCACTGCAATAGGAACTGGCACATACGCGAGATCGAACTAAAATCCCGGAACACCAACATAGTAGAATTACACAACGCTATACATGCCTTGCAAAGGATACTCTAAATGAGGTATACAGATACGAGGGCTTAGAGAGCAATTTCATAGCAGAGGTACGTGTTGATCAGGACGGACTTGTGACTGACTACCCAGGGCTGTTCCGTCGCACATGGCCTCAAGAACAGGATCAGCTTTAGAAAAGAGGGAAGCATTTATGGCTATGAGAAAGCCATTGAGTATTGGCATTAAAACGTCTCAACAAGAGACGACATATGAGGAGATGCTCACGATCTGGGAGCAAGCAGACAGAGAGCCAACTATTGAGCACGCGTGGCTCTTCGATCATTTTATGCCAATCACAGGCAATCCCACTGGTCCCTGTCTAGAGGGCTGGTCAGTGCTCGCGGCATTTGCCGCACGGACTTCGCGCGTGCGCATCGGCCTCATGGTTACGGGCAATACCTATCGGCATCCTGCGGTTCTGGCAAACATAGGCGCAACCTTGGATGTTATCTCCGGTGGACGAATGGATTTCGGGATCGGCGCGGGCTGGAACGAGCTCGAACACACGGCGTATGGTATTCCGCTCTACACACCAGGAGAGCGGATTCGGCGCATGGGCGAGGCATGCGAGGTAATTCGCCGCATGTGGACAGAGAAAGCGCCCAGCTTCGACGGGAGCTACTACCAGCTCAAAGAGGCGTATTGTGAGCCGAAGCCGCTGCAGAAGCCCTACCCGCCCTTCGTCATCGGTGGTGCAGGCGAACAGCTTACGCTACGTTACGTGGCACAGTATGCCGATATCTGGAATATTCCTTTTGGCTCGCCGGAAGTGTTCCAGCACAAAAGTAAGGTTCTCGACGAGCATTGTGTCGCAATAGGGCGCGATCCCAACACGATTACCCGTTCGATCCAGGTGCCTGTGAACTATGAGAATCTGGTAGAGGCGAAGGAGGCGATTGCCCAATACGTCCCGTTGGGGGCCAGTCACTTCATCCTCAATTTGCGCGCGCCCTATCCCCAGAACATCGTGCACCGCCTGGTTGATGAGGTGATTGAACCGGCCAGAGCTGCACATACATAGGAATTCGTGTGATCTCCTCACACAACGAAGCGGCTTCTCTCACCGACGAGCGGCCCACACAGTTCATCACCCTGATAAGGGACGGCATCTTCAGAGCGCCAACGCAGTGGGCGCTCTGTCACGTTTACGACGGGATCACACTTTGAACAAGTTTGGGATCTCTGATAGCACTAGCTGACAAGAGAAGAGGTGGTTTGTTGCACCAGTTCTTCCTCGATCTGCTGCCTTACGATCTGCTCTGCCTGTAAGACTGTTAACATCTGTTCATTCTGCACTGAGGAACGCAACAGGAGTTCCGTACGCCGACGAAAGTTGGAGAAATAATTCTGCTGTACATCTTGAGAAGGCATAACATGCAGCGCTATCTGTTGCTGCGCATAAAATTCATGCGGTTCAAAGGAGAGCGCCAACGCATTAGCATAGGCCTCTATCAGAACACGTTTTGTTTCTAGCAGATCATCGGACAAAGATTGCATACTGCATACATAGAGACACCCGGCAATTTTACCAGTCTGGCGAATGGGGCACGCAAGAGCGCTGCTACCTCCTTTTACGGGTAGAGCAGGGAGTAGGCCAGCATCAATAGCCGAGAGTGAAAGCGCACGATTGGTAAGAACGGCGTAGCCTGAAAGCGACTCTGCCCCGACAAGATACGCTGGAGTCCTCTCCAACACTTTCCCCCACGAATACGATGTCACGCGAACGAGAGAACCATATAAGGTGCGCACTTCACGTCCAGGGACAGGGGGTGTACAGCGTAAGAGCATAATAATCACTCCACTCTGCAGATCCCCTAACTGACGCTGGAGACTGGAGAGAAGGAGATCACAGACAACCCAGGCTTTTTGATAGGGAGAGCTAATAGCATTGGCCATAAAGATCTGAGTATAGATAGAGACAGGGATTTCGCCCTTTTGTTCTTCTGCTTGCTCAGCAGTAGTAAATGTCGCCTCTTTGAACTCGTCAGCGAGGAGAAGACGAAATTGTTCAGCGTGTTCAGGTGCAGCCTGAAGAAGTTGGACAATATTCTCTTTCCGTGGATTTGATTGCCCAGTTACCCAACGCTTAAGTGTAATAGGGTTAACACCTAATTCAACCGCGAGACGTTGTTTCTCGTCAGGAAAGCGGATAAGTGTCCCTAATAGTTCACGCCAGGTCTGTACTTGTGCCATGATAGCTTCTCTCTTACATAGTATCTAATTGCCGCAGAAGATGTATCTAAAGTCAAGATGTCTGCAGTCATACAAGACATATGGTAAGGCATGTAAGAGGAAACTGTCAATTCTCTCTTACCTCTTTTCCCAGGTATACCTGCAAATTTTAATAAAAACATAATGGACTTCACCCTGGCATATCTGATCGTCGTCTTTTAAGCGGTTCGTGTTCGTGTCTGAGCCAGAGATGTTGCCATTCCGCTTTATCCTGGAGAGGGGAGCAGAGGGAGAGAGACAAAAGCTTGCAATAGAGCTTTCAGGAAATAGACAGTCTTTTGCTCAGGAAACGACTCAATGGCATTGTGCCCTTGCACTAGTACAATTAGAGAGGGAAAAAGGAATTCTCGTCAAGATTTCAGGAACAGTATCCTCAAAACAGAAATCGTGTATCGTGCTGTTTATATAATACTACGTGTTGCTAGCATCATCTCTACTATGATAAGAAAGATCTTGACAACTATATTAATCCTGACACACTTGTGTTAGAATAAATGATGCAGAATATCCATCTTTCATTCTATTTTAAAGCGAGGAAAAAAGTTAACCTGTGACCCGAAAATCTCATTTGCAAGCGGAAACAAAAACCGAGGGTATTTATAAACGCTTACGCACACTGGCCTTTGAGAAGGGGCCAGATGCACAGATGCCAACGTTTCGCACGCTGTGCGACGAATTAGAGACGACGCGTGTGACGTTGGGAGAAGTTCTAGACATTTTAGAGGCTGAGAATATTCTTTACCGCAAAGAGCGTCAAGGTATCTTTGTATCACCACATATTTATCATAAAGTAATCTCTATTCTTTTCAATTCGAGCACCTTAAGTGGATATACAATGTCCCCTTTCTGGAACATGCTCTGGCTGCGTTTAGAGCAAGAGGTCAAAGGTCGTGCATTCTATCGCAATGAGCTCTGTTCAATGCATATGGTACCGACACAGGTTGACCGTCAGCACCCTTTTCCCGAAGAGATCATGAATCGGGTGAGTGCAGGGCGTATTGATGGCATTCTCTCTATCGGTCTTGCTGTCCCTACTGATGGACGTATTGCTGATCGCGCAGTTCCATGCGTCTGCTTTGCAGCGAGTGGTCCCTGGATTGTGCAGTTGGATGGGGCAGAGATTGGTCGCCAGGCAGCGCGTACATTGCTTGGACAAGGATGTGAGCGCATCGGTTTCTGGCTCCCATACTGGGAACACGCGCCTTTAGACATTGAGACTTCGCAAGAGATTGGCGGAATGCGCGAGGTGCTTTCCGAACACAATACATCTTTTTACCCTTCCCTTATGCGCCAGCTTCTTGTTCCACCAGCAGAGGGCACTCAAAGGAAAGCGCTGAGCCATCAAGAGCAGGGCTATCTGCTGGCTTATGAAATCTTTGGCAACGATCACCCATTGCGACCAGACGGTCTCTTTATCGGAGATGATTTGATGACTGATGGTGTGCTTGTGGCTTTCGAGGAGCTACACATAACTGTTGGAAAAGATGTGCAAGTTGTCACGCAGGGAAACGTTGGTTCGCCGATTCTGTTTGGTCGTACCAAAAACATGACGGTCTTTGAATACGATGTACATGATATTGTACAGGCACTTTTTTCCGTGCTTGATGCACTGGTGTACGGGCAAGATGAACCTGAGCATGTTACCTGGATTCGTCCACATCTGCGTCAGAAATGGCAGTGGTACTGAGAAAACCGCTAGTAACGAATAGCTATAGAAGACTTGCACAATCCCTCTGCAATATGACATACTATTCCTATGAGAGACCTTCGGGGCAGGGTGAATATGTCTTTGCAGAGAGATGCACCGCAGAGAGGTATGATTCCCGACCGGCGGTATGGTATGGCAGAGAGCAAATCTGCCAACCGAGCCCGCGAGTCGAAAGCTGGTTTCTACCAGTACTCTAGACTGATTCGGTGCGAAGCCGAAGCCGACGGTATAGTCCGGATGGGAGAAGGTTTATACGTAGACTAGAAAGCGTTGTTCTTACAATAAGCAACGCTGTTAGCCCGTATGCATTTTCTGTATATGATGCTACCCTTTTCTAGTTTCCTCTACTCTCCCTTACACGTCCCCCTGGGTCAGTTGAATTGATGCGTTGTGCTGCTTTTTGTCAGGCAAGGCATCAATAGAGCTGTAACCGAGGGATAGTTATGAACATTCCAACTTCCACAACGGAGCGCACCCCCTTTACAACGCGCTCATCCTCCCCAGCAGAGCACCTGTCCTCCGTTAAGATGCAGCGCGGGCAAGGGGTGCTGTGGACACTCTCGTTCCTGCCGCCACTTCTACTGGGAGCACTGATACTGCTGAGCTGGTATGCAAGCACAACGTATGGACATGTGAACAGCTTGATTTTGCCCCCGCCAGACGAGGTGTTCGCAAGCCTGAGAGAGGGCATCAGCTCTGGCTTGTACTGGAGCCACATACTGACCACACTTCAGGAAAGTATGCTTGGTTTTCTCCTGGCGCTGCTCATTGCATTACCGATAGGATACGGTGTCGCAAAATCGCGCTTCCTGGCAACGACGCTACAACCATACCTGGCGGCAGGGCAAGCCATACCAGTTATCGTCCTCGCCCCCTTCCTCTTCATCTGGATCGGTCCGGGTATGTTCTCGGTCATTCTTATCTGTATGCTGGTCGTGCTGTTTCCGCTGGTCGTCAACACGATTCTTGGCATCAGGACACTTAGCCCGGAACTGCTTGACGCGGCCCGGCTGGAGGGAGCCGCCGGGTGGTCACTTCTGGCACATATCGAGTTTCCACTGGCCCTGCCTGCAATTCTAGCTGCCGTACGTACATCGCTGACCCTTTCAATCACCGGGGCGATAGTCGGCGAGTTTGTGGTTAGCCCTGATCGTGGTCTGGGAGCGCTGGTGCAGATCGCGTCGCGGCAATACAACACGGCCTTCATGTTCGCCACAGTGCTGGTGCTGGCACTGCTGGCGGCGCTGTACTACAGTCTCACCTGGCTGCTGGTAAAGCTGGCAGAGACAGTCTATTAGGTCTATTAGATCTATCAGGTCTATTAGTCCTCTTAAACCCATTTCAATCAACACTTGCTACCCTGCATGGAGAAACTACAATCATTTCGTTTCTCCAGCAGGTAGCCGTACACGCACTCATGAACGGAGAAGTAGCTCAATGGTTCATCGTTCTGGTTTCCGCACCATCCTTTCGTTTTTTTCCTGTATGATCATTCTCTCTTTTGTAGTTAGTGCCTGTGGAGAAAGTAGCAGTTCAGGAAGTAGCCCTTCTGCGCAGAAAGCACAGGATATTTCAATCGGACTGGGCTATAATCCTGACATTCAGTTCGCCCCGTTTTATGTTGCGCAAAGCAAGGGATATTACAAGGATGCAGGACTGAATGTCACCTTCAATCATGGAATTGTGCCAGACCTGTTTGGAACAATGGTGGCGGGGAAGAGCACCTTTGTCGTTGGAAGCGGTGATGAACAACTCGTTGCGGCGGACAAAAATAAAAGCCTGCACTTACTGAATGTAGGCAATATCTTTCAGGAATATCCTGCCAGCCTGATTGTTCCGGCAGACTCACCGATCAAGACACCGGCAGATCTCAAGGGGCATAGCATCGGTGAAACAGGGCCATTTGGTTCGACGCATACAGGGCTGCTGGCACTGCTCTACCACGCCAAACTCTCGCTCTCGGATGTGAATGTCCAATCAATTGGCTTCAACCAGGTTCCGGCTCTGCTCCAACACCGTGTTGATGCAGTGATGGGCTACTCAAACAATGAGCCGTTGCAACTTGCGCGCAACGGCTTGCGGGTACGCACCTTTATCGCTTCGGACTATCAACCGCTCGTCTCGAATAGCCTCGTTACCACACAAGAGACATATCAGAAGCAGCCTGCTATGGTACGTAGTTTCGTCAAAGCCACGCTTAAGGGACTCCAGGATGTGCTGAGCAATCCCACGCAGGCAGTTGAGAGCAGCAAGAGTTTCGTCCCTGGTATGAACACGGCGCAGGCACAGGAGGTACTGAAGGCAACGCTCCCGGTGTACAGGGGAAAGGGACATCTTGGCTACAATGATAGTGCAACCTGGCAAGCAATGGAGCAATTTCTCGTAGCGCAAAAGATGATCTCACCTGTCAGTAACCTTACACAATTCTATACAAACGACACCCTTTCTTGACTTACACGGCCCAAATAGTAAAAATCAGAGATGGAATGCACTTCCCGCTTGAATTGCGGGAAGTGCATTCCATCTCTGATGTAGAGTGAGCGCCGCAGGTGCGAAGACCCTCGCACTCAGGCAAAGTGGAACGATTGCAACATAGATTGGAAGTAGGTTTTGTCCGAGTTCTCAAAATTGCTCGTTGCTGTCCCATAGGAAATTGCATAAACCTTGCTTTTGGCCGGGTCAGTGGAGTAACTGCAAGCAATTGTCACAAGTTTTGCATTAGCAGTCAATCCATCCTGTGATACATCCCCGGTTACAGCCTTCTGTTGCCAGGTCTGTCCGCTGACCGTTGTCGTAACGGGAACTGACGCATCTCGTACATTCTTCGCATTCGCACTGAAACCTTGTACATTTAAATTGATCAGTTTATCGGGTGTTATCACACCATTCGGATTATCAAACTCCTCAATTCTAAAGGTATTAATATTAGACTGATCGTATATAGTCACGGTCGCGATGGCCGTGGGAGAGGCATCCCCCTGGGGAACGCTTTCTTCCTGCGCCTTCCAACCTTTTGGATAGCTAAGAGTATATCCATTCCCCTGATACTGCACAAACTCTGGAGTCGGTGTTGCAGTGGGAAGCGTGCTCGCAGTGGCATTCGACTGGGATTGAGCTGTTGTAGTACAGGCACTTAGAACGAGCATTAGAATAAAAGCACACCCTATAAGAAAAGAGGGGTGCAAAGATCGAGCGATATTACGCGACATATATAGATTCGCCTCCATTTTATGCATTGCTTATATCTTGTGATCCAGTCACTATATAGGATATAGCCCATGCGGCTGGCTTAAGCTTAAGAGTCAATGAACGACATCCCGACAACTCACTGGATGCATCACTAGTGCGACTTTGTTGGGAAATTGATGGACCGAACGTTCATGACGCTATGAATATACCGTCCCCTTCGCGCTCAAGCGCGAGAGATATTCCCAACGGAGTCTATTGCTTGCCCACGAAATGATTGGAGTGTGGAACACAGTCTAGTATAACTCAGTGTTGTGTATTTGAATATGAATTTCTTCACACTTCTCTGGAGTTGCCATTCCTAGACCCGGCTTTCTCTGGAAAATTAAATAGCATTGAGGAATAGATGGAGGAGTGGACAGCCTTTGCTAACTTCGCTATACTACCTTGCACAGTTCACGGGCGGTATCTTGTCGATCGTTCACGAAAATCAAACAAGCTTTTCTATAACAGCTTCTTGTAAAGAAGGTATTTTTTCATGGCAGAACACTACGATGTCTTAATAGTTGGGGGTGGCCCCGCAGGACTAGCTGCGGCCGAGGCGGCGGCGCAGCGAGGCGCTCACACACTTGTGTTAGAGCGACAGAGCGAGATCGGCTATCCTATTCATACCAGTGGCGGAAGTTGGGTGCAGGATATGCAGGCATTGCGTATTCCTGAGCACCTGTATCACCCCATTCCCAAAGTCTTTTTTCTCTCTCCACAGCGTGAGGTGCTCTTCAGCTATGCAACACCCGTTGCCTGCGTGATCGACATTCGCGGAGTCTATCAACACCTGGCGGAGCGCGCTATTGCCGCAGGAGCAAAGCTGCGCGTTCGCCATACGGTTGACCAGGTACTTCAGGAACAGGAGCGCGTGCTGGGCGTGACCGTTAAAAATCATGTCAATGAGCGCGGCGAAGTTCGCGCAGACGTTACGATTGATGCCAGCGGTTTCTCACGTCACATCGGGGTACGCACGGCAATGGGGAAAGCCTTTCATCGCTACGGATTTGGCGCGGAGTACGATCTGTACGCGCCGCACTATCCTGAGGACGAACTTTTTCTCATTATGGGCAGTGCTTATGCGCCAAACGGCTATGCCTGGGTTTTTCCGCACGGCAATGGCCGTGTACGCCTGGGAGTCGGTGTGATTCATCCTGACAACAACGACGATGCACGCGTCTACCTGGATCGCATCGTGCATGATATTCCTCAGCTTGCCGAGCGCCTGCGTGATGCCAGCCCACTCGAATATCACACGGGACTCTTCCCCTCAGAGTCAGCGGTTGAGCGCTTCTCGCGGGATGGGCTATTGCTGGCGGGCGATGCCGGTGCTCAGGGTTCAACACTGGTCGGCGAAGGTATTCGCTTTGCTATCTACTCTGGGCAGATGGCTGGTGAAGTCGCGGCTGAAGCGATCAACGCCGGAAACACCTCAGCACAGTTCTTGCAGCGCTTTGATAAACGCTGGCGCACTCGCTTTGGTCGGGATATGGATATTGCCTATATGATTAACAAGCGCATCACCACCTATAATGACAGTCAGTGGGACAACTCGCTTGATCTGCTCAAACGGCTTACGCCGTCTCAAGCGGCTCAGGCGCTGCGCGGTGATTTTAGTGCCGGGTTGGTGGCAGGCGTTCTCGCACGCAACCCCTCGTTACTCGTTACCGGTGGCAAACGCTTCCTGGATCGTATGCTCGAACAGATCAATAAGCCCGCGCCTCTTACAATGAGCGCTGACAGTTAAATGCTCTGAACCAATACATTTCACTTCGCATGAATGTTGGCTGCGTGGGGAGCGTGCCTGTCCTCTTTGGACATATAGCCTCACGTGAAATGTATTGGGCGCAAGACCTTCCCCCCTACGCGACCTTTGGTGACTGCTTAAGTGACAGGAATAGAATGTGCAGGGCTGCTGTTAGATCTAATAGAGCAGAACGATTTTCTGTACATATAGAATCTTCAAGAATAGCAGTTTCTAAGGAGTCCTGGTCGTGGCAGAATCTACAATAGACACAGCAGATACAGCAAAAACCGAGAAGAAAGTTGTCATGTATGCGACAACCTGGTGCGGTGATTGCCGTTTTGCCAAACGCTGGCTCGATTCGCACAACATCCCCTACGATTATATTAATATCGAGGAGAACGAGGATGCAGCAGAATATGTGATGAAGGTCAATGGTGGTGCACGTAGTGTGCCAACCATCGTCTTCCCCGATGGGTCTGTCCTCGTTGAGCCTTCGGCACGCGAACTCGCAGCCAAATTTCCGCAGCAGAACTGAATCCGGTAGTTATCTCTAAAAGCTCTGATATTTTCCACCGGGTGGAAAATATCAGAGCTTTTGACTTTTGAGTCCTCTCCAAAAGAGAAAAATGAGGAAATCTGGAAGATTGCTCATACAAACAGTAGATTCTCCTTGCCAGAGGCGTTACAATAAGGGGAGGCGGTTGCTGGTACTCCATTGCATACGGATGAAACTGGTGCCTGAGCACTGCTTTAGAACCTCCGGCACTGATTGACCGGGTGCAAGCTAGATGCAGAGCATCGTTGTCAATCAGCAGAAACAGGTCCGAATGTGAATGAGTATAATAGCTTACCATCGTCTGGCGAGGCAGTAAAAACATGCGTTGAAGGAGCGAACATATATGTCTCTTAGTGAACCTCGGCTGCAATTTCCGACGCCGCCAGCACTCGAACATCCTGAACTCCTGATCTATCGCGAGGAGTTTCCTATTTTACAGAAGAAGACCTATCTGAATAGCTGTTCGCTCGGCGCACTTTCGCAACGCTCGATGAACAATGTCGCTCGCTTCCTCGAAACGTGGAACGAGTGGGGCGCACACTCCTGGTACGAGATCTGGTTGGGTGAAGTTGGTGAAGTTGCTCAGGCACGAAAAAAATTCGCGACCCTGATCGGTGCACAACTGCACGAGGTCGCGATTGCCCCCAACGTCTCGACTGCCCTGAGCGTCATTGCATCGGCGCTCGATTACCAGACACGCAATAAGGTTGTCTCCACCGATATGGACTTTCCAACACTGTGTCATCAGTGGTTAGTCAAAGAGCGACAGGGCGTCGAAAGTCGTTTTGTCTCCAGCCCTGACCGCATCAGCGTTTCACCTGAGCTATTTGCCTCTGAGGTTGATTCACGCACTGCTCTTGTTGCCACATCGCGTGTCTTCTATACCAGTGGCTATATTCAGGATATTCGCGCAGTGGCCGATATCGCTCACAAACATGGAGCATATCTGCTCGTTGATGACTACCAGGGGACAGGGCAGATTCCGTTGAACGTCACCGCGCTAGATGTTGACTTTCTCGTCACCGGCGCGCTTAAGTGGCTCCTGGGCGGTCCAGGACTGGCTTTTGTGTATATTCGTGAAGGTCTGATACCGACGCTAGAGCCGACGCTGGCCGGCTGGTTTGGGGAACGTGAGCAGTTCAAGTTCAATACAACCTCTTTTGCCTTTCGCCCCGACGCAACACGAACAGAGCTTGGCACGCCAGCGATGGCTGCTGTGTATGCGGCCATCGGCGGACTCGATATTGTGCTGGAGGCAAGCGTCGAGAGCATCTGTGAACGCTCCCGCTATCTGACCAACGACCTGATTGCTCGTGCACGTGAGCATGGCTGGACGGTTCGTGTGCCAGCGGAACCAGAGTTGCGCAACTCGATCGTGATGCTCGAAGTCGAGAATCCCCAACAGATTGTTGAGGAATTGCTCAAGCGCAATATCGTCATCGACTCGCGCCCTGGCCTGCTGCGTATCTCTCCCTACTTCTATAACACCATCGAGGAAAACGCGATTGTGATTGACGCTCTGGCAGAGATTCTGGAGGGGCGTATGCCAAAAGAGCAGCAGGGCTGAAACTTTTGCTCTACGCGAAAAGTGCTTTATATAAGCGGTAGTTCCACTTATACATATATGTACTATTGAACATAACAATTACACATCTAAACTACAGGTAGCAAGAGGAAAATAGAGCGAGAACATATCTCGCAGATCATTACAAGGAGATTTTTCATGCGTTGCCCTCAGTGTCATACAACTTATGGTGAGGAAGATCTGTACTGCCGTCAGTGCAGCGCAGATCTCGTGAAAACGTCTACTGATATCGTTCCCAGCCGCACAAACTTGCCATCACTGCTTTACAATGCTCCACTCCCACGTAAGGTCGCAGCAAGCGTTGGTGCATTAGCAGTAGGTGTCGGGATTGAACTGCTACGTCGCAACATGCTGGCACGACTGCGACCTGCGCGGGTAGCTCAGCGCGCATTACCATCCGTTCTCAGTCTCAGAGACGTGATTCATCCGACTTCTGAGAAGCGTGTCAAGCTGCCTAAAGGGTATGAGGTCCACGAAACCATTGTCTATATGCAGCGTGTCATTCGACGCGAGGATTAGTGTGAAATACTATATTGCTTTTCTGAAAATTGCGTAGCTGTTTTTACACAGACATCAACCAGTACAGCATGCTGCGCACGTTCTCTTCGTGAACCTGACGATAGAAATCCATGTCATATGAACCTGGATGGTCAGCAAGAGCAGCCTCAAATGGATACCCAACAAGGTGGGCTGGCCTTTCAAGTTCGTCATTGGTTACGCGGCGTGTGTATAAGAACGTGCGGCAGTGGCGCTCGACGACCTGTAAATAGTCCAGGTTCTCTTGCACTAGAGCAGGACCACCAGTACTCTCTCCATGCGAACACAGGACACGCTGTGGCTGTAAGGAGAGGAACTTTCTCAGTGTTGCATATAGTAAGGGGACGCTTTGTGCATCATACAGTGTGAGCCAGGGTTGTTCAACGGCATCAAATGCGAGCAACAGGCGTAACTCGCTAATCCAGATCGCGATGTGGTCGTGCGTATGTCCCGGAGCGGCAAAGAGTTGGAGCGTCAAGTCTCCACCAGAAATCTCCAGTTCCGTCGTAAAAGTGATTGTCGGAGGTAGCAACGCAACATTGCGAAAGATAGGATAGTGTTGCTGATACTCTTGCCATAGCCTGTGCGCCTCAGGAGAACGTAACCGTGTTGCACACTGCGCATGAGCTATAATTGGCGCGCTCTGCTCGCCTCCAAAATAGCTATTTCCCCATACATGGTCCCAATCGGCATGACTGTTGACCACAAGCACCTGCCGTCCTGTGCGCTCTACCGCCAATGATTGTAGTATAAAGTCGGCATCTTCGGGACAGAGTAATGTATCGCACAGAACGATATAGTGCCTGCTCAACACTGCATAGGCGTCTACCTGCAATGAGGCAAACTTTCCTGGCAGACTGACAATCCGTCGAAAGACTCGTATACGCTCATCGGCTGCTGTTTCTGTTACGATAGAGATGCTATTCTGCTCTACATCAGCCATGTGTATCTCCTTCGATGATCCTTTTATCACCAGTCCTACGAGAAATGAGCTGTTTTTAGTGGTGCAGCGAGCCAATGTAGGCGACCACGAGGTAAAGGACATATAAGGAAACGCAAATCAGGATAATGGCACCGTAACAGGTTAGATTCCAGGCGCGTCGATTGTTAAGCGCCTGGCGCAACTGCTCAGCCATATCGGGGGGATCAAGCTGTATATGTGGATGTAACTCCTGTACACGTGGCAGCATCTCACGAAAGCCACGTGCATTGGTCATCCCCTCTGCCAGAAGGATCGTGCTTTCATCTTCCATATCGGCTAGCAAAATTAGCTTAGAGGGGTTGGGATCACCCGGCATCAGGATCAGGCGTGTAATTTCATGAAGAGGAACACGGATTTCATTCTCCTGTTCCTGTCCCGTCACTACCAGTTCGTCTTTATACAGTTGTATCTCTTTTCCCAGTCCAAAGCGGACAACGCTGACTGGAAATGCTCTTTCTGTATGGTATTCGCTCATAGAAAACTATCACTCAATACTCTCTACTCAAGGTCTTACATCTAGATTGTACCGCAAGTCGGGCCAGGCGTCGAGCATGTCACCGTAGTATTTTCCCGTAGCGCAATAGCTCGAAGAGGTAGTACAAAATAAAGCGCAAGGTGTATTCCTTGACAGGAGGGCTTGACAGGCATTACAATTTGGACGAAACGTCTACAGCAAGCGAGGTATTCCGTCACCGTTATGGCCCAGGTAGGTATACTCGAAGATAACTTTCGGATCGCACGACTCTGCACAACTATGCTTCAATATGCAGGTCATTATGTCATTGTCTACGAACATCCCCGTGACTGTTTATCTGCACTCCATCCCTCATCTCAGGAAGCGGATCGCCCAGGCAAAAGTAATAGTACTATTCTTAAGAATCCCTCCCCGCTTGATCTTCTGATTCTGGATCTTCACCTACCAGATATTCCTGGAATCCAGGTCCTGCAATCTCTGCGCACCCATCCTCGGACACGCTCCCTTCCGCTCATCTGCTGCAGCGCAGCTAGCACTGCGGAGATTGAGCACGTCTTGCGCATCGCCCCCCACACCTTCTTTGTGGAGAAACCCTTCACTTATCAGAAACTTCTGGAAACAGTAACGGCAGTTTTGCAAGCGCAGGAAAAGGAATAATAGGAGCTTTCCACTGCGCAATAACGGCAGTATCAACGATGAGGTGCTGTCAGACCTCGACCTTGAATGGCTACTCCTGCAAAATAGTTGAGCCTCTTCTAAACACAGCTATTTTGCTACGCATTGGATGTACTCTGTATACTAAAAACGTAGTATAGCCTATAACTCCTATCTCTTTGCTTTAGGAGTCATACAAGTGCGATGACTTCCTGCCGATACGCATTTATAGTAATATAGTCACCAGGTTATCTCTACCTGCATACTCATTACGACACCCTCTCATGTGAGAAAGGCTTTTTACACCAGAGCATTTCTCCTCAAGAGAGAGTAGGAAAAAAGGGGGAGATGTTATCATTTCACTAGCTCCGCATGTCGTAATGGTCATGTAGCTTTACTCACTCATACTATTTGCGAAAGGCACAACTCATGAACCAGCCAACTCAGCAACTCCCATTTGATGTTCCTGAGAAAAATACACCGCGCAAGACATACCGAAATCTACGTATTGTCGTGACTATAGTAGCGGCTCTGCTTCTGATAGTGAGCGGTAGTATTCTCATACCAGCATGGATCAACCACACCCCATCCAACACGACAAACGCACATAGAGGAGGAGCGACATCTACTGCGACGCCAACACCCACACCGACTCCCACTCCATTTGACCCTAACGTAGGTGCAACACTGCCAGCGCATCGCGTGGTCGCTTTCTACGCTGTCCCTGGAGCTGAACCAACGGGTCCGGCATTCGAATTGACGAATGATATGCTTGAGCATTTAAAGCAGCAGGGAGCAGCGTATGAGCAGATCGATCCGGCCCATCCCGTGCAACTGGGTATTGATCTCGTTGTCAGCGTACCAGACTCCTTTCCTGGACCTGGAAATACGTATAGTCATCATGTTGACGCTGATACTATTCAAAGCTATATTGATTTCTGCAATACTAACAATCTATTGCTCTTCCTGGATCTCAACATCGGTTGGGCACCTATTATGGATGAAGTAAACTTCTTCTTGCCTTACTTACAGAAATACCCATTTGTTCATATGGCGATTGACCCGGAATGGATCTTTCCTCGCCACGATGGAATCCCCGGGGTCAATCTGAGCAACGTCCGTGCTGCCGATCTCAACCCTATCATTGATGCGGTTGCCCAGGTTCCCATGCAGTATCATATGCCACGTAAGATACTGATTATTCATCAATACCGGCCCGATGGAGATGGGCAGGCAAATCCCAACGATGCAGCTCAAGCTGAGATTGCGGATAAGCAGAATTTGCACGCTGATTCGCGCGTCGATGTGGTGATCCATGTCGATAGCGTTGGAGGATACAACGGTGATCGCCAGGATAAGATGCAACAGTACAACAATTGGGTGAAGACGGATATGCAAAAATACCAGAATTTCCGCTATGGTGGCTTCAAGCTGTTCTATAAAATAGAAGCCCGAACAGGTGTGATGACACCACAGGATGTACTCTCGCTTAACCCTGCTCCACTGGTAGTTACCTATGGTAACTAGACGTTCCCTATAGTCGTCGCGAACGATGATAGCGTTGGCAAAGGAAGAGGGTAAGAGCCAGGGCCAGCATGGAGGAAACCGGAGAGCGAAGTGCAGGGTGTGAGAGATTGCGTAGGGCAGGGCCTTGCACCCAATACATTCCACACCTCGTTGCACCATTGCCTTGTGAATTGTATCAGGGACAAGCAGGCTCCCTACACGCCGTTTGGATCTGCTTTCTTGCCGCATTTGTTTCGTGACTCTAAGTGAAATGTATTGCGCACAAGGCCAGGTTTCCCAAGTTGGGAAGCCTGGCCTCGTGTGATTCCTGCTCTCAGACGGTGTTCTAGCCGCATATAAGCAAGAGCTTCTCTAGAACCACCCTGCCTTGCTGTCTGCTTGTTGGTGCGACTACTACAATACATACTAGAAAGCAAATTCTATGGTGGAAGGGGTGGTATGCAAAAGATATATGTCTATAAATCAGTTCCCTCGTATTTCTAAACAAACAGTAACAACGGCAGAACCGACGGGTCCTTTTCTCTCGCGGCGGCGCGCGCTCTATCTTTTTCTCGGCAGCACCGCTATAGGCACACTTGCTCTGGCGTGGAACGCAACTCGTACAGAGGATTCGCATACGTCTCAGGAGCTGTTGTATGAGCTTCAACAGCTCAAAGGCACGGTGGACAACGCGTATCGTTTTCAGAATTTTATGCTGGATCTCTATGGCACAGGAGAAAAGTTACGCCTGGGACAGAGCTATTCCGACCAGCAGAAACTTTTCTCAACGGCCTTTCTCTACGACAATGCGCTCATGCTGCTCTCCTACCTCGCTCAACTAGGAGGGGCAGGAATAGCACGGGCACGCCTGCTTGGAGACAGCCTCCTCTATGCCCAACTGCATGATCCAATAGGCGATGGCCGCCTGCGGCAGGCGTACTTTACCAATCCCTTCTTGCTCAAAAATGGCAATGTCTTCCTGATCACCAGACCTTTTGACTTTCAACGAAGCACAGTGGGAGATCTGGCATGGTGTGGTCTGGCCCTCGCACAGCTCTTTGCTCACACACATGTCTCAAAATATCTTCATGGTGCGCTGAGCATTGCATCATGGATCTACCGACATACGTATGACGAGCGGGGCGCAGGTGGCTATACCTTTGGCGTGGATTCCGCACAACACACTCTCTTGTACAAATCAACCGAGCATAACATCGACACGTACGCGCTCTTCCGCATGCTGGCAAGGCTCACTGGACTTGCCAGCTGGTCGGAACGTGCTCTCCACGCACTGAATAGTATCAAAGCAATGTGGAACAACAACGATGGCTTCTTCTGGACGGGAACACGTGATGATGGTGTAACAATAAATAAAGATTTCATTCCTCTTGACGTTCAAGCGTGGAGTTACCTGTCGCTTTACCAACCCCGTTACACACATGCACTCGACTGGGCAGTCAAGCATTTATCGACATATGATACTCCACAATCATTGCATACACATCTGTATGGAAGTCAGAATATGCGCGGCGTCACCTACGCTGACCGTAGTCGCATCGTCACCCCCTCTCACACGCCCGCACATGCTCTAGTCAGCGATCCAGATGCCGTCTGGTTTGAGGGGACGGCCCAGATTATAGCTGCACTGCTCCACCGTGGCCTTCCCACAGATACAGATACACTTACATCATTTCTGAAGAGCATGCGCCTGGCTCAAGGGCTGCTTGGTAGAAACCAGAGTGCAAATGGAATAACAATACCAGCAGGAACAGGTATTGTTGCCGCTTCCAGTCCATTAGACACTGGCTCTGGCTCTACTTATAATCCTAACCTACATATTGGAGCAACCGCCTGGTACTGTCTCGCCGTCCAGGGCTTCAACCCTTACCGCTTGAAGGGCGATGATGCACCGACTGAACTAGAAATGTAAAAAGCCGAGAGCTGTGTTTCTTTTTACAAATAAAGCTTTGTATCGGAAGCACATGTCTTTGTGTCTATGATAGAGATCATAAGAAACATCCGGCTATTTTTTATTTGAGTAATAACTAGAAGCGAATACTCCGTGAAGGAGTATTCGCTTCTACTCGATGAAACGTTTGCCGTTTTCAGGACTGGGCAGAACTACTGTGAATTGTCTGACCCAGCAATTTCTCCAGCGTCTCACGTTTGATGCGATAGGCCTGGCGCTCATTGACATGAGGCAAAGCAATCGCTTCCAGTGTTCCCTGTTTCACCCAGCGACGGACAGTTGTTGCATCGACACGCAATGTGTCGGCAACTTCAGCAATAGTCAAAAGATCCTTCATACACATTTGCTCCTGATGAAAGGTTTCAAATTTGTTATGCTCATAATCTGCATACTTCACAGAGAATACAAGTTCAATTTGTGAAGATTCATTTCTGAGACTATAATACAAGATTATAAGACAAAGAAGGAAAATTGTCAAGGTTTCTCAAGCATGATCTAGTATACATTTAGAAAAAGGAGATTTTTTGCTTTCTTTCTCTCAAGCTGTGCTTCACTCTATCCATAGCTCTCCCTTATAGAAATTGCGCAAGCGTCAGCAAGGTCATGTCAATTTGCAGCGAGAGAAGTAGCGAGCAATAGACCTAACCATACAAAACCACAAGTGAATACTCTTGGAGAGTATTCACTTGCATGACAAAGCTCCATGAGTTTTCCGATTTTTAGGCGTGCACTAGCTGTTTGCCCTGAGTTGTTTGACCCAGGAGTTTTTCCAGCGTGTCACGTTTAATGCGGTATGCCTGGCGTTCGTTAAGATGAGGCAAAACAATCGCCTCTAGCGTTCCCTGTTTTACCCAACGGCGGACAGTCGTTGCATCGACACGTAGTGTGTCAGCTACTTCGGCAATGGTTAGAAGATCCTTCATGTTCGTTTGCTCCTTATAAATTGTTTCGCTTAAAGTCGTCATGGGAAGAATCTACAGCCTTTTCTAATGACAGCAGATTTTATTTGTGAACAGCCGTCTTTATGACCGACCTCTAAGAGGATTATAGGATAGATATAGAAAATTGTCAAGGCACTGAAAAAGAAAAGGGGACTTTTAGTGTGTTCATCCTCTTTAAGCATGCTTTTAGGTATCTTCGCTCGGCGGTCATATTCCCTTCCTCATACTAAAACAAAGACGGTACCCTATCTTTGTTGATCAACAAAGAATAGTTGGCACCATGCAAGAACTGGGATAAGAACGAAAATTAGAGAGCGGTAAGGTGCTCTTGAATAACTACACTGTTCAGAGCAAGTCGCACAACGCTTTCTCGTAGAACGTCCCCTCCTGCTTCCATTTTTTCTGTAAGCAGTTATGACTTTTATCCCATTTTTGACAGAAAGGGATACACTACTGGTATAGTTACTGTATGGAGAGCAAAACTTTCGCTGCTGCCTTTTAACAACGAGCGACGTTGTGGCTACGTGGTTCGCAATAGAGCAAAGATTGCTCTCCCTTCCTCTCGTATCTTCTCTTTTTATTTGCTCACATCTCATACGTCTTCTTAAGAGAAAACGCAAAATCGTAGAACTATCTCAGATAGCAGTGGAACGGTTCTATAGAAAACCACAGGACAAAACTTGCAAAGGAGAGCACCATGGCAGCGTTTCTTCTCTTTATCATAGTTGTCGTTGCAGCAATTGTAGCCGGCATTGCATTTAGCGTTCGCCTGTATCGCAAAGAAAGCAGCACATACCATTCCCCAAAACTCGATATCATGACACTCAGTCAGGAGGCAATGCTTGATGTTTTCTCCTACAGAAAAGAAAACAAGGATACAGGGATGAGAGAGTGTGCGTACCGCCTGTTCTTACTATCTCTGGTGATTATGTCAACCTTTGTAGCGCTCATCCTATTGTTCGTCTACTTTAGCCACTAGAGCGAGAGACTATTCTCGTTCTTCCTGGTTGCTCTCGTTGCCTGCAATGGAGAGATATTGCAGGCAACGTGTCTTTTTTGAAGGGAAAGAGTAAAAAATTGCTTCTCACATAGTGAATGGGCTATTCATTCTTCTTCTCTTCGTCCTCATCCGAATAGTTTTGTCCGTTCTCGCGTTGCTTGCGCAACAGTTCTTCAACATCGCGGATCAGGCTATCTGCGCTAGGTAAAGGGCCTGCGCCGATAATGCTATCGAGATTGCCACTGAGTGGATTCTCTTCGTCCTCATCATCGTCGAACCCGTTCTCATGTTGCTCTTCCAATTTGCGCACATACGCACTTGCCTCAGGATCTCGTGCCACCAGCGTGGAGACCTGTTCCTCAAAGCGCACTGCCTCGGATTGAATCTCACTCAAGTCCAGGCCTAGCGAGAGATACGTATTCAGATATGTGAGCAGCGCGACAGTGACCTTCACATTGGGGGTTGCCGCGAGATAATGCGGAGCTGCAGCCCAGAGTGATGCCGAAGGGATTGATCCCTGTTTCAACAGATCGTGCAGAACTCCGATCATGCCGGTTGGTCCCTCGTAGCGCGACATAGAGACATCCATCTCACGCAAACGCTCCAGAACATTTGAGTCGGAGGAGGTTCCGCTTACTGGAACGGCCACCGAGTGAGGAACGTCGGCCAGCAGCGCTCCGAGAAAGACTGCTTCCGAGACATGAAAATGCTGACATATTTCCAGGAATAAGTTGCTGAACGTCTTCCACTTTAACTGCGGCTCACTACCAAGAAAGACAATTACGTCTCGTTCTAACTCCGCAGAGGAATGTCCCAGGAATTGGAGTGTTGGCCAGGAGACTGTACGCTGACCTCCCTCAACGATTTTGACCGTTGGACGTGTTTCAGTAAAGACAAAGAAGTCTTCAGCATCAATTTCAGCTAATGTCTGTGGCTTCCAGCGATCAACCAAAAACTTTATTGCCGTCGTTGCCGAATCCGCCGCATCATTCCACCCACCAAACGCGACTATAAGAATTGGATCGCGCAGCTCTAACTCCTCAAAATACTCTATGTACGACATACTTATACCTCTTTGTCTGCTCTTCCCCAGGCTCTTCTGCGCGCGAACATGCCAAAACAACGCCGCCAGAGCGAAGCCCCATGCCCATGCCTGCACGACTCTACACGTAATGTAGGTATATTTTATCATATGTTGGCAATCTTTCAGAGGCAGCCTGCTATTGACGCATATGCATCCCCACTCTATAATCTGCCTCATGGATCATGCCGATTTTTCTCTTATCTATCAGGATCACTATCTGCTTCTTGTCAATAAAGCAGCGGGCGTTGTGGTTCATCCGACGTATAAGCATCCAGATGGGACAATGTGGGATGCATTGCTCACATACTCGCAACAGTTGGGACAAGACGACTGGCGGCCCCCAGAACTACCGGATGAACCCGAATGGGCGCAGGCTCCTGCTCCAGTACGTGCAATGTTGCGCGCACGGCGCGAAGAGCGTCTCTGGCAGGAAGAGGGACTTCTTCCGCGTCCGTGCCTTTTGCATCGACTAGACCGGGATACGTCAGGCATTGTGGCGCTTGCACGAACAGAGCGTTCACGCAGGCATATGATCCAGCAGTTTCATGAGCACACCATTGTCAAACGTTACCTTGCAGTCGTGCAAAAGGGAGCGTTTCCATGGACGCGACCACGCGTTCCTCTGCAAGTCACACGCCGCCTCCAGAGTGGAGAGCAGCTCTCTCTTCCAGCGCACGAGATTCCGTTTTCTTTTTCATCCTTTGTTGTCGGGACGGAGTTTGTGCTGGATGGACCCTTACAACGTGACCCGGACGAACGGCGGCGCAGTATCGTTGGAGCAGATGGTCAGCCGGCGAGCACAATAGTACGTACCCTGGCAGTTGAGCCTGAACTTCACTATGCCTTGCTTGAAGTACAACCTGTTACCGGGCGTACCCATCAGATTCGTGCACACCTTGCTGCACTTGGCTTTCCCATCGTCGGAGATACAACCTATACATCGCCGGGTGAAGCCACTCCTGGAGAGAGACGGTTATTAGCCCGTCAATTCCTGCATGCCTTTAGCCTGCAATTCCGTCGCTATCCCGATAACGAACTCTGTGCATTCACAGCACCATTGCCATCTGACCTGCTACAATGGTTGAGTTTTACGCGACTTCTTCAAGAAGCGTTTGAGGCGTATACCTCCTCAAGCTTCTCGCCCCATACGCTTTAAACATACATCAAAGCGTAAAAAATCTTCCTCCTGTCCTGAACTCGATCTCTTATTTGATCAAGCCATATTGGAGCTTCAACAGCAACACACGCTGCACCGCCTCATCAACCCGCTGAGTTGTCAACGTCCCATTCTTGAGCGCGGCCTGGAACGCGAGCAAGATGTTAGCAACCTGCCCTGATGTGTATGGCCCTTCCACCAGATCATCCCCTGCGCTGATAGCGAGAACTGATGCCTGCTCGATTGTCCACTGATCAGTAATCCCTCTCATGTAGATACCATCGGTCACCACCACCCCTTGATAGCCCAGTTCTTTGCGCAGCAGACCATTGATCACCTGTGGAGAGAGCTCTGCGGGAAGAGTGCTATCGAGTGAGGGCAAGAGAACATCTGTTGCCATAATCATAGCTGGGCGATTATGGGCAATCAGTTGCTTGTAGGGGGCCAGGTCGAGCGTGTCAAACTGCTTCTGCGTATGGCTGATAGAGTAGAGCGCGTCATGGGGATCTTGTACAGAGGTAAAGGAACCCAGGCCGGGAAAATGTTTGAGCGTCCCAATGACGTTGTTCTTTTGCAAGCCATTGAGAAAGGCACCGGCGTAGGTCGAGACGGTCGTCGCATCATTTCCAAAAGTACGATCCGCTAGGAGAGGATACTGCGGCACACTCTGCACATCCACAACGGGTGCAAAGTCTGTATTGATGCCTACCTGCTGCATCCACTGCGCAGCCTGCACGCCCTGTTGCTCAACACTGACCGTACTCCCTGTTGCCGCCATTTCACGTGCACTTGGACTTGCACCAAACAATGTCTCCAACTTGGCGACTTTGCCACCTTCCTGATCTATCGCAATGAGGAGAGGAATTTTTGCATCAGCTTGCGCCTGTTGCGCAAAAGCTTTTACAGCAGTAGCAGTATTGAGTGGATAGTCAAAATTATGATTAATCGGCTGGTAGAGATAGCCACCGACATGTTGCTCAGAAACCATTTTTTGCAGTTCGCTGTTCTCATACTCATTGCCGAAATACTCCACTATGAGCAATTGCCCAAGCTTGTCTTCCAGCGTCATACTCTGCATAAGCTGTCGCACTCTGGCAAGGTGCATAGCTGTCGTCTGCTCACTCAAGGTATTGGTTTCGTTAGCTTTACTGGCCTCGTGCGCACCCGGTGAAGATAACATGCTGCTACAGCTTGCGAAAAGCAGTGTAAAGCACAAAAAGAACAGTGTAAACGCTTGTTTTCTTGCGAAAGACGTTTTCTTCCACCTCTGAAATATTATCTGCATACGTATTCGATAACTCCTCAATCAGGTAACAGAAAAATAGATTCAACGGTAGTATATACCATATATTATGGTAGAACTCTTGCACTGGCCCAAATGTCGCGTTGACGCCATACTTCCTATATACGAACAACTCTCTCTTGAGACGCATATGAAGAATCATCTATTTCACATCGTGGAAATAGCAAATTACCTACCGGATCAATTTGTTGAGTGTTGGAATGGCGTTGCGTTCATCTTCATACCCGGTACTTTTGCACTTTTTGATTTGTTTTCTGCACGTATGTTGCGTTCAAAAGGGTAACAACGCGTTTCTGCTCTTGACAGAGAAATAGCAAAATGTTATTTTTATATTGCAAACCGTTATAGCCCTATCATTGGAAACCTTTTAGGAGGAATTGGAACAGATGGATGAACTAGTCACCCCCACACCTACTTCTGTGCCGCGTCCAGATGGAAAAATCGTGATGGATGTGCGCGATATTACCAAGAGCTTACCATTGGGACGTGAACAGATCTCAATATTGAAGGGAATCAGTTTTCAAATTGCCAGCGGGGAATTTGTCTCGATTGTTGGTCCCTCTGGCTCTGGCAAAAGCACGCTGTTGGGCATTATCGCCGGATTGGATAACCCAACGACAGGACAAGTGTTGATCGACGACGTTGATATTACACGTATGACTGAAGGCAAGCTGGCACAGGTGCGTAACAATAAAATCGGCATGGTCTTCCAGGCCTATAACCTCATTCCGACGTTGACAGCGCAAGAAAACGTGGAAGTGCCGCTCTATGTGGGCAAGCATAAGGGTTCGCCCTCAACGCGCGCGAAAGAGCTGCTCACGCTGGTCGGCCTCTCGCACCGCCTGGATCATCGCCCGACACAGCTCTCTGGCGGTGAACAGCAGCGCGTGGCAATCGCTCGTTCACTGGCAACTGATCCAGCGGTTGTGATTGCCGATGAGCCAACTGGCAACCTGGACGCACGCAATGGCGAAAACGTGCTCAAGCTGATCACTGATCTGCGTGCTCAGACAGGCAAAACCTTTATTATTGCTACTCATGATCCGGTCGTCGCCAGCCATGCCGATCGTGCGATCCGCATCGTCGATGGACTGATTGCCTCCATTGATAACACCGGAGGGAGAATCACGCAATGAAGGCCTCGATGTACCTAAATTACACATCGCGCTCGCTGGTGCGTGGTGGACAGCGCACATTGCTCGCCCTCTTCTGTATCGCTGTGGGTGTGATGGCTATCGTTGCGCTCCAACTGGTCGGACAGATGATTACCAATTCCTTCACCAGTAACGTTCGAGATGCCAACGGCGGCGATGTCGCCGTCACGTCATCTACTACCCCGTTTCAACAGAGCGATCTGGCTTTTTTCGACGATCTGAAGCGTCAGGGAATCATCACAGCCTATACTCCAATAATCAACGTCAATGGCTCAACGAGCTTTGCCTCTTCGATCACGCAATCCTTTACTGTGCGTGTGGTTGACCCGGCGAGCTATCCCGTCGCAACAGCACCAACGGTTATCACCCCCCCTAACGGCAGTCTCTCTTCTCTCCTGACGGAAAACAATGTGTTGATCGATCAGACTCTCGCTGATCAATACAATAAGAAGATTGGAGATAGCTTTGATGTGCACGCTTCGACGTTTGGTCAGGGAGCGGTTGTCCTGCACACGCACGTTGCTGGTATGGTGAAAGACAATGGGGTGCTCGCACAGACACAGGGTGTTATGCTCGTCCCGCTGACGGCTTACAAAGCGGCGGCGAATGCTGCCCATCTTCTCGTCACGTATGATAGTATCAATATCGCGACAGATAGTGCGAATCACACAAAGCAGGCGAATGATGCAATACACACAAAGTTTCCACTGGTAGAGCGTCAGACGACGGATGATGCACTGAAATCAAGCCAGCAACAAAATGACTTGATCAAAAAGTTTCTTAAAATTGCTGGTCTCCTTGCTTTGCTTATCGGTGGCGTTGGTATTGTCAATACGATGCAGGTCCTGTTATCACGACGCAAAATCGAGATCGCAATGCTTAAGACCGTTGGCTATCGCCGTTTCGATCTGTACCTGCTCTTCGGCCTGGAGGCCGCACTGCTAGGGATCATCGGTGGTATTCTCGGCGCTGCAATTGCCACAGGCTTAAGCTATCTAGTGCTACAGATCATAGAGCAGGCATTTCAATTCTCGGTGCCATTCGCTCTCGATCCCATCATTATCGGTGGCGGTGTTCTCATTGGACTGTGTACGGCGCTGATCTTTGGGCTGATGCCAATTGTGCAGGCTGCGAATATCCGCCCATTAAACGTAATTCGTGAGCTACCCGGAAGTAATCGAGCCAGCAGTATTGGACTGACAATACTCTTGCTGATTGTGCTCTCTGTCCTATTCTGCCTGCTGTCGATCTTCATTCTCAATGACATCTGGTTGGGTATTGGAGCCGTCTACGGCACGTTTGTCTTCCTGGGATTGCTAAGTCTGTTCTTTGTACTGGTGGTTCTGGTCATTGGCAAGCTACCGGTGCCGGAACGCTTCAATATCCCCTACCTCGCTCTGATAGTGATAGGTGTAGCGCTCTCCGCATTGCTGACACTGGCGTTGCCGGCCTTCGGCATTCTCTTGCTGGTCATCTCGTTGATGGGCATCGTCGTCGTGCTTTTGCCGCGAACGTGGAAGGCAAGCATGAAGATGGCGCTGCGCAACATCGGGCGGCAACGCGCTCGCACTACCACAACCTTGCTCGCGCTTTTCGTCGGTGTCTTCACTATCGGTTTGATTCTGGTACTTGGACAAAACTTGCGCGATCAGATCAACAATGTACTTGCCAAATCACTGAACTATAACGTCTTTGTGACGACTCACGGCAATGATACGACGACGTTACGCAACAACCTTAGCACGCTCCCAGGTCTGACACATTCGCAGGAGCTCTCGTATGCAACGGTGCGACCGCTAGGGATTGATGGAGAGCCGTTACAAAACCTTCTCTCTACCCAAAGCTCGTCGGGCCTTTCTGATCTACCAGCAAATGCTGTGGTCGCGCTGCTAAACAATGTACGTGGCTATAATGTTGCCTCAGGTCAGCTTCCCGATTCACAGACAAAGATCTCTGACGGTAGAAACTTAACTGCAGAGGATGCCAGCACTGACAATGTGCTTGTCCCCTGGTCGCTGGTTCACCTCAAGCCCTTACAGGGACACCTGAAAGTGGGGAGCACAATCACTGTCGCCAATCTGGATGGGAAAAGCACAAAGACGCTGACAGTCATCGGTGTCTACCAGAGCAACACAAGCTCCGGTCTACTTGCGCCAATCGGAACGATGCGCGCGCTGGCACCCGGAGGCCAGGAGATTACAAGCTTCTCGCTGAAAATTGCGAGCGATCAGGTTGGTAAAGCGTTGAATCGCATCGGCCAGCTCACACCGAACGCGTCGGTTCTTAACCTGGCGAACATTGGAGACTTCATCAATGACGCGCTGAGTAAGATCCTGCTTGTGCTAACGCTGCTGGCCTCGCTCTCACTGCTGGCGGGAGTGATCATTATCGCCAATGCGGTTGCCCTGGCTATGCTGGAACGACGCCGTGAGCTAGGTATTCTCAAGTCGGTCGGCTACACAGGTCGCTCCCTGCTGGGCGAGGTGCTCATCGAAAATGGTATTGTCGGTGGTACTGGCGCACTGCTGGCAATGTTGCTTGTAACGCTGGCGACAAGTTTGCTGGGGAAGTACGCCTTTAATTCGAGCTTTGGAGTCACCTGGTACATTGCGATTGGCTTGATCCTTGGAGTGGCCTTGCTGGCAATTGTCACCTCAACGCTTGTCGCCTGGGGCTCTGTCCGTATTCGCCCGCTTGAAGTGCTACGCTACGAGTAGCATACTGAGGCTGCGGGTATGGTGACGCAAAGAACATCACCATACCCGCAGCCTCAAGCATCTTTCTGTAAAAAAGGATATTTTCTTGAGTACACTACAAGATCGCTTGCCGTTGCTGCAACGCAAAGCCGAACGTATACAGAACCGGATGGATATACTCAACGCACGCAGTAATCGTTATAAAATGCAGCAATTTATGCTCTTTATCGGGGCTTTTCTGCTCTCTATTCCTACGCTGGCAATTGCGCGCTGGCTCGGCTTGATTGTGATTGCAGCGGCAGTGATTGTCCTTGCGCTACTGATTCGTTGGCAGCACCGAGTAGATCGCGCCTACATTCAGCATCAAACGCTGCTAAGGTTGACGACAGCGCAGATTGCGCGCGTTCGTCTCGATTGGGGTGAGATTCCTGCTGTTCCCCCTCTTGAGAGGCAGGAGGAGCATCCGTTTGACCTGGATCTAGACATTACGGGGGAGCGCTCTCTTCACCAGTTGTTGAATACAGGCGTCTCTTATGGCGGCATTTTGCTCTTGCAAAAGTGGCTGCTGAATCGTGTGCCAGATCTAGAGAGCATTCGGCAGCGGCAGGCGTTGGTGAGTGAGTTGGTGCCACTGACACGTTTTCGCCACAAATTGTTGCTGCACTCACTCTTTGCAACACGCTTCTCGTCTGAGCCTCTAGAGGGTGATCGTACGGTCTCCTGGCTGGGAACACAGCTTGCCTCAGCTAGCAAGCAACGCGTTTCGAGCCTGCTCGTCGCGACCTTTCTGTCAGTACTTCTCTATGCATCAGTGTTGCTCTTTATCTATGCACACATCTCACCACTCTTCTGTGTCGGGAGTTTCGTGCTCTCTCTCGTGTGGTTCTTTCTGACACAACGTGAGCAGGGGAACCTGGCTGAAGATGCGTCCTACATGCGTTTCTCGTTCGGGCAGTTGCGCAGCATCTTCCAGTACCTGGAGACGTATCGGTACGCAAAACATTCTCAACTGCGCATGCTCTGTGAGCCCTTCTACCTGCACAGCGACCACAAGCCGTCTCAACTCCTCAACAAGCTGGAACGGATTATGCGTCGTGCGAATCTGGCAAGCAATAGTCAGGCATGGCCGTTTCTCAACGCTCTTTTCCCTGTTGGGGCATACACGGCTTACCAGCTTGATCGCTACAAAGTGCTGCTCAATCAGTATCTTCCCACCTGGCTCTCTACATGGTACCAATTGGAAGCGCTCTGTTCGCTGGCGAATTTCGCCTATTTAAACCCTGAATATAGAGTTCCGCGCATCTCCAGCGGGAAAATAGCAGAGAGTGAACCACTCTGTTCTGCTCAGTCGCTCGGTCATCCCCTGCTTCCCAAAGAGAAGAAAGTGACAAACGACTTCTCTCTAGACAAGCTCGGCGATGTTCTACTGATTACCGGTTCAAATATGGCAGGCAAAAGTACGTTTTTGCGCACTATTGGTATTAATCTCTGCCTGGCACTCGCAGGTGGCGTCGTCAATGCCTCTTCGCTGCATACACAGCTCTTTCAGCTCTACGCCTGTATTCGTGTGACCGACTCGCTCGCTGATGGCTATTCCTACTTTTATGCTGAGGTACGGCGCTTGAGAGGCTTACTGACAGAACTGGAGCAGGGCACTTCCCACCCACTCTTCTTCCTGATCGATGAGATCTTCAAAGGCACCAACAATTATGAGCGTCTGATTGGCAGTGAGGCTTACATTCGTGCACTGGTGGGAAAACGCTGTCTGGGCGCGATCTCGACGCATGATCTGGAGCTGGTCAAGCTTGCCGACAGCCTGCCTGAGATTCGCAACGTTCACTTTCGCGAAGATATCGCGAATGGCAAGATGGTCTTTGACTATCTCCTCCGCTCAGGCCCCTCACCAACGCGTAACGCCTTACGCATTATGCAGATGGAAGGGTTGCCGGTTCAGTGGGAGACGTCGTCCGGTCACGCGTAGGATTCCTTTCTCCCTGTAAGTGACCGGAGAGAACGCTATCGAACGAAGCGTGGTTTGAGGAAAACGAACAGCGCGACAGCACTGAGTGAAAAGGCACCGGGATCTGGTAGCGTGCCGAGGGGGGCTGGGGAGGGTGCATGCTGTGCCTTCTGGTTGGCCTGTGTATAGACGGATGAGACATCGGGCAAGAAGCCGTTATTGTCCTGGCCGAGGGGCCAATAGACGAGCACGACGCGCCCGTGGATATTTTTGCGCGGCAATAGACCCCATGAGCGAGAGTCTGAACTGCCAACACGATTGTCTCCCATGGTGAAGTAGTAGCCATCGGGGATGCGTAGATTCTGAACCGGTCTATCGCCACCGGTTGGTCCCAGCCGTTGCGGATCAACGTAGGTCTCGTGCAGACGCACACCATTGACGATAGGCGCACCATGATCAACGGTTACAGTATCGCCGGGCACGCCAATGATGCGTTTGACATAGTCTGTTCCCGGCTGTGGAGGGGCATCGAAGACGATGATATCACCACGAGCGGGCGAGTGAAAGATATAGCTGACTTTGTCAACCATCACACGCTCTCCATCATGCAGACGGCCCTCCATGCTATGCCCCACCACATCAAAGTTTTGAATTGCGAGATTAATAATCAGGAACATGAGAAGCGTCAAGACCACCGTTTCGATGACCTCGCGGACCAGTCGATAGCGCCTCTCAAAGGACACGTCCTTGCTCATGTTTCTCCCCCCATACACTTGTTGGGCATACAAACTGCACTGTTTAGAGAAAATATGCTTTGCATAATAATACTAACGAGAGGGCAAAAAGTTCCATTTCAGCGCTACACCTTTCCCAGGCCACTCTCTACACTGAGAAATCGCCACTGCTTCCTATTGTAACACGAAAAAAAGGTTTAATAATCACGAAACTGCTCTCATTACCCCATCTTTCCTCTTTCGCTACCAGAGATACGGGCTATTCTTGCCGTCTTTTTGCAGATCGCGTACAATGAGAGACGTTATTAATCACATACTCTTCAATACGATGCACTGGCAGGAGGATCTTTCATTTTTATGGTTTCAGCAGCGGCTTCGCGCGAGAAAATGCTTGTAGCCCTTTCATCCGTAGGAGCAGCGATAGGCCTGGCGGGTCTTAAACTGGTTGTCGGTCTCCTGACAGGAAGTCTTGGCATTCTTGCGGAGGCAGCGCATTCTGGTCTTGACCTGGTTGCGGCTCTGCTGACATTTTTTGCGGTACGAGTAGCAGATCGCCCTGCTGATGCGACACATAATTATGGGCATGGCAAATTTGAAAACCTCTCTGCATTTCTTGAGGCACTCCTGCTGCTGTTAACGGCTGGCTGGGTGATTTACGAAGCGGTGCGACGCCTGCTCTATTCAGAGGGCCATATTGAGCTGAGCGCCTGGGCCTTTGTTGTAATGGTGGTCTCGATTGTTGTTGATATCACACGGGCACGCATGCTACTGCGTGTTGCGCGTAAACTGGGGAGTCAGGCACTGGAGGCTGATGCGCTTCACTTCAGCACAGATATCTGGAGTTCGAGCGTTGTCATCGCCGGCTTACTCATTGTGTACATGACAGAAACGCTTCATCTTCCTGCCTGGCTTGCGCAAGCGGATGCAGTAGCAGCGCTTGGCGTTTCAGGCATTGTCATCTGGGTCAGCATCAGACTTGCGCGTGAGACGATAGATGCGTTACTGGATCGTGCTCCTGGCGAGCTGGCGACACTGGTGCAGAGACGATTAGTACAGATCGAGTCTATCAGCGAAGTGAGGCGTGTACGCATCAGGCGCGGAGGCAACAAATTCTTCGCGGACGTGATTATTGCAGCGCCACGCACACTCTCATTTGAGCAGATTCATGCATTGAGTGAGCATGTAGAGCAAGAGACATTGAAAGAAGTACATAATTACTCCCAACAGAGCGAGGTCGATGTGGTCGTGCATGTTGAACCGGTTGCCTCTCCAACTGAAAGCATTCTTGAGCAGATCTACTATCTAGCAGAACAGCAGGGCGTACATGCACATGATATTCATGTGCGCGAGGTCAACGGGCAACTGGAGGTTGACTTCGACCTGGAGGTTAGCAGTGATATGGATTTATCCGGGGCACACGCGGTTGCAACACGACTGGAACAGGCAATCCTGCAAGGGAATACGCACCTATGCAGAGTGACTACTCATCTAGAAGCGCCGAACAATAGTATTGTGCCTCGTCAGGATGTTACCGCACAGTATCCCGCAACGGTCAGAGATATCTGCCGCATCGCCGATACAGTGGCGGGGCATGGAAGTGCTCATGACGTTCATCTCTACCGCGCTCAAACAGTTGCGGCAACACCACTGAGAAAAGATGCAGGCCACGAACAGGTGTCGGAACTTGACCTGGTCCTGCATACTATCTTTGACGCACACGCGCCCCTGAGTTCCGTTCATGTGGAGGCGGAAGGAATCAAACGTGCGCTTCGGCAAGCGTATCCGAACCTCAATTCAGTAACAATCCACACCGAGCCTCCCGAACAGGTGCAAGAGTAAAATCACAGATACGATTTTCTCTCTTCTCACCCGTACAGTGATAGAAAGTATCTCTTTTCGTATATATATGCGAGAGATTTTTATAAATGCGGGAATGTCGGCATGTACGTATAGAAAGAAACAATGAACTACAAAAGACTAGCTCAACACGGCTGGAGAGGATTTGGAGGATCTCTATAATGGCAAAAAATATTCGCGACCTTACAGGGCAGGTGTTCGGAGCATGCACACTTACCGGGTTACTCGGACAAGGAGGAATGGGAGCGGTCTACCTGGCGCGTCAGATGCGTCCAGCACGCAATGTTGCAGTCAAAATTCTGCATCCTCAACAGCCAGTCGAAGGTCAGGTCTACCAGGAGTTTCTGACACGCTTTCAACGCGAGGCTGATGTCATTGCGCGCCTGGAACATGTGAATATTATGCCTATCTATGAGTATGGCGAACAGGATAACATACCGTTCCTGGTTATGCCACACCTGACCGGGGGAAGCTTACGCGATGTACTGGCACGGCAGGGAAAGCTCTCGCTGCAAGAGGCTCTCAAGTATATTGAGCAGGCTGCCTCTGCCCTCGATTATGCCCATGAGCAGGGGGTTGTCCACCGCGACTTGAAACCCGCAAATTTCCTGCTGCACGCAGATGGGCGACTGGTCCTGGCCGATTTTGGTATCGCACGCATTCTCGGCGAGAATAACTCAGCAATCGCTGGCCTTACCCATACCGGTACAATCATTGGCACGCCTGATTACATGGCTCCAGAGATGGCACGAGGTGAGACGATTGATTATCGCGTCGATATCTATGAGCTTGGAATAGTGCTCTTCCAGATGCTTGCTGGCCGCGTCCCTTTTACGGGCAACAATCCCTATGCCATCGTCATTCAACATATCCAGAAGCCTCTGCCTTCGTTACACGCGCTTGACCCGGCCATTCCAGTCGAGGTGGATACTGTCCTGCAAAAAGCGACCGCCAAACAGCCAGCAGATCGCTATGCATCTGCACGCGAAATGGCTCAGGCATTGCGCAGGGCGATAGAGGGACCGGCTCTGATACGTGATGGAGCGACAAACGCTCCTCTGGTCGCAGATGGAACGCCGAAACAGAGACCCGGCTCTATTGTGCTCGCTGCACCCGAAGAAGCGACTGTTGTCAAACCTGATGCCTATACATCGTTTCCTTTTTCCCAGAATAAAGCAGATGCACCACTCTCTGCCCCGGTGCAACGTGCGCAGACACGTTCAACTGCGCTCGATGCAACTCCATTTATTCCTCCAGTTCATCGAGCTTCTGCCCCACTTGCCACTTCTGCCCCTCCTGTAGGAGTCGTCCCACCACGCGCACGCCGCCCACGACTAGCTATCCTCCTGACGGTTCTCCTTGTCCTGATCTTGCTGATTAGCGGCGGCATCGGCCTTATTCTGAAAAACAATTCGGCTCAACAGCAACCACAGGGTCAGGGAACGCAATCCACAGCGCTAGCGACAGCGGGGGCAACCTCAAAGCAACAACCTGTAGAGAAGGGTGTGCCAACGGGAGATGTGCTGTATCGCACAACGGCCCTTGGCGGGAACTGCGATAAACAGGGAGGAAGTTGGGAAGATTACTTTGTTTTTCATTCATGCTACGGGAGTACTACAACGATCAGCAACAACTATTCTCAACTGGGAGGATTATTTCTCACACAATTTCCTGGGCAAGCGTACCCAGGTGACTACGTTGTGCAGGCGAAGCTCACTTCACAGACCTCCACAGATTTTGGCTTATACTTTCGCAATCAGCCTACAACGCAAGAGCGCGGCACATACACCTTCCTCCTCCACTCCGATGGGACCTGGGGAGCTTATGTGTATGATAACAACACCGGAACATCTCAAACCCTCAAAAGTGGTCCAACAGGATTGAATAACGTAGGAGAGCAGCTCACACTCAGCGTCGTCGTTAAAGACAATCAATTCACCTTCTACATCAATAAGAAGAACCTTGGCACTGTTAGTGATCCAACGTATTCAAGAGGCAATGTTGGCATTGCAATCGCCCCAGGCAGCACAGTGAAGGCAGAGCAGTTCACACTGTATACGGTTGGAGAGAAAGCATCCTGAACATACATACAAAAATACTAGTCAAAGACGACGTGACGACTTTTTATCGCAGTGAAACGTCTGATAGAGTAGTGGTGCAGCGGGCTTGAACGTACCATAGAGGTATTTTTGCGTGAGTCCAAACAGCGTGATAGGATACATGTCTCCTATGAGAACATTTTCCCGTGTTACACGTGTATAATACAGAGCATCTACAGCGAAAAGACAACAGAAGTATCTCAAAGAGAGATTTTATTTTTTAGTGTGGACTATTTAGTGCTTCTCCGAAAACCTGAGTGCGCAGCACGAGTCGCGTTACCCTCCTTGCACAAACCTGAGCGAAGAGCGTCCGTTTGTGTATCATAAGGGGGAGCGGCGTTGGTTTTCGCATAAAATCTCAGAAGCTATTTTCAGGAAGAGGGAGAACGAGCGTGCTCACGCGTAGCAATGATTTACTAGGGCAAAAGCTCGGCACCTGTACACTCCAACGTCTGATCGGGCGCGGTGGCATGGGAGCAGTGTACCTGGCGCAACAATCTCGTCCTCGTCGTATCGTAGCTGTGAAAGTGCTTTTACCTGGCCCGATTGAGCAACGACCACGCGAGGAATTTTTAGCGCGCTTCCGTCGTGAGGCTGACGCAATTGCAGCCCTGGATCATATTCATATTATGCCGATCTACGAGTATGGCGAATTGGAAGATACGGCTTACCTGGTTATGCCCTACGTTACAGGAGGGACTCTACGAGATCGCCTGCTACAACATGGCCCCCCACCCTTAGTCGATGCTGTCTCTATTATTGAGCAAGCAGCCGCAGGTCTGGATTGCGCGCATCGGCAGGGCATTATTCATCGAGATTTGAAGCCTGCTAACATTCTTTTTCACGCCGACGGACGAACACTCCTCGCAGACTTTGGCCTGGCAAAGATGCTACACGACGAAGAGCCTGAGAGCGCCAATGAACATTCCATGATCACCAGTTCAGGTATGATCGTCGGTACCTCTGAATATCTCTCGCCTGAGCAAGGCATCGGCAATCCGGTCGATTATCGGACCGATGTCTATTCGCTCGGCGTCGTGCTCTATCAGATGCTGGTGGGACGTGTTCCTTTCACTGGTCCTTCACCGGTTGCCATTGCAATCAAGCACGCCCTCGACACACCGCCTCCGATCTCCACTTTTAACTCTTCCATCTCTCCTCGTGTCGAGGCCGTGGTGATGAAAGCACTTGCCAAAGCCCCTGAGGATCGTTTCTCCAGTGCAGGTGAACTGGCTCATGCTCTGCGTGCCGCGATCACCGAGGAGCAGCAAGGGGCACCCTGGCATATGCCGAAGAGCCAGGTCGCATCTATGCCTGCTGCACCAGCACCTGAAGCAGCAGATGTCGATGACAAACGTACAGCGACGGAATCAGAACCGACGCGTATAGAGAAGAAAGTTGATCTTCCTGCTGCTCACTCAGAAGCGATGCAAGAAGAGTATACAACACAGGAGTCGCAACAAGAAGAAGTGCTTTCTGCCTCACTTCCCCAGGGGAAAGACAGTGTCTCCACTGTCGCTGCCAACCCACAGAGTGCACCTGCTGAGGTTGTGTCAGTGGCATCCGATGCTGAGGAAGGAAAGCAAAATTCTCCCGCAATCATCGCAGCAACCGCCTCACTTCCAGAAAATTCAACGACCATTGCCGCAGATACGTCTGAAGAAGCACCGGATGTACATATAGTAGAGGAAGCTTTAGCCCGCCGTCCTGTTCCCTCCGCACATCTTGTATCGCAATCTCACATGATGGGCAAAAAGCCATCGCTGTGGGTAACCGTGCTAAGCACGGCGCTCGGTCTGTTGCTCATCGGGGCAGGCATCATAACCTATCTGAGTCATAACTCCTCACCGGCAAAAACAGCAGGCACGCAGACCAAGAAAGCAGTGATAGCACTTAGTCCGGTTGCAAGCAAGCAACCAGTACAGCAACAACAGCCTGAACAAACAAAAGAGGCGCAATCACCGGTCGTTGTTCCTCTCCCCACACCGGCTATTCCAGTAGGGACAAAGATATACGCTACTGCCGCGCCATCCTCCTGCGACCAGGAGAAGGGACACTGGAGCAGCATAAGCAGTATGCAACCTACATGTGATGCCAATGGAGCAACATTCACAAATACAGTTGGACATGCAACAAGTTCATTTTTAGAGCAGATGCCGGATGCAAGCTGGCCCACTAGTTATGTAATCCAGACACAGGTCACTGTTCATAGCAGCTCGTATGGACGCTTCGGGGTCTCTTTCCGTCAGGCTAATGCTGGAACACCGGGAGGCTTCGCCTTTTTGCTTGACCCGCAGAGCAGACAATGGAAATTTGCCTATTACGATGATTTTGCCAATCAGCTCACAAGAATAATTGCTTACGGATCATCTATTGTAGATTTTACAGAGAATATCACACTTGATATCCAGGTAGCAGGAACCTCTTTTGTATTTTACGCAAATGGAGTGAATGTAGGGCATGCAACCGTTGGCGGTCAATACACAGGTGAAACAGTTGGTGTTATCACTGATTCAGGTGCGGATGTCTCCTTCAAGAATCTCGTGATCTACGCACCGGCTTAAAAGATGCGCGCAGCTCGCAGTACCTGTGCAAGAGAAAAATATGTTATCCTTCCCCCCAGCGCATTTCCAGCGCGGTCATATCATCGTTTGCGGGAAGACGAAGTAACATCTGCGCGTGTTCCTGCCATGCAGCGTCGTCGAGATCGTGGAGCGAAGAGGCAATAGCGTCAAGACCATCGGTGTAGACGAGCAGGCGCTCCACTGTAGAGAGTCCAACGCTCCATGTCGTGAGCACACCACGCACGCCCTGTAACGTTGACCAGCGGCCACGCTGATCATCAAGATCGCCGAGTGGAATTGTGTGCTCAGGAGAGATAAATAAACGCCCCTTGACATTGCCCATCCAGCAAAATAGACCTTGCATAGGACGTGAGAATTGCAGATCACTTGACCATGAACCAATATCAACACGTCCACCGAGAAAGACAACCTCGCTCCCATAGGCCTCGCGCTGCTCCTCTAACACTTCCCGCACAAGCATAGGGGTGTCAGATGCAATTGATAGCTGTTGTAGTTGCTCTTGAGCCATACTTGCACAGCTATCTAGATGTGCGCCAAGACGCGTTGCGATTGCCTGCGGATGCTCCTGCAGCGTTGGTAAGTCCTGCAACCATTGAATCAGCAGTGGAGCAAGGTAACGAGCCGCAAAGTCCCCTCGATACGAACTACCAACACCATCACAGACACAGAAACAGAGTGAAGAGCCATCAGGCGCGATCTGGAGCTGCGCATAATCCTGGTTGTTCAACGCCTGCGTCTGCGCCTCCTGGCAGCGCACAGACAAGAGACGTGCAGAAAGTACCTCCTGTATCCCTGTCCGGTCAAATGTATCCTGCATTTGCTGTGTTCTCATAGATACATAGGTACTTTTCTCGGAATCAATCTGCATACATCTCTCCTATTTCAATTGTGTCGCAGTTGAGATAGCAAAGGCCATGCGCACAAGTTCGACATGAGTACCTGAGAAGAAAAGGGCCGCACCTTTTTGCAAATTGTAGCCATAGTTATTCATATTCAGCCGATAGGTCTCAGGCAGAGGGGAGGAGAGGCCAAAAAGGAAACGCGCGTAGTCATTGACGAGCTGCTTTGGCTTGAGCACTCCGCTCCACTGTCGCCAATCCTGAACAGACTCGCGTAGCATATTGTCGGCCACATACACGTTCTCAACCAGAACCAGGCCATCAGCAACGGAGAGGCCCTTAATGCGCTTCACAACAGGCGTCGGGTTGCTTACTGTAATCAGTGCATCAGTGAGGTGACAAACAAGCGGAGCAGGGCTAGCCTGGAACTTGGGCAGGTGCGCCTGCAGCAAATTTTCGACCGCGAGAAAGCCAGCAGTCGTATCAGTCTCACCACCGGCACTGATAACAGGGACCCCATATTTGACCAGGTCAGAGAGATCACAGATGCCGTCCAACACATCAACAACGGCTGTACTATAGGCAAAAATCGCAATTTTATAGCGACGCTGCACAATTCCATCCCGCATAGAGCGCCGCACCATATCTTTTATCGCCTCACGCAACGCCTTATTGACCATATCCATTTTCGTCCCCGGTCCACAAGGATCATTCATAGAATAGCTGGCATCGATAAGATAAATGATCAGAGCAGGGGTCAGAGATGTGGCAGGTTGCGTGTAGAACACCTTACTCATCTCAAAAATCTCCTATCTGTAGGTAGTCATAGAAAAGCTTAAGCAGCCATAACAATAGACAGGAAATAAACTGGCGAGGTTGTTTATAAACTGTTTATAAAGAAGAGCAAAGTATGCTCTTGCAGAGAGCCTTCTTTGAGAAAAGACAAAATAATGGAAAAGTCCTCATTTCCTGCTAGAGCAATCATACCACATCTCCCCATGTTGTCCAGTAGGAAAAGGAACTGCGTTTCCACAAAAAATCTATTGGCTTCAATACACGACTATGCTATACTGTTTAGCGGAGTAAGAAACGAAGAACTGGTAGAAAGAACTCCTGGAGGATTTTATGGCAGCAGTGCGCATCTTTTTAAGCCATAGCATTGTAGACGGAACGCAAAAAGAAGCGCAAGTCCTGGCACAGCTTCTTCAAGATTTGCGTAGCGCAGGCGCAGAAGTGATTTTTGATCGAGGAAATACAACAGAGGAGAGCTCACAATCCTACCTGCAACAAATGCTCTCTACCTGCCAGTGGCTCCTGGTCTTTCAAACACCTGATGCCCTGTCTTCAGCACGTGTACAACTTACTGTACGTACAGCATCGACACTGATCGATCAAGGAATCATGAAAGGGGCAGCACGTTTTATCGCTGCTGCGAATCCTATCGAAAAGCTTTCCCCCGAATGGGAGAAGATGAATGCGTTTGATGGAAGTTACGACTACTCACGCTCGTTAGAAAAACTGCTGATCACTTTTGCTCTGCATCGCCCGACAGTGGCCGTTACGCAAGCTCCGCCACCTGCACCACGTGTTGCACCGCCGCCATCTGTTACATATGATCGCCCGTCAAGTTCTCCCTCACGACTGAAAGTATTCAAAGAGAGCACAAATGGAACGAAGCAGGACAAGCGCAGAATATGGTTGTATACTTGCATTGGCCTCTTGATACTCACCTTACTTGGCTCAAGCCCTTTCATCTTCATGTGGCTCCAAAAGCAGGGACAGACCGTCCCCACTCCAGTCTATGGGCATGTCTTTTTTTCTAGTAGTGATAAAGTCGGAGACAATGATAAAACGGGTATCTGTGATGGTATCCAGGTTGATCTGCAAAACTTGAATGCACCGGCGGCAGGCAACAGTTACTATGCCTGGTTTCTTCCCGACAAGAAAAACTTTGAAGGTCCTACCCCACTCCTGGGTCAGCTCCAACTGACAAATGGCACAGCACATCTTACGTATGCAAGCCCAACGAATGAAAACCTGCTCGCGGTTCAGAGCCGCTTCCTCGTCACTGAAGAAAGCGCCAGTACAAAGCCAGACGCACCGACAGCAGACAGGGGAAAATGGCGCTACTATGCCGAAATTAGCCAGACACCCAATCCAAACGATGCACAGAAGTTCAGTAATCTGGATCACCTGCGCCATCTGCTCGCCTCCGACCCGAAACTCAATACATTCTCATTGAATGGGGGCCTTAACGTTCATCTCTACCAGAATATGCTAAAGATTCAGGAATGGGCAACATGGTCAGCTGCATCAATAGGATCAGGCAAGCCATACGATGGAGCAACCATGCACGATAACTACGTTCGGATTATCGACTACCTGGATGGGCCTGCATACCGAGATACAGATCTCACACAAAATCCTAAACCCAAAATACTGGCAGATCTACCAGCGGCAAATGTTCCGCTCCTCACATTCGATGAAGCACATCAAGATCCACCTGGCTATGTGCGTCATATCTCAACGCATCTGCGCGCACTAACAGAATCGCCTGGCGCGACAGCAGAACAACGTAAAATAGCAGGACAGATTAGTGCGGCATTGGATAAGGTCAAAGATAATCTGGAGAAATTGCACACAGATGTCAAGCAGCTGGTCAATATGCCAGCAGGCAAGTTGACAGATGCAGAAAACTTACCTCTGGTCAATGATGTCATCAATAATGCTCGTGAGGCATATGGTGGTCGTGCTGATCCGGCAACAGGCAATCTGCAGGGAGGAGTCAATTGGATCTATCACCAGATGCCACTCCTGGCTCAGTTTACGGTTGTAGCAGCACCTCATAACTAAGGGAAGGTTTGTTACTATGCGCATTGTTTCACTGCTTGCCAGCGCGACAGAGATGATTGCCGAGTTAGGTTGCCTGGATCAACTAGTAGGTCGCTCACATGAATGCGACTTTCCACCATCTGTACAAGAGCTACCACTGGTGAGTCAGGTCCAGATCGACGTTAGCGGCAGTAGTGTTGCCATTGATGCGCAGATCAAAGAGCTTGCCCACGCTCAAGCCCATCTGCAAAATAACGCGCTGCGAGCGCTCAGCATCTATACCCTCGATACTGCACTCCTTCAGCAATTGCAGCCTGACCTTATCGTTACGCAGACTCAATGTGAGGTCTGCGCTGTTAGTGAGCGCGATGTCTCGCTGGCATTAGCACAGGTTGCCGGTATCTCTCCACGTATTCTCTCGTTAGCTCCTTATCGCTTAGAGGATGTCTGGGAAGATATGGTGCGCGTGGGGAAAGCGTTAGAGCGGATTGAGCTAGCACAAGAGCGTGTACAAGGCTATCAACAACGGCTAGCACACCTTCGGCAAGCAACAGGCGCATTGCAAGAGCGCCGAGGAGTTCCGCGTGTCGCCGTCCTTGAATGGCTCGATCCACTTATGGGAGCCGGAAACTGGACACCTGAACTGGTTGCCTCTGCGGGGGGAACTATCATCTTTGGAGAAGTTGGGATACACTCATCGTGGATCACCGAGCAGGAGCTACGCGAGGCAAACCCAGATGTCTTGATTCTCTCTCCCTGTGGCTACCCCCTCTCACGCACGCAAACGGACATCTCTCTGCTCCAGCAACGCCCGTTCTGGCAGCACCTGCAAGCGGTCCAAAGGGGACGTGTCTTTGCCATTGATGGAAATGCGTACCTGAATCGATCGGGACCTCGCCTGGTCCAATCTGCTGAATTGCTGGCACGTTGCATCTGGGGGGACGAGCTAGACATTGCCGTAGACCAGCAAGCCTGGATGCCTGTTCGCTAAAGGGGGTCCAGGGGGACTTCGTCCCCCTGGCGGGGATTCGGGGTATCCCCGAAAAACTGTTTATTTATCTATTCTCTTTTGGCGCTAATGCCCAGAACAGCAGCCCCACCATCACGAAAAAGACCACCAACATCAAGCTCATAACTGGACTCACCACACCGCTGACCGGCCACTGAAAGATCGCAGCAGCAAGTAGGTAGAACAGCCAGAGCATACCCAATGCGGGCAGAATGTATAACCAGTTGAAACGGGAACGAGGATTACTGCGGCGTACAACATAATCGTAGTCTGTATCTAGCGGCTCCATACAAACCTTTCCATTGACCCGAAAGTATTTCCAGCTCTGTTCTCACATACGAGGCGGGCAGACCGGGTCAGTATACATAAGATAGTGAAACTGTAGAGGGCATCGTTCAGGCGATGCCCTCTTTCTCAGGTCCTATTATAGTCGCTCATATCCAGGAACGCAACTCTTCTCTTGCCTCGACCAGGGCATAAAAAAATAGCCTACTGGCCTGAATGACAGAGATCGGAGCAAGAATTGTCGAGCGCATTCGTATAAAACGCAGGTAGAGCGGGAAGAGATGATCGGTTGGAAAGAGAGGCACATGAACTGAAATAGCGACGAAGTTCCAGGGCATTGACCTGATAGGTCGAACCATCGGAGGAAGCAGTCAGATGACCTTCAGCAATCGCACTACACACATCAGCCAGAGTCGGGATACAGTCGGACATGGAATACCTCCCTACGAAATACTGTGACGCGTTCACTAGGCGAGAAGATCGTGTCCTTCTCTCTCAATTATACGCCGCTCTATGTATAGCGGTTTCAGTATGTTCCAGCGTACAGAGACACCTGCATACAGAGAACGGTGGACACAAAACGGAAGTAATCTGCTTTATTTCTCCTCCTCTTCTTCTGTTGCATTGGCAAGCGTCGAGTCATCATCCAACAACCCGATCATAGGCTCAATATACATTACGCGGCGGATAAGGTCAACCTGTTTGATAACATCTTTGACCGCTGGAATCAAATGCTCTTTCCCGACAGGAGTTTTGACGACATAGACATCATTGCTCCCGGTTGTGATAATGTCAGAGATAGAACCGAGAGACTGACCATCCATTTTCAACACCTGTAGACCAAGAATATCATGCTGGTAATAGGAATCAGGTGGAAGGGCTGGGAGTTCATCCAGGGGAACACGTACAGTTGCATTGCGCAACGTCTCAGCAGCCGTCACATTAGAAATGTCCGCAAATTTCAGGATCAGCATCTCACCTTTATACGGACGGACAGTCTCAATACGATGAGGACGTTCATCAGTGCTCAAATAGACTTTTTCCAGGGTTACGAAGCGATCAGGGATATCGGTCAGAGAGTAGACCTTGAGTTCGCCACGCAAGCCAAAGGGAGCTACTACAGTGCCGATAGTCGCCCATTCTGTCGTGGAATTTTTCATCAGTTGCAGCTCATCATCAACGGAACAATTTCGGCTCTAAAATATGTGTAGAGAATCACCTCTCTTCGCCCCGTATCCGTTGATCGTTGCCCCCTACAAAAGGAGGGAAAAGGTACTTCTCTACACAATTTCTAAAGAGGTATGACGACCTTCACGCGTTCCACCAGCACGCAGAAGCGTGCGCATAGCCTTCGCAACACGTCCCTGACGACCAATGACTTTACCAAAGTCATCAGGCGCGACATGAAGCTCCAACACCAGCGCATTGCGATCATTGCGGATCTCGCGAACCTGAACGGCTGAAGGATCGTCAACCAGTGACTGAGCAATATACTCAACCAGTTTACGCATTGCTCTCCCTTACTGTGGAAGTTACTGAACCTGCGCCTCTTTCTCCTGCTGTCGCGCTTGCTTTGCAGCAGCCTTCTCCTGCAAAAAACGTTCCAGAATACCGGCACGCTTGAGCAGAGATTCTACGGACTCTGTCGGCTGGGCCCCATTATTGAGCCAGCGCACTGCCTTATCGGCATCGATATGAATTGCGGAGGGTTCGACGCGTGGATTGTACCAGCCGATGTTCTCAATAATGCGCCCATCACGGGGAGAGCTCGCCTCGGCAACCACTACACGATAAGTTGGGGCCTTCTTCATCCCCATACGTTTCAAACGAATCTTGACCATGCTTTTTTGCTTCTACCTCTTCCCTGCCACAGGGATCTGTAATTTCTATTCTATCCCATACGAGAATGCACACACTTGTGCACTTGAACTTGGCGTGCTTTAGGATAACATGACCATGGGGAATTGTCAATCATTTCGATACGCAGCCCAAACGAGAAAAGGCGTGAAACACGTCAACGCTCCTCCTACAATGGTGACACTGGGATAACCACCCGCCCACCTGATCAACACACTATTGCAAGTGAAATCTTACCATCCGTGCATATTTGTGCTATGCTACCCCAACAAATACGCCCAAGAGGAGAATAGAGAGATGAGCGAGTACCAACGTTACGAATTTATGACTGTTGATCGGCCTCTGACAAAAGCAGAACTTAATGCTGTGGATAACCTTTCCAGTCATATCGAAGCATCTTCCACACACGCCGTTATTGAGTATCACTGGGGAGACTTCAAACATGATCCCATCAAAGTGCTCCTGAAGTACTTCGATGGCTTCCTCTACTGGGCCAACTGGGGTTCACCACAATTCGCCCTCCGCTTCCCTCATGGAACCCTGCCCGAGAATCTCATCACCGACTACATCGCAAACTATGATTTCGATGGCTGCCTCACCTTTTCTCAGCATTCCCAGTACGACATTCTGGAGATAAACTTCGGAGAAATGGAAGGGCCTGACGAATGGACCGACTACGATCTGGCATCGCTCATTCCTATTCGTGACGAGCTGATGAATGGTGATTTACGTGCTCTCTATATCGCCTGGTTAGCTGTCCAACAGCGCTTTGGCCCCGAAGAGGGCGACGACGACGATTTCGACAGAGGCGCAACTCCCCCAATTCCACCCGGATTTGGCTCACTCACTCAGGCACAACACGCCCTGGCAGAACTATTACAGGTGACAGCAGAGCTGCTTATAGCGACAGGTCGGCACAGTTCTGCTGTAACTCCAGCAACAAAAGATGATTTTGCCTCCTGGCTTGCACTCTTGCCAGAGGCGCGCCGCATCGACTACCTGCTCCGGCTCACGCGCAATGAGCCTGGACTGAGCCGCTTGCTTATAAAGGAACTGCGCGAATTAGGTCGGGGTGAGAAGCAGGCAACAACAGAGACAGGGGAGCGCGTCACCTACACTCAGCTCTACAACGAAAGCATCGCCATTGGGGAACAGCAGGAACGCGAGCGGCAGGCACGGGAGCAACGAGCGCTGCAAGAACAACGGGAACGCGAGCGGCAGGCACGGGAGGAAAATCTGCAATACATGCATGAGCACCAGGACACCTTCTGGCGCAGCGTCGAGATGGCCGCCCAGCGTAAAACGAGTGCAGGATACGATCAAGCTACCAGAACTCTCGTCGATCTTCGTGATGCTGCCCAGCGTGCTCAACAAAGCCAACAGTTTCAGGAGCATTTCTCCTCCTGGGTCCAACCTCACCTGAGCCGTCCAGCTCTGGTAAAACGTCTCCAGGATCGGGGGTTTCGCTGGTAAGAGCACAAAACAAAAGGTGCCTGTCAGGGGTAAGGCACCTTTTGTCCACGCGAGCTAGAGTCTATATCAATTCATCCGTTTGCGTTCCTGACAGGATCTCAATTACACACTACCAGATGAGCGCTCCTCCGTCAGAATTCATTTGAATTCCTGTAAAAAGAGCGTGTTGTAAAACAGTGTAACTTCCTATCGAGGATGTCCCACAGGCTTGTGGATCACATGTTTCATCATAGGTGTAGGTACCTGCATTATTATCATACCCGGTAATAGCAACGTAATGACTACCACCTCTGGCAGAAGATCCAGACCAGTCCGGTAGCACGTTATCGTTGACGAATACAACTGCTGGGTGATGGTAAATAGCTATATCATTCACAATATCCTGGTTCAACTTTGCTTCATTCAGGTTTGCTGCCCACACTACCAGATAGAAGTAGTTAGAATACTTGCTTGAATCTCTACCTGAAGCTTCCCAATTTAACTCCTCTGCCAGATTTACTACTTGGGTCCCAACAGGACTACTGGGATACCAAAACATCAGACCAGGAGGTGAGAAACCAGGAGCCAGTGCCTGAGCGGCGACGTACATAACGTACGCATGACGATATGCATCATCCCAGTTCAATGTTAAGCCATTACCAGGAATGGTGATCGTTGGTCTTCCAAGTGCGGTATTGACATTCGACCAATAGGATAATGCGACTGTCACTGCACCGGGACCACAAAGATAATAGAAATCGTGGTCGTAATAGGAAACATGGTTTGCGTCCTGACCAGATGGCAACGGTTCTTGAACGTCGCTCGATCTATTCGGATCAAGAGAGTAGGCATTAGGACTTATACAATTGCCTTGCGGGTCTATCGCACACTGTGGCGACACGTGAGCAGTAGCCATGTGTGCGGCATTCCACTTTCCTGCTAATTTTAATGCAGCGGCACCCTCTGGAGAGCCTGATAGTGCAGACAGAGGTATTTTCTGCTGCAGTTTGCCTGCGGCCCGTGCAGATGGAACCGTCACAAGCACTGAACCAAGCAAGACTGCAAGGATAAAGAGACAACGCCAGGAACGTTTCTTGAGCAAAACCATTGTAAGCTTCCTTTCCTTAACAAGTGCTACAGGGAAAACAAAGAATAGATAGCAAGTAAAACTCTGTAATTTCTACTCTTATCCCTTTTTTGAGTTCCTAAAAATCTTCCTACATATCATAACGTAAAAGCACATCTTTTATCTTTATATAATCACCTCCTTTTACAAAGCTATCGAACTAATTTCCTCAATACAAGGCCAAAGCAAGCAGATGTACTGCTTGCTTGAAGCCTGAAGAGAGTATAGGCAACGAAGTGCTGAGAAAAGAACGACAAAAGCGTCAATTCGACAGGACAAAGAGGACATTTTCTGATAGAAAGTCGGGTGTCCACCTGCAATAACACTGAATACCCTTACAAATACTTGCTCATAGTGGAGAAGCACTTAAAAGTTCGTGAATGTTTAGCAACAATGACCTTATATGTGCTATACTAAAGTAGCAAAATGTTTTATCCTATTCTACCTCTAGAGGTGTTATGAAATGGGACAATGCTAGGGAGACGCGAACCTATCGGTATAGGGAGTCAATCATTTAGCCTTTTCTCACAAAATTACTGGTCAAACATCTCTGAGGGAACTCTCTTTGCCCTGCAATCCCATAACGCTTCTAGCAATAGCGATAGTTTGTTGTATGGATCACTGGCAGGGGGGCCAACTACGAAATTGGTGGAGGCACAGGGGACAACAATACGTCTTGTGGGATGGATCATGATATAGTGGTTATTCGTGCCTTATAATTAGGAAGTTTCGCGCTGTTCACTCAGGTTGCGTATTCTAGAAGGATAGTGCTCAGGCGAGGAGAAGCTAGCCAGGGAGCATCATAGAGGATTCGTGTTCAGTGAGCAGGCCGAAAAGGAGACGTTTCTTGCTAAGGTCATACCAATACAGTTGGGTGGAGACGCTCAGGGTACGGAGTATGGGCGCAAGTTGATGCCAGAGCAGGAGTCAGGTTCTAGTATTAACACTCCTGCATATCCTGCTCACGCTCCACTCCCTGGCGTCTATTGTAGCGTCCGTTAATAGTACTGACAATGCCGGAACTTGTCAATGGTGGAGAGGCAGAAATTTCCCTGGTAGGAGCTGTAGATATTAGAGTACTCTTATTTCTGGCCTTCTCTACAGTC
>DAOUDD010000255.1:0-14651 GCA_034431765.1 Ktedonobacteraceae bacterium | reverse complement strand
GTAACAAATAGAGAAGAGATGACTGAATGCATGGAAATAAGCCAGTCTCTTTTTGGGGTAGGCAGGGAGACTGTTGACGAACGTATGAAAATACTAGAGAAGAATCCCGATAGCTATCACATGCTTAAATATGCCGACGAGATTATAGGGTATGTTGCTGTAATGCCGCTTCAAGTAGGCCAATTGAAAAAAGTGTTGAGGCAGACTATTCCTGTGAAGATAGACGTTGAGGATATCGAGAGCCTTGAAGGAGGAAAGACGATAGACTTATACCTGCATGCAATTGGTGTGAAACCTGGCTTCACCACTTCAGAGAAACATTTATTCGGAGCTAGATTAATAGCTGGTCTCATGGACATGGTTATTGGTTGGGGAAATCTAGGGATCTCTATCACTACCATTGCAGCAAGAAGCAATATGCCTGACGGTATTAGACTGATGAAACATGCAGGTTTCACGGAGGTGGAACCGCTTACCCCAGAGAGAAGAACATTTGTTATCAACGTCAAAGAATCAGGCTTGCCCTTTATCCTGCAATACAAAAAGGCACTGAAAGAAGCGCAGTTGCAAAGTTCCGAATCAGCTTCTAAAGCTATTGCAAACATAGAAAAAGATGTTGTAAGTTGACAGTAAAATAGACAGTCTAGACAGTGAATTATTCTGGATAAAGACGAACAATGCTGTACATGATTTCTTTAGAATCACGCTCATCAGCCCATCAATAGGTCTCCAAAACAAGCCCAAAAAGAGAGGGAAGAGGACACGAGACGTCATGTTTCTCTGCTACAATGAGAGGGCAACATGACATTAGTCGAGAAACAACAGGTTATCAGGAGGGTGCTTCTATGCGTGCGGATCGCTTGATCTCTATTCTGCTTCTATTGCAGGTGCATCGGCGCATCAAGTCTCAGGAATTGGCGCGACGGCTGGAGGTGTCAGAGCGCACGATTCATCGAGATATGGAGGCGCTGAGCAGTGCAGGAATTCCAGTCATGGCAGAACGCGGGAGTGGTGGAGGATGGAGTTTGCTGGAAGAGTACCGCACAAATCTCACAGGACTGACCGAAGAGGAGATTCGCGCGCTCTTTCTCGTCAAGCCGGAACGGCTCCTGACTGATCTCGGACTGCATCAGGCATCTGAAGCTGCCCTTATCAAGCTACTAGCCGCACTTCCCGCGATGCATAGGGGCAACGCAGCACATATGGAGCAGCGTATCTACATTGATCCTGCAGGCTGGCACAGCCCTGATGAAGCTGTGCCGACACTGCCAGTTCTTCAGCAGGCAACCTGGCAAGAAAGGAAAGTATGTATTACGTATGAACGCGGCAATGCTACTGTTGAACGAGTTGTTGATCCGCTTGGATTGGTTGCGAAGGGCAGCATCTGGTATCTTGTTGCTAGCGTCGAAGGCGAAATACGCACATATCGTGTCTCACGCATTCAAGAGGCTAAAGTGAGCGATCAGCCAGCTATTCGTCCTATAGACTTCGATTTAGCCTCACATTGGACACAATCTACAGTCAATTTTAAAGCACGCTTACCGCGCTATCCCGTCATCGTGCGTATCGCTCCCGAAGCGCTTCCACACCTACATAGTATGGGCCGCTTTATCCAGGTTGAGCGAATTGCAGAACCAGACGAAGAAGGCTGGATGCTCTATCGCCTACAGTTTGAGATCAAAGAAGCAAGCTACGGCCACTTGTTCAGCCTCGGCTCACAAGTGGAGATTATCGAGCCGCCGGAGCTGCGCGAGGATTTCGTAGCAGGAGCGAAAAGAATTGTCGCTTTCTATACCGGTCGTGAGGCGCGAGCATACAGACAGTGAAGAACATTTCACTGTTCATCACTGTTCAATGCCTGCTCTATCACTCATCATACCGTGACAGTTCCGTCAGGCTGTACATTCACAATGACGCTGGGTAACGGAGTTTGCGCAGGGCCATTCACTACCGCTCCATTTTTCGCTGGATCGAAGATCGAACCATGCAGAGGACAGATGAGCTGCTTTTTATCCGGGTGATACTTTACAAGAACGCCCTGGTGAGTACACGCCTTCTCATAAGCAGCATATTCACCGCTGGGCAGGCGAACCAGAATGCTCTCCTTATTATCCTTTGGATTCACAAAGTCGATTGCGGAGTTGAGCGCTATCTGCTTGTCTGTAATCACCTTCCCCTGCTTTCCGGCAGGTTTCGCAGGATTATTATTCATTGGAGCAGCAGCAGGAGTTGTCGTTGCTGGTTTGTTTTTCGGTTGGAGCAGTTGGAACAGGCCAAAGCCACCCGCTCCCACCACCCCGGCAGCAGCAACACTCCCCACTGCGATCAACACCTTGCGCCGGCTCTTCTTGTTCGTAGCAGGCTCAGTAGGAGCATTCTTTTCCTCGCTCTTAAATGTTCCAGGTTGCACTGAGGCGAGCCGCGTTTCAGCGCCTACACCCATGCGTCCAACCTGCTGTTGCTCTGTTTCAACCTGAACATTTTGCATCTCCTGTTGCTTTACAGACCATGGTACTGTCTGCTCGTGACGATCACCAGACCCTTGAGCAAGAGGCATAGGGACAGGTTGCGCTTGATGCGATCTAGAGAACATGCCCATTTGCTGCGTCTGCTGTCTCTGAGTTGCTTGCAATTGCTGTGTATTAGAAGCAGGAGTCGGAGCACTCTGGCGTGGCGTTTGCAGATTTTGAGTGGGAGCCGGCTCTGTCCGGCGTGTTGCTTGCATCTCTTTAGAGAAGAGAGGGACCTCGCGCTTCCACATTCCAGTCTCGGTAAAAGCGGGGGAGAAGGCGTTAGGATTAGGTGATCCATTCCCTGCCTCTTGTCCGGCATTGAGCGTGCCCTGTACACCTTGTTGCAGAGGTGGATGCTGCGTGGACGCTTTGAGCCAGGAATCTTCGGAAGGAGATTCCTCGACTAACCAGGCACTGGTCTGGCGCGAGTTCATCTTTTGTGCTGGTGATGTTCCAGCAAAAGCGGCTTTCCAGTTACCGTATTGATGCGCCTGAATAGCCTCTACCTGTGCAGTTGTGGGAGCATAAGGATCGGCAGCTTGAAGTACCTGAAGAGTTCGCTCAAACGCCTCTGCCAGCTTTAGCACAGACGAAAGACGCTGTTTGGGGTCACGTTCGAGTGCACGCTGCAGCACCAGATCCAACGCAGCAGGAGCTTCAGGCACAAACTCTTGCAATGCCGGGACGCGCTGATAGACATGCTGCTTCGCCACCTCAAAAGGATCGTCACCCCTAAACGGCGGGTGTCCACTCAACAACTCGAAGACAATAATACCCAGTGAGTAGACATCTGATTGAACAGTTGCAGGCTGTCCTTGCACGATCTCAGGAGCAATATAGGCTGGATTATAGAGAAGAGTACCGGCAACGCTGAACAGATGAGGATAGGCATTCTGTACCAGCCCGATTCCGCGCATTTCAAGCAGCCGTGTCATGCCAAAGCCTGCGATCTGCAGCCGTTGTTGACCGTCGAGGAGTATATTCGATAATTTCAATGAGCCGTGCACACACTGAGATTGATGAGCATAATGCAGACCTGTTGCCACTGGTTTGAGTATAGACAACGCTTGCGACGGAGTACAGCGGGCTCGCTGCTTCAGCAACACACTGAGAGAACCACCCTCGCTTAGGGGTGTCACCAGGTATGGATACCCCCCTAGTTCCCCACAATCATAAACGGGAACAATATTTGGATGATGCAGATGTTTGAGTGGCGAAGCTTCGCGTACAAAACGCTCTATAAAGCGCTCGCGTGTTCGGCTGGAGATATTTTGGGGCAACGTAATCAGAGTGAGCATTACGGTCTGCTCACCGCCATATGGTCGAGCGACATAGGCGGAGCTTACGCTCCCCTGTCCAAGTAATTGTTCGAGTTCGTATTGCCCGAAACTCTTTCCTACTAGCCTGTCCACTGGCACTTGCATGGGTGCCCCCTTTAAATGCTCATATTACCTTACATTCAGACGAGTATTGCTAGCAACCCTGTTTCTGTTGCTTGAACATTGCCAGTCATAGAGTGACATCTCTGAATGTGTACACAGTATTATAGACTCAAGAAAATATACTCTGGAGAGAGTGTATACATTCAAGCAGGTCACCGTCAATATATGAGGCTGGTATTTAGGACTTGTGGGGGATTAGCAAACATTCTGTACAACTTTCTTTCACTCTGTGTCAGAGCACTTCGCACAATTCACGTAGCCTTCACGTGGCGATACGTGAAGATATGGTGGAACGTGAAGTTGTATACAAAGACAATGGCTATTGCTAACGCCTGCCCAATCACAGGCGGGATGTGACCGATGAACGTGAAACCCACCTGGAGCGCAACCGTGAGCAAGGCTCCTCCAACAGCAGTAACATGGAAGCGCAAACATCGTGCACCCCATGAGCGCTGGTGTCCTAGAAGATGCCGAAAAGTAACATAGTCATTGATAGTGAAATTCGTCATAATAGAAATTTCACCTGCGACAACGCTGGCAATGATATTATGAACAGGCTCTGACACTGGGAGAGAAACCCCATACAGCAGCAGCGAAAAAATCACTTCGTTCACAATTGCAGCAAAGCCACCGATCAGCACATAGGTACAGAAGCGTTGAATCCACCCTGCTCGACCATGTGTTATATGATCCACACGTTCCAGCACAGCATTGACGACTTTCCAACGAGTTGGTATGTATCCTGGAGTAATCGCTACAACTAACGTATCCTCAGGTTCTGCCAGTAACACAGGTATTGTAGGTTCTGAATGCTCTTCATCCGTCCGTCGCAGGCTTGTCTCTTCCATGATGGTTCCCCAGAGAATAGTGGCTTCTACATTTAGAGAATTTTCATCAACAATTATACACAAGACCCGTCCTGGAAGACAACGGAACGCATCAATACCCCTATCTCTATAACGCTAATATGGCTTGTTTTTTGCAATAGAGATGTTCAGTTCTCTTCCTCACTTTTGAACCACATACAAGTAGATGTTATAATACTCTGATACGTCTCCGCAATAGCAATACGTAGTCATACATCAGAATACGGCAGGAGATCTTAAGGTCAGAGTTAGCACAATGTCCTTTCTTTGTCTTAGAAAAGTCCTATTACTGTCCTACAAATGCAGTTTTCATGAAACGCATTATCGGTGCACAGTTGCAGATCTTTGAGAAAGCTCTCGACGTAGAGCAAGATATTGACACTCAAGCAGAGCACAAAGCAGTTGATGTTACAGTGGCAAGTGCAAAGGTATGGCTGAATCTGATAGTGCCTGAGTCTTGATCTGGTAGGTTGGCACACGAGGCACACGCAGGGTAAAGCAGGTTCCCTGACTGAGTTCGCTATCAACTGTGATAGATCCTCCCATCGCCTCGGTCAGTTCCTTTACAATCGCCAGCCCCAGGCCAGAGCCGTTTACAGGTTTATTGCGTGTACTTTCAGCACGGTAGAAACGCTCCCAGATGCGCTCCAGCTCATCTTGCGCAATACCTTCGCCAGTATCCTTGACTTGCAGAATAACCGCTTGCTCATCTGCGCTTCCGCTCAGCACTATGATGCCTCCAGGAGGTGTATGACGGATAGAGTTATGCAATAGGTTCTGAAGGACCTGCTCCAGGCGATTCTCATCAATAAATGCATATAGAAACACAGGTTGTATAGAAGCAATATCAGCAGTCACCTCGACACGGCTACCACGCCATGCCAGAGGAGCAAGTGTTTCAGCAACACGTTGGATAAGCAAAGCAACATTCGTCGGCTGGCAACGCAGTTCCAGCTTCCCGACTTCCGCACGAGAGAGGGTGAACAGGTCATTGATGAGCGCCTGCATGCGAACCATCTGCTGCTCCATCACCTGTAGATCCTGTTTCAGTGTTCCTGGTGGTACATCGCGCCAATTTGCCAGCGTTGATTCAAGGTAACCACGCACAGTTGCAACAGGCGTACGCAATTCATGTGAGACACTGGCAATCAATTCACGACGTGAATGAAGTAGCGTAGCAACATTGTCGCGCTCGGTCTGCAACTCGCTCATCGTTCTTTGGAGATCCGTCGCCATAGCATTGAAATCGCTTTGTAAGCGGGCTATCTCATCCTCTCCCTCGACAACTGAGCGTGCGTTATAGTTGCCTGCGCGTAAGCCTCCTGTTGCTTTCACCAGGTGCTCTATTCTCCGTGTCATATAACGTGAAAAGATGTACGAAAAGAGGGCTGACGGTGGCAATACAATTGCGACACCAATCATTGTAGTGAAGGTGATGAGAAACAGGGTCATCACCGGAGTAAGCAATGCATTGATTAACGAGGCATTTTTAGAGAGCAGAAAAGTGAGCACAGCACCGATACTCATAATTGCTGCACCAATGACGACTACCATGAGATGCGCGTGTGTTAAGGCCCAGCGTAGACGTGTGCGACGCAAACGATTCCACAGCACGAGAATATACGCAACCATGCGAAGCCAGAGAAATCCACAGCTACAGAGAAATGCCCCCATCAGAATGAGTGGGCTATACAATCCAAACCGACCTATAGATTGAAAAGATTCTTGTAATCCTGATAAAAATGTATAGAATGACAATCTATCTAGTAGGAGTACCCATAGACCTAGCGTGAGTAACAGGTCAATGAAGAGGATTATTGCCATTACCAATTCATGGAGAAACTGACGCTTCCTGGTGCGTTGCTTTGGACGAAGCCGCCAACGCAAAGTCACCCAGAGCGAGCTGCCGACTCCATAAAAGAACCAGTAAATGAGATACGCAGACTCTATATTCAAGTCATTTAGAGGTGTGTAAAGTGGATCTTGATTCACCAGTAAGGGCCAGAGCAGTGTAAAAGCTAACTGCACAAGAAGTACTTCCAGAAAAACTACTTTTCCAGAGGTGCTGAAGAGGATTTTATAGCGGCGCTGAGAGAGCCTTGTTACAAACGATCTGACCATGTACTGTGCAATACTCTTTCTTATGACGTTTCGGAACGTAGACGGTAGCCTACACCCCAGACTGTCTCAATGGCTTCACCCACTGGACCTAACTTTCTCCGTAGCCGCAATACAACATTGTCAACCGAGCGATCCCCGCCGATATACGTTTCGCTCCATAAGGTTTCGATAAGATAGGCGCGACTAAATGCGCGTCCAGGACTTCGTAACAGCAATTGGAGAAGAGAAAATTCTGTTGGAGTTAGATCCAGCTCCACTCCGTTTAATGTGGCAATATGCTTCTGCGGATTCAACTGCAAAGGACCACGGCTCAACACATGTACGGCATGACTGCGATCAGCAGCAAGCGTCTGATGGATCATTTCGCTACGCCGCAACAGGGCACGAACACGAGCGATCAACTCACGTGTACTGAACGGCTTGGTCAGGTAGTCATCGGCTCCCATCTCCAGACCAATTACGCGATCGGCCTCCTCGCTGCGCGCCGTTAACATCAGAATAGGAGTCGCGGCTGTTCTACGCAAGGTGCGTAGCACATCGAGTCCGTTGAGGCGGGGCAACATCCAATCCAGGATCACGAGGTCTACCTGCTCATGATCATGAACTTCTAACGCGCGCACTCCATCACCGGCATGCAGGGTTGTATACCCTGCGGCTTGCAGCTCGCGCAGCACTACCTGAGCAAGATCTCTCTCATCTTCAACCAGCAAAATTGTGGTCATTTCTCTCTTCCTTCAAAGAGATTCTCTCTTTGTGCCGTCTCCATTATACATCGCTTTTCATACATGCAGTCCCACTATTTTAACGCATGAGAAAAATTGCGACAAAGTTGCGACAGGTCGGCATGATTTTACCATAGCAATTACTGTGCAATAAGAGTACCTCAGCAACGTCGTTGCGTCAAATCTAGCAGTACAATTCAGGAAAACCATCTCAAACAGGCCTATTATCAATATGCTACAGAGCCAGTAATGAGGAAGGGAGTGTCACCCTTCACAAGGAACGATCGTGTTATTTGTGAAGATAGAATTTCCCCCTGACCAGTGCAATAGAAAATGGGCAGCAAAGGAATCAGGAAGAGCAAGACATATTTTACGTTTTCAAGAGTTTAAGAAAACCGATTTTTCAGCAACAGAAGGAGATACAGAAATGACGACGCAGGCAAAAACGAATAAAGAGACCTTTACGCAGCCGAGTAAAATTTCGCCACAGCAGTTAGCAACCCTAACCGATCTCAAGCAGGAAGAGGTTCAGGCTGTTACAAACGCGGTTAACCCGCTGATTGCCGATGCCTTTGCGCTCTATGTGAAGACGAAAAACTTCCACTGGCACCTGTCGGGTTCACACTTCCGTGACTATCACCTGCTCTTTGATGAGCACGCCGACGCCATCTTCGCCTCTATTGACGTTATGGCAGAACGTATTCGTCGTATTGGAGGCACCACACTGCGCAGTATCGGGCATATCAGCCAGTTACAGACGATTCAGGACGACAATAACGACTTCGTTCCTCCAGGTGAGATGATTCGCATTCTAATGAACGACAATGCGCATATTGCGAAGCAGATTCGCGCAGCGGTTGAAGTGTGTGAGGAAAATCACGACAACGCGACGGCAAATGTCCTCGAAGAGATTCTTGATGATACAGAACGCCGCAAATGGTTCCTGTTCGAGATCTGTCAGGGCGAGGATAATACAAAGTAATTGTCAGACCCTCGTCTGGCGAGAGTCGGCTCGAAACACAAATGTACGGGCTGGCTCTCGTGTTATTTTTTCGCTTGCATCACACTTGCATCACCCCTTCGTCAACTTACAGATCGCGCCGCTGAAAACGCCACATCGCCAGTAGTGGAAACACGACAATATATAGCCCAACCCAGATTAGTAATGCAGGCGATACCTGGGATGCATTGAGAATAGGTAGATCGAAGGCAGACGCCGACATATTCGCCGAAGGTAAGAGGTTAAGGGCGGCATTGGGCAGCAAGTAGAATGATGCTCCATGCCAGAGAGCATCGGTTGGTATAATCAGGTTAATTAGCGTTGTAGTATTCTGAAGAGTGGTACTTGGTGTCACCACAACACTTGATGGGTTTGATGTTATATACATAAAGCTAGAGATAAATCCCGCGATAGGAGCGCTTATAAATAGGATTAGCAGCACTGCGCCATTCACTACGGTAGGGAAAAGCGTACTGCCGAATGTCGCGAGGCTTAATAATGAGAGTACCGCTAACTCAAGCATAGCAAGAACGGCGAGTGCTCCGTCAGGCCAATAGGCTGTCTGCCAGTACAAAATTCCGAGAAATCCAGCGAATAGCAAAGCTGTATAGCCGCAGAGAATGAGAGCGTGCCCCAACCATTTTCCCAACACGATCTGATAACGTCGCAGCGGCTTTGGCACAATAATCGAAAACGTACCCGCTTCTACCTCGCCAGAAATCATCCCCACAGACAAGAAAACGGTGAGAATACCGCTGATCAAGTAGACAAGCCAGGTTATCGGAACAGAGAGAAAAATCCCCCCTACAAGCAAAGTAAGCGGCAAGCTCACTCCTTGCTGTGAGAGATTGCGCACATTTGCATCAACAAAGGCATGCAGTAAGAATCCGTAGACAGTCAGCAGGAGCGTACTGAGCACAATAATAGCTAGAAAGAGCCGTCGGCGCAAAGCTTCCTGTAGTGTGAAACGCGTTATTAACCATAACGCCATGACGAAACCTCCTCTCTGTGTAGGCCTGTGTAGCCTCCGCATCTCTAAATAGTTCTCAATGGCGGGCAGAATCGATTGTTTGTAAGAAGAGTTCCTCTAGTGATTGCCGTTGTGGTGTTAGACTATAGAGACGTACGCCGCATGCATGTAAAATATCAGCAACATCAGCCGCTTGCTCTTCTTGCTGGACTTCGAGTAAAAGCGTAGTGGGTGCATCAGCTTTTTGTCGAACACGTAGAGCTGTGCTAGCGAGACGACGCAGCAAATCCTGGCTTACCTCGCTTACCCGCACCTCCAGGACTGTTCTCCCCTGGAATAGTGTGTGGGGAGGGCCAACTTTGAGGATGTGCCCCTGGTTGATAATAGCCACGCGATCACACAACGCCTCCACGTCAGCTAATTGATGGGAGTTGAGGAAGATACTGATACCAGACGCTTTGAGCTGCCGCAACAGCTCACGCATATCGCGTACGCCAACAGGGTCCAGACCTGACACAAGTTCGTCAAGGATGAGCAGGTCGGGTGAGCTGAGCAGAGCCTGCGCCAGGCCGATACGCTGCAACATCCCTTTCGAGAAAGTGCCTAACTTTTGTCTTTCGCGACCTGCCAGTCCCACTGCGGCCAACACCTCCAGACAACGTTTGCGCAAACGTGCCCCATGCATACCATAGAGCTGCCCATGAAACTCCAGAAACTCGCGCGCCTTGAGCCATCGATGAAAGGTAGGCAGTTCAGGCAAATATCCGACACGCCTTCGCGTCTCCAGGGAAGTGTGCGGTCTGCCAAAAATACGAATGCAACCAGCAGTTGGTGTTATCAAGCCGGTCATCATCTTCACCACTGTACTCTTCCCTGCGCCATTGGGACCCAGAAACCCAAAGGCTTCGCCACGGTACATGACAAAGCTAATAGTATCTACTGCAACAAGGCGATTATACTCTTTGCATAAGTCTACCACTTCAATTGCAACTTCACACTCTTCATCAGCCATCAACAATTCTCCTTCAATGCTTGCAGCTATGGAATGCATTATTGATGCATTCCATAGCCCAACACTCTGAATGTTCTATTACCTATTACTGCAAGGAGCGCGCAGATTCGATCAGTTGCGTAGTATCTCCTCCAAATAGTCCCAGGAGGTAGACAACTCCATGATCTTGCCAGGCCAGAAGGTTGGCCCGGTTATACGTGATGAGCAGCGCTGAACTTCCCTTGACTGTTATCTGCTGATAGCTAAGTTGTGGAGGAATAGGCACAGGAACAATACCAGTATTTACATCCGCATGCTCCAACAGCGTGCGTGCATCCTGTGGAAGTTTAGGTAGGGAAAGCAGGAAGCCGCGTAGATCGCTCAGTGAAGCAGAACCTTCTGCCTTCAAAACAGGGCTGGGAATTTCCGCAATGACAAAGCTTGTTTTGCCGCTCTTGCAAGTCGGTCGATCCCCTTCCTTCTGTGTAGAGCAAGAGTCAAAGTAGTTTGCCGTCATGCCTGCATCCATGTGCACAGTAAACTTCGCACCATTGAGTTGAGTGGGAATAACAATATCACTCTGACTGCTTTGATTCAGGTAGCTCTGCGCCTTGACACGATCAAAGACGAAGTTTAACCTTTCGGGACGGCTGACTGAGAACTGTGGTGTACGACCGACTCCATCTGGCAGGTAGGTAGGGAAAAGTGGACGGAAGGATACATGTTTCCCAACTTCCTCCTGCTGTATTCCCGTAAAGTCAAGGAGCGGCTGATCAGCGACGTTCCCGTACTCGATGGTTCCGAAGTTGCGCAGCAATGTATAGAGATTTCGTGCCAGCGCTTCTGGGCGCTCAATTGTCTGCACAGGCTGAAGCTGTTGAACGCGGAAGAGTGAGAGAAATTGTGTTGCCAGACCCGTAGCGGGAAACAGCACCAGAGCCAAAAGCAATGCTGCAACTGCTGCCATATACCAGCGCACCCGTGAACGCCGTGGTTTTAACTGCTGACGTTCCGTTATCCGACGAATGGAATTTGCCTGGGATGCCACGGGAAGAGCGCTGTCAGTTAGACGATGCTGCTCCCGTTGCGCTGGTGCCGTTGCCTGCACAGCACGTTCATCCTGCGGCTCTACCACCACATCCGAGAAGACTGTCAGTAACATCTCCTGAGCCTGGAGCACATCATCGGGATGGACAACTGTACGATCCTCGATCTGATAGACCTCGTTTACTTCCAGAAGCATACGTTCGAGCACCTCATCATGCTGTGCCTCCAGCAAAACAGCCGTCAGAGTTTCGTCGTCACCATGCTCCATAGCCTGTACGTAGCGATACAGTGCATGAATACGCTGCTGAATAGATACTTTTATCTGTTCTCTCATCGTTGTTGCCTCTCTCCTGCTTTAGAAATGTCCTGACATTTTTGCCGCTCCTGTAACTCATACCAGGCAGTGCGTAGGCGTTGAAGCGCACGATGCAAACGCACGCGAGCGGTACCAGGGGTAATCCCCAGTTCATGCGCTATCGCCTCACGTTCAAAGCCATACAAAACAGCCAGGCGTAACACACGCTGATCCTCCTGGGAGACCAGGGATAAAATGAGATGTGCCTGCTCATTTGCCTCGACATCAGAGTCAGGATCGCTCAAGGCAAACGGGACAATCAGGTCGAATAGCTCATCCTCGTTCTGTACATCGGGTAGAAGCATAGCCAGCCGTCCAAAGGTAACCTCTCGCGAATAGAGCTTAGCAGCAGCTACCTTGCGACGCTTAATAACGTTGATAGCAATGCCCAGCAACCATGCCATTGGCTGACCTGTAGCACGGAAACGCTCTCCAGAGGCAATTGCCTCGACAGCCACCTCTTGCAAAATCTCCTGAGCCACCTCTGTCAGTGCATGCCCCTGTGCCAGCCCCATCCGTTGAGCATAAGAACGAATCGAACCTAGAAGCTGTGCAGTATTATCTGTTAAGAAAGCCAGTAGTTGTCGTTTTGCCTGGGAACCAGCGTTTGAGTTGGTGTTTAAGAGTGCAGGGACGCTGTGTGCCTCACTGTGCTCACTATGCCTGTTCTCTGATTCCATGTATTCATCTTCCTGTTTCCCATATTCGCGAATATGTGAGAGTTGTAGTGTCTACATAGGTGTATTCACTTTCCCACTTCTTTATGTTACAGCCGTCCATTTATTGAGAGAGCGCTGTTCTCATAGCTAACGTTTGTTAACCCCAACAACGTAATAGCGTTATTGCAAAGACTGCTACGGATGGAAATCGGTCTTCTGGTCGTTTCGCAAGTCCCCGTAGCAATACGGCATTTACTGAAGATGGAAGCTCTTTATTAAGATCGGTTGGATTTTTCGGTTGACCCGATACATGGAGAAATCTGAGGGTACGCTCTGCTGTGCCGTGGAAGGGGGGTTGTCCAGTCAATAATTCATAGGCGACGGCAGCTAAACTATACTGGTCAGAGAATGTTGTTGCAACGCCACTCCAATACTCAGGTGAGACATAGAGAAGCCCTTTCATGTCTTGAGTAAGCAGAAATTTGCCCTGCGTATAAACAAAGTCCGCAAGTGCTATCTGCATACCCTGCATTTTTTTCGTAGAATTTAGAATAAGTAGATTTGACAATTTAAAGTTTTGGTAAACGATATTTCGCTCATGGATATGTTGCAAAGCATCCGCTATCTGCATCACTATGTAGGCTGCTTGTTGAGAATGATATGTGTGAGCGTTACCACGCTGGTAGAGCCAGTATTCAAGGGAACGCTCTGAGCAATATGGCATTGTCTTATAGATGAACGAAACACCTGCTATATAAGACCGGCCATAGTTCAACACCGGCAAAATATACGGATGCTTAATTTTTCCTAAAAGCTCAGCTTCCTGCTGAAAAATAGTCGTATCCTCCAAAATATGCTCTGCCCCAAAAGACGAAGAATCACGTATTTGAATAACTTTCAATGCACTGTCATTCTCTCGCAAACGGTCATAGATCTTGTAGACATCCCCTTGAGGACCTGAACCAAGATAATCATTTACCTGGTAACGTCCTAAACTTTGTCCCAATAATGAAGACATCTTCTGGCCTGTCTGCTTTATTACTGACAGAGGCGACGGCACTATCTTTTTTTCGGCGTTGTTTTGCTGCGCTTCTGGCCGGACCTGTACGGGAATTTCAGCCGAGGGTTGAGGTATCGGTCCGCTCTCTCTTGAAGCGTCTGACAATGGCAATAATGGTCCAGTTTGTGCAGAGAGACCATCGACAGGTGTAGATACATTTTCTGATCTTGGATTGTGCGGTTCTAACCGTAAGGGACGATTCTGTCGAAGAGATTGCTGAGGTGGGATTTCCTCAGTACGGAAGCGAATGAGAAGTGGTTTCCAGTTAAAGCGTTGTTCCATTTGCTGGACAAGACGCTGAAAAAAGAGGGGATTACTAATTATCTCTTGCCCTTGCACAATCACGAGAGGTAGAAGGTTACCACGTATAAAATGATTATAAGCATCAAGAGCCGAACCAAGCACAATTGCTCGATATCCAGCTCTCATAATGTAGGGTTCAAGATATTGGGCATATTTCATATGCTCATCAAGGATTAATATGTGAAGCGCGCTACGAACTTCCATCTCTTTTAAAGATGGCTCAGGTGATTGATTCAGTGATTGTCGTAGTAACGAGAGCAGTGATTGTAGAGCCTGCTCTGGTTGCCCAGGCGAAAATACAATGTCATGTATAGCATTTTTCATAGTAGAGCTATTCCACATTACCTTGCGCATCGTGGGAATAAGCACCTTATCAAAAGACGTAAAGGGTAAAACAGGATAGTACTGAAAAGGGTATCTATAGGTTCTTATTCAGGTAATAAATTTAGACCAGAAACCTTAATGAGGGTTTGATACTGAATGAAAAGCAAAAAAGCCGGCTATAAAACACGGCTTATATATTATCACTTTTGAATTAGATTGAACAGATGAAGATGATCGTTCCTCAATTTTGCTGCGCGTCACCCGCCCTCATCCTGCCA
>DAOUDD010000254.1:0-17523 GCA_034431765.1 Ktedonobacteraceae bacterium | reverse complement strand
ATCATCCGCTTGATGAGCTGAATCCTGGTGACTTGTCCTTCCACTTGCCCATTGTTGATGGCCAAAATGAGTCCCGCTTGGACGGCCTCTTTGTCTCGCTCCACTCCGTTAGCAAAACTCACAAGCTCGGGGAGTTGACTCTCGCGCACCTGAGCGAGCCAATCGTCCAAGCGCTCTCCTTCCAGCTTTCGCATCATTGTCAGAAAATCCTGAACCAGTTGGTAGGTGGTTTCCAGAGAAGGGGCGGCCCGACGAAAAGCCATCAGGTCGTCTCGTTTGCTCTGTTCCAACGCGTCTTCCCGCTGCATAAATACCGTGACCGCCGCGTTTGAGGAGAAATGGGGAAGGCGACATTGCTGCGCGGAGACAGCCTTCTGCTGTGTTTTGAGAGTCTTGAGGAAACGGGAGGCCATGCGTTGGGAACCTGGGTAGCCCTGAGCTGCAATTTCCTCCCACAGGCGGGTTCCGTTGTGCTCCCCTTCTTCCCAGCGTTTGAGCACGTAGAGGGCAGAAGCATCAAAATCACTCTGCCGTTTGCGTCTGGGTCTCGTATCAGGAGCCACGCCTCGTTTGAGCCAATGGCGCACGGTCCGGTCGTTCATGCCCAGTTGATGAGCAATCTGCTGAGACGTCCATCCGAGCTTCCGCAGCCTTTCAATCTGCTGATAGCGGGACTGCCGCTCGGCGCGATGCGTCGAGATGGTCTGCTTGACCTGTTCTCCTGGGGCTGGTCGCCATTGCTCAACTGGTTCTGGACCCTCTGGCTGTGGAGCATCTTTGAGTTTGGTGAATACGCGCGCGAGCAGATCGGCAACTGCTTCGGATAAATTTTTCGCCACGTGGAAGCGATCGGCAACGTGAATGGCTTGAGGAGCACCCCCAGAGGCGGCGCTGGCATACTCTCTGCCACGATCCCGGCTGACATGGGTAATCTCACGATGGCCTTGCAGCCACGTCATGGCGGTTTCTGTCTCGCGATCGGGCAAGAGGTCGATATCGCGATGAGTGTCCAAATCCACCAGGACCGTCCCGAAGGTTCTGCCGCGCAAAAACGAAAAATCATCGATGCCAACACACTCAACCTGCTCAATAGGCGGTGTTGGCAGTGCCATGATCCTCCGAAGCACCGTCATCCACGAAGCTGTTATCCCTAGCCGAGAAGCCAGCCGAGCTCCCAATCGACCACAGCCAGCCAGCCCAAGAGTCCCAATGGCGTGAGAGAGCCGAGTCGTCATTTGCGCCCATGGAGCGACCAGTGGGCCAAGTCGTTCGGCGAAGACCTTTCGCATACAAGTAGGAGTATCGCAAAAGAATTTGCGTACATGCAGAATCAACTGCACCGGTTGACCAATGCAGGGCAGGTCTTTGACCACACGACGGTATCGACTATGCAGTCGGGTCGCGGGTTGACCACAGACAGGGCATAAACAACTTCGCGACGTGGAAGTGACATGAAGGCGAAGAGAATCATCTACCCGTTGCAGGTGAGTCAATTCGAATCCCTCACCCAGAGGCACCAAGTGAGATTGTTCCATCGATGAAGGCTACGTGTTCTCCCTTGTTCTAGAGAGAACAAGCCAGGAGAAGGACTCCTTGCACAGTAGCCCTTTCATCGTTTTATTGAACAGCTTATCCCCAAACCTGTGTCAGAGTCAATGTATGTGTCAAACGACATTAAGCATTAATGCCACTTCGGTGCATTGAGCAAAATTTTGGTTAGGTCTACTTGAATCTTTGCCTGTTCTTGAGGAGAAAGAAAGGTCACAGTATCTTCAACTGCCCATTCGTCGCCTGCTTGCCGGATCAAGACTACCCCTACAGAGCTAGACCACCATCTCCAGACGAGTCCCAGACCGCGAGGCGTTTGAACAACAAGAGGCGAAGCCTGAAGTTTCTCCTTTTGAAAGACTGGCTGTAAACGAGCTTGAGCGACAAAGTGTGTTCTATACGGCTCTGGACGATCTCCAGGGCCAAGGAATGGGTTCTCAGGATCTTTTGCGAGTACTTCCTCTTCCGAGAGAAGTTCTGATGGGTCAATACGTCTCATACGTGACATGTGTGTCATACAGTTCTCCTTCTTTCCAGGCGCTTGCGCTCTATCGTAGCAGAAAAAGATGTCAAAGACAAGTTCTCTTTCTGCCTCAAAACGAGTGAAAGAAGAAAAGGAACACTTCTAAGTATACGTCTTCTGTAGGGCAAAAATAGGGCACCAGCGTGACGACGATGGGGCGATACATAAAGAGGAAGCGTGTAAGCGAATAAGCGTTTCTACAAAAGCCTTCTGGCGTATATGAGAACAAAGCTGCGTCTATAAGGCAAAAAAGAATGGAATGTGCAAGCAGACAGAGATGAGCAGAAGGCCTCTGCCTGATCTTACAGAATATTTGGATGTATTTGTATACTTTATCTAGAGGGGGAAAGACAGACGAAGACGAAGAATGTTGGAGGGAAAGGTATGAAATGTCCAATATGTCAGCAAGAGATGAGGCAGTATAAAGAAGAACCGTGTTTTGATAGAAGAAAGCAGAAGGAGTATCGACGTACATTCTACCGCTGTGATGCCGACGACACGTGGGGCCGGTACGAGGTGCCCGTTGGACCGATATCGGAGAGTGCGCTTCAGCGTATCGAGGCACAACAAGCTAGCTAATAACAGATACTGCTAAAGTGTTTACCAGCATCGTCACCAACGTGTTGTCAGAACAGGCACAGGCGAGAGGAAGAGAGACGGCAAAGAGCAGTGTTCCTTCTTCCTCTCATGTCTGAGACTTCGTGTGTTGGAGCACGAGCACGAAGATTATGACGTTACGCGTCAAATGGGATATCTATCTCTATCTTGCCGTGTGATGATACGGTGAGGCGATACGTTTCGAGTGTTGGAGATGGATCAAAGATTTTCCAGCGTGACATGCTCTGCTGGATGCTTTCCCATAGGTTCTTTCCACGAAACTCGATCCTGTCTGCTTTCAGGGTTATGCTGGTGTGTACCTTCGTGTCTATCAGCCATGTTTCAAATGACGAAGGCTGTTCTGGCGGTCCTCCTATGTAGCGCTTATGCATCTGAAGGTGCGGATGGCGTTCTTGAAGAAAGAGCAGGAATGCTTGCTGTTTGAGGAGCGTAGGAAGCATCACCTGCTCCTGAGCGTCTCCATCAATGACTCTGCTCTCGTAAATCGTCCAGTCGATGGGCGATGAGACCGTGATCTGAGGACTGCGCAGTTCCATAAAAAAAGCTCCATGTGGAACTGGTGCACCTGTAAGTGTTCCATCCTCCTGCTTGTGAAGACGAATCAGAATGCTTGTCAGATTGCCAAGATAGTTGCCCACAAAAATTCCACCTGACGCAAGCTGATCACTCCATGCGGGAGGAAACTGGCGAAAGGCAGCGGTTGCAATGATACGTTGATACGGTGCGTATGAGGGACAGCCGAGCACTCCATCGGTGATGACAACCTGAACGTTCTTCCCATCTGCTTCGCGCAATCGCTGCGCTGCGCATGCTCCGAGTTCGTGGTCACATTCAACGCTGATGACCTGACCAGATGGACCAACGATGTGAGACAGCAGCGCCGCATTGTAGCCCGTTCCCGCTCCTATCTCCAGAACGTTCTGACCCGTGCGAAGTGCCAGTGCCTCAAGCATTGCTGCCATCACCGAGGGCATCGAACTCGATGAGACGGGTCGTCCCAGCTCCATTTTTGTGACAAGTGGCATATCTTTGTACGCAGTTTCGCCTGTTTCCTCCTCTTTCCACGCTTTCCCATCTCTCCGATAATACGAGGGAACGAACTGTTTTCTATCAACGCTCAAAAAAGCGTGTCGTACGGCTGGGGAAAGTGGAACATCGAGCTGATCCACGAGCATTTCAAGAGGGGACTTCATACAATCATCTCGCCTTCTATAAGCTGATCGACCAGGGCTTCTGTAATGGGAAGCCCGGTATGATATTCAATCCATTGGTATTGTCCAGATGCATTGATCTCGAAAAAAACATACTCGTCTTGTGGGGTGACTGCCATGTCTATAGTACTATAGGCTAGGCCAAATGCATGGGTAAGATTGCAACAGAAGGTTGCTACCTGTGGAGGCAGCGTATAGGGCATATACGTGAGATCGTTGTAGGCTGCTCGAAAATCTATGCGTGATGCAGCACTATGCGCATGGATGGCCGCAGCAAACAGACGATTTCCAACGACAGTAATACGCAGCTCGAAGGCTTTTTCTATCTTCTCCTGGAACAGATTTGCAGTCAGAGGGATGCGTTGTTCCCACTTTTCCAGATGTTCTGCTCCGACCGAACTGGTGAAGATCGCGTCGTATTCCTGGTCATTTACCTGAATGTTGCCACCGTGTAACGTCTTAGAGATGATGGCACTATTGCATTCATGATAGAAGCGGCGAGCGGCATCTGGGTTGTTCGTAATGAGCGTTCTGGGTGTTTTCATTCCGAGACGAGCAGCGTAGAGAAGCTGGCGCGGCTTAAACTCGGCTTTTCGCAAGGCATCCTGATGGGAGACCCAGAAGCAATCCAGGCTTCTGAGAATACCTCCGAAGCCTTTGACCGCCTCATTTTCTGCGAACGCCTGAACCTGCGGCGGCATCTGAGGATCAACCCGGTACTGTGTGGGACGACGATACAGAATACTTCTAATATCTTCCAGTGGATACATTTCCTCGTGTGTCGAGATACTTCCCTGCCACACTTTTCCACAAAAATGAGCATCGAGCCCAATACGGGTGGGAAAATCACCCGTATTCAGCAGTAGAGCGCGTTTCCCTCGTCGCTGAAGCGCTGCAAGGATCGCTTGAGCTGTGAGATCTTTGCCGCTACTAAGGACGACGATAAGATTTTTCACGCTTTCCTCCTAATCGTCGTTGATGAAATCAAACCCTTCATTGTCTGCTGGATCACTGCCATCATTTCCTGACGTTTGACCATCTGAACTGGTTGCACCAGCACGGATAAGATGCTCAGCATAGCTGCGACGTTGAGCAAAGGTAAATGCCATAGGTAAGTAAGGATGCTGCAAAGAATACGTGCGTACCTCGGTCTGTTGCCGAGGGGCTTCTAGTGCTCTCACGAGACAAACTCCTTTCCTGTAAGAAAATAACGGATAGAAGAACAAGGTAATGCACATGTTTTCTGACTTTTCGTGTCTGTAATAGAATTTCCTGCTTTAAAAGTGACACTTCTCATCATACACCTTCATTGAGATAGAAGTGGGGCGATACTGGGGCGGTGATGGGGCAACACTGGGACACTGCTGTGACGCACAAGACGTATTGCTTGAGATCAGAAAATACTATGCTATACTGCACGTGTACGACCTATCCGCGCAAGAAGCCATGAGCAGTGATATGAGGAGGTACACGTGAGCAATGCAGGTCCATCTCCGTCCCAGTTCGAGGGTCAGGTTCCGTTCCTAGCACGTCAACAGCTCGACCCATCATCACCCTGGGTCCGCGTCTATCTCTTGGATACCTTTCGTCTGGAGTGGCTTGTGCCCTCAGCAGGCCAGGAAGATGCCTGGAATGGGCGTGTTTCAGCGCGTTCGGTCTTTAAACTCCTCTTATGTGCGCCTCATCGGCGTGCGTCCAGAAGTAAACTGCTTGGCATTCTCTGGCCCGAATTGGAGGAAGCGAAAGCGCAACAAGCGTTACGTAGTGCGCTCAAAGCCCTGCGCAAAGTGCTGACGGCAGCCACCGGTGAAGTGTTACTGGAGGCACAGGGCGATCTGCTGCGGCTGGCGGGACAAGAGCGGCTCTGGTGTGACGCGGACGTATTTGAAGACCTGGTGCAGCAGGCAGATCATCGAAAAGGGTCTGCTGAAAGGCGTACTGTGCTCGAACAGGCGCGCACACTGGTGCGAGAAGAACTTCTTGCCACCGAGAATCTGGAGGAGTGGCAACGACACTCCTGGATTGCAACACGACGGAGCCATCTGCGTGCTGTCCGTCGCCGCATGGTTCGTTCTCTTGCTGATATCTATATTCAGCAGGGAGAACAGCCACAGGCCGAAGCGCTTCTTGCCGAGCATGTCACACTGTTTCCAACAGATCAGGATGCGCTCATCCGACTGATGCGTTTACTGCTCGAACAACAGTGTGTGGATGAAGCATTATCCTTCTATGAACGAGGGGTCAAAGCTCTGAGCTTTTATGGCAAAAAGCCAGGGCAGCCTCTCAAGCAGTTGGAAGCCTTCCTCCGGTCGCAGGACAACACAGCCTCTTTCCACACATTCATGCAGATGAAAGAAGGGCACGCATCTGGCAACAGGCATATTGTCGAAGTCGTTTCATCAGAACCCGAATCGTCTCCTCCCCTGCTAGAATCATCATCTCCTGCACCCTCGCTTGCTTCTGTGATACAATTACCTCAGATAGCACATGTAGCATTGTCCGAAACGGACGGTGAGAGCCGGTTCGTACAGTCTGAAAGTGGTCTTTTCTTGCCGCCTGCACCTTTCATCCAAACGTCATTCTCAGAAAGCGCCGTTGATATCACTACATGGTTTGGAGTGAGGGTCAATGATCTCAAAGCACTTGGAGCAGCGTGGAATGCGTCCTCGCATTCCTGCAAGCAGCAGCAAGCAATGATCCACGCTGAGATTGAGGGATGGAATCATATGACAGATCAAGACGATCATACTCCAAATAACTATCATATCACGCGTCGTACAGCTCTTGCCACACTTGCCGCACTTTCAACTGCTCTTGTGACAAAGGTACAACGTGGAACGATGACAACTCCTGTTGCAGAGGAGTTTTTAGCTCAATGTGCAACAAGCATTACTGCTTGCCATCATTTAATGCGAGGTGATGGATTAGCAACAGTCGAATACGCGTTGCCGAGCTATCTCCCCACACTTGCCTCCCTTGCTAAAGAGCCTTCACGCTATCAAAAGACGGCTGCGTATCTCGCTGCTCAGGGGTATTGGCTTCAGGGACTCATTGCATTGCATCGCCTCCGGCTCAATGACCGAGTTGTATATGGAAAACAAGCCGTAGAATTTGCACGCATCTCAGAAGATCGGACGTTGCTAATCACTCTTCTCGCTTCCCTAGGAAGTGCATGGTGGAGTGTGGGTCAACAGGCAGAGGTGGCCCTCCAGCCACAAGAGGTAGCATTTTCTCAGATGCTGTGGGCATACCAACAGGCCCAGCAGACGCTCTCTGAAACGCAGCAAGATATTCCTTTTCTTGTAAATAGTAAAGTATTTGCAGGGTTAGCTCATGCCTACGCTCAACAGGGGAATGTTCAGGATGCACTTCGGTGGATTGGTGAAGCTCGAACCACTTTGTCTGACACTCATGAAGATGTACCTATGTATCTTTCCACTGACTATGGTCTCTATCAAGTCATCCTCTACGAAGGGCATACATTTCTCGCACTCGATAAGTACTATCCAAACGAAACGTATAGCAAAGAAGCAAGGAAGAGACTTACTCAAATTGAGACGGTGCCCGGAACAACAGCGGTTCCAGAGCGAATCCGCCTCGAAATTCTTAATCAACGTGCACTGGCAGAAGTGCGATCAGGAAACCTGGAAGCCTTTGAGCACTTCCTCCTTGAGGGTGCACAGGGTGCTCAGACTCTCGGAAGTGAGAAGCGACGCCAGGAGGTGATAACCAACTGGAAGATAGCACGGCAACAATGGCCGCATGAGAAGCGAGTTTTTGAGTTAGCTGATGCCATTGTGTAAGAGTCTATTCAGGATGAACGAGTGTGGCTGATCTACGTCACGAGGAAATATTTCTGCTCTCACGACGGCAAGCTATCGGCACGATAGCAGCGTTACCGCTCATGGTCTTTACGTAAGACCAGGGGCAGAAAAAGGATATCGCTCCAGATGTATTTCTTCCTCAATGTGCTGCGAGTATGAGTGCCTGCTGGAGCCTGTTAAAAAGAATGAGAGCAGAGAGAGAATAAAGATGATAACCATCTATTCTCTCTCTGCTCCCATAGCGTAGCACTGCGTCTTCTCGAAAAAGGATGATGCTCACGCGCTCATGCACAAGCCTTCGGCATTTGGAAGATTCCAGATCGTGAGAGGAACATCTCCGAAGTGGCGAGTGTAGGCATGAAAGAAAAGTTGTTCTCTCGTCTGCTGCTGGACCTGGCCCATTCCTTTGCCATCCCCATCTCCACCACCCTGATCCCCACCACTACAATTCGTACAGGATCGACAGGTTGTACAGATCGCACAGGAGTTACAGATGGTATAGGGATCAGGAACTTGAGGAACGTGCAGGATCATCTTGCCGTGAACAGTCAGGCAAAATTGTGAGTAGAGATGCATTGCCAGAACATGGCTATGCCAGATCTGATCAATAGCGGCACTGAACATACCAAGTGGCGAGTGTCCGAGCAGAATGAGCGCAAGAAACTTCTGATACTCGGGGAGCAGTTCGCGACAGGTCGCACGCGGCATCCCATATTCTTTCGCAACAACACGCTCAATTTCGTTCCAATAAGGCCACGCTTCAATAGTCGTGAGCACGCCTTCCGCTGTGCGCTCTTGAACGTGTGGAAGCTGTGGGGAAGTATACACCGAATTGAGCAGCAATGCAGGGGTAGAGACTGATGGCATGAACATCCTCCTGTGTAAATATTGCTTAACTGCCAGGTGGTAGTAGCAACTCGCCCTGGTCGTTGCGAGCAATCACCTGCTGAATCTGTGACCAGGATGGCAGAGCTACAACGGAAACACCTGAAGTCTGTACGGGACGTGCGTGCGCACCAAAGGCAACCAGGGTGAAGCGCTCACGCAGTGTTTGAAGCACATCCGCATAGGGAGACCCTGCATCTCTAAGCATCTGGAGACCTTCGAGGGCCTTCTGCCAGCGATCATCAATCAGGACCAGGCGCGTCGGGCCTTCTTGAGACTGTTGGACAAGTGTGAGCATCTTATCGAGCACACTGCGACAGAAAAACACACGAGCCGCATTGGGAAAGGTGTGCTCCTGGAGCCATGCTCGGGTTGCCTCTTGCATGGCGATATAGCGTTCCGGCTGTTCATGCTTTCTCACCGTGTAATAGCCCACAGTTCCCAACGTGGCGAGATAGCGAACGCCAGTGCAGGCTCCAGGCAGTTGCTCATGATGGACCAGGACCTCTGGCAACTGAAATAAGCTCGGGTAATCTGAAATCGGTGCGGGAAGCGTTCCTCCTATTCGTTGCTCGTAATACGCAATACTCTCCTGCAATTCACTCCCAACATACCCACGGGAAAGGGTTTGATCAATATCAATCCCATAAACAATCTGTTCCACGCTTGCCACCTCTTCCACTTCTTTTAGGAAGAGCAAGAGATCGTTGCCTGCTCTCTTTACTCTTCTTTTTCAAGTATACAAATCCTCGTACACAATAGTTGGGCAGTAGTGGGGCGATGATGGGGCGATGCGAGGGCAAGCACATGACGACGATAGGCAAAACAGAGGATCATTTTGAGCAACTGTGCTCTTAAGAGGAGCGTTACCACACTCTGCATCTCAGAAAACTGTACATATTGTAGGAGAAGTGAAACAGGTTCGACATTTATCTATGATATACTCTGTGTAGACAGATTGTTTGCACGTTTTTGCAAGGAGGGTATGCATGTCTCTTCCAGTCCTTCACGCTCGATCCCGTCTCAAGCCGTTTGGTCTGAACTTTCGTTGTGTCCTGCCAGCTCAACCCCTGGCTGCTCAGACGACGAGCGAGCCAGAGATTACCACCGGCGATGGAAGTGATCCTGATAAGATTGATAGTGATTGGATTCCCGATGAGGATGAGGACGGAGATGATAAGGATGACAACGACGATAAAAAGAAGTAGTAGTGTCTGCGTTTCTCTGATGTGAGACGGAGGCATGATGCACGCTCTCATTGGGATTTATACACGCCCTTCCGACGATCATCTTGGGCGAGTCGTCGCTGAACTGGACCGGCGACATCTCTCCTGGATCTGTTTTGATACCGCAGATTTTCCACATATGTTGCAGCTTTCTGCACGGCTTGGCAGCGAGATATGTGGCTGGCATGGAAAGATGCATCTTTCTCATACATCCATCCATCTGGAGCAGATCCACAGTATCTGGTATCGTCGTCCGACAAAAAAGTACCAATTTCCTTCGGACCTCTCAGGAGACGAGCTTGAGTTTGCGACGGCTGAGGCACAGCGAGGCTTTGTGGGACTCTTCTATGGTCTTTCCACGCGGTGGATCAGCCATCCCGATGCGATTCGTGCTGCTGAATGGAAGCCCAAGCAACTAGCCCTTGCACAACGCCTCGGTCTGCGTGTGCCACGAACGCTTATTACGAACGATCCGCAGGCGGCCCTGCGCTTTTTTGAAGAATGCGCAGGAGAAATGATTTATAAGCCCTTCAACCAGGGTGTTCCGCAACCCAGAAAGGGTGAAACTTGGCAGGGAGCTATCTACACCACAAAAATGACGCGTCCACTGTTAGAAGCGTATGCTTCTGGCATCGCCCTGACGACCTGCTTATTCCAGGAACACATTCCCAAGGCTTTTGACCTGCGAATTACGATCATTGGAACGCAGATCTTCGCGGCAGAGATTCATTCTCAGGAGCATGAGCAAACACAGATTGATTTTCGCAAAGGCTACGAACAGCTCTCGTACTGTGTTCATCGTCTTCCTGAAGCAATTGGGACCGCCTGTCTTGCAGTGGTGCGTGCTTTTGACTTACAATTTGCAGCGATTGATATGATCGTGACGCCAGAGCATGAGTACATCTTTTTAGAGATCAACCCATGTGGTCAGTGGGGCTGGATCGAGGAGCACACCAGCTTACCGCTCACAGCAACTCTGGTAGACCTGCTGGCACAGACACCAACCCAATAAGCGAGCGTGAAGGGAGAATAGAATGGACGCGAGCCGTATCCAGACATACCAGCAAAGATTGGTTGAGCAACTTCAGGAGAAGAACAGGATCTCTGATCAGGTTGCCGCAGCCTTTCGGAGCATTCCTCGTCACCCCTTTGTCTCGCACTACTACGTACATACTCCCGGATCACGAACCTGGACACGCTACGAGCACGAGGATACGGTAACATGGTATGAGACTATTTATCGTGATCAGAACCTGGTCACGCGTGTTGATGAGCATGGACGCACCCTGAGTTCTAGTTCACAACCGAGCATCATGGCGTCTATGCTTGACGACCTTCAGGTGAAGCCAGGAATGCGTATCCTGGAGATTGGCACAGGAACAGGCTACAACGCTGCTCTCTTAGCCACACTGACAGGCGATCCGCAGTGTGTCACGAGCATTGATATTGATCCAGAAGCGCTTGAGCACGCTCGTCATGCCTTACGTGAGGTCATCGGAGAGGGAATCACTGTCAGGGAGTCTGATGGGAGACAGGGTTATGAGTCCAATGCTCCCTATGATCGTATAATTGTCACCGCAAGTACGATGACCATATCCGCAGCCTGGCTGGATCAACTTGCCCCATCTGGTCTGCTTGTGTGTGTACTACAACCTCCATTTGCTCCCCTTGGCGGCGTCCTGCAAGCCAGGAAGCACGACACTGTCTTACAGGGACGCATTGTTCGGCCAGCCTCATTTATGACCTTACGTGATGATCTCTACAGAAAGCGTACCATCCAGATCGACAGATCTGCTGACTGTGTTGCTTCGTTTGACCTTGACACGACCTTCTTTGACCCACACCTGCTCCGAGACAATCCCCATTTTGCCTTCTTCCTGTATGCCACCTTGCCTGATCTCTCCGTCTTTGAACTCCTCAAAGAAGGGCAAACAGTTTTTTACCAGGAACAGACACCGCAGGGATATATTGTGTTTGGTGCTTCCAGTGTGGAACTGCGAGGAGAGCGGGTGGTGGCACGCAGGCTCTGGAAGCACCTCGTCACGCTGTATAGCCTCTGGCTGCATTGTCAGCAGCCGATAATTCTAGACTATCACTTTGAGATGACGCACGTCGAAGATCAGGCGCTTTTCCTGAAACGGGATGGGTACCAGATCTGGCCTTTCGAGCGTCCACATTTCTAACTATAGAAAAGAAAACAAATGATATCAATCTCATAGAGCAAAAATGTTTCCTCATGAGGAGGCTAAACTATAGAGAACACGCTTCACTATCAAAAGAAGAATGGAAATATTGAGGAAGTATAGCAACGAAAATGCTTTCTTCGTGCTAGCAACATTGCTATCCTGCATCCGGTAGTATCACCAATGTATATATTGGCCCAGTTATTAAGGGCGAAGAATTTTTATGTCTTTTGAGGCACGTTTATACTATTATAATGGTCGAACTGCTGAGAGTGGATGAGGCTTAGATGCGTACTGAAAAGCGGAACTTGATGTAATTCGCCAATTACTTGTTGAAAGTGAGAACATACTAGTGTTTGGAGAGCAGTTAGCTGACCTTGATGTATTGCTCCTGCGATGTAAGTCTCCTCAGTCTAAAACACTTCTTGCTGAAGCTATTGCTTGTTATCGAGCTGGAGCTTATCGTTCAGCAATTATCTCTACTTGGATTACAGTTGTTTTTGATCTTATTGGTAAATTTAGAGAACTAGCATTAACTGGAGATACAGAAGCCCAAAAAGTTGTTCAGAACTTTGAAGATGCATACGACAAAAATGATATCCCAAAAGTATTAAGTTTTGAAAAAGGCGTTCTTGAGCGAGCAAGAAAGGATTTTCAGCTCATTTCTCATCGAGAGCAAGAAGAACTTCAACGTCTTTTTGAGGATCGCAACCATTGTGCTCATCCATCGCTACGTTCATTAGAAGAACCTTATCAGCCTTTGGCAGAACTCGTTCGTGCTCATATTTGCAACGCAGTTGTGATTCTGCTTCAATATCCTCCAGTGCAAGGAAGAAGGGCACTGCAAACTGTCCTTGAAGCCATTATGTCTGATACATTTCCTATTCAGGTTGATCAAGCTCTTGAGCAATATTTCAAACATAGTCCCCTTGCACGAGCACGTCCTACCTTAATTAAAGATGCGATTGCTGTACTAACGAAAAGCCTGCTCTTAGAGTGTCTTCCAGAGGCAGAGCGTATCCGAAAATACACGGCTCTCCTGGCAATCCTCAAGATGTATTCTCAAGAAGGGGAGCCTATTCTCCGGGAGGAATTGCCCAAATTGGAGCCTCGAATTCTCTCTCATAAGCAGCTTGCCAATTTGCTTGACTACCTTCGTAGAATTCCTTCTATTTGGCATACTCTAGGGATTGTAGGTAAGAACAAGGTATATGGGTTCTTGGAGTCAGGTTCAGATGAGGAAGTAGTAGGAATGCTGCCTGTCATCTTAGATATTTCTGCCCTGCATGAAAGGGCAGTTCAACGAATTGTTACGCTTTCCAATGAGAATTTAGCTCAACTCATCCAGCAGGGTTCGCATCTTGCTGAATATTTCCCAGAGGCTCTTAAACGATGGAAGCGGTCTGAGTCGTTTGAGGAGTCAAAGCGCTTGACAGGACAATTTCTCGTCCCATTTCTTTCGATAGATCTAACTGCTGAACAAGTTACCCAGATCATTCTCGCATGCACTGGAAATTCTCAGTTGTGCGGTCATTTTCAAACGATGCGTCATTTCAAAATGTCAATCTTTCCGTTGAGTGAAGTTTTTCTAGATCAAACGAAGGAAGCTTGGATAGAATTCTACGAACATTTTTTTTGGCTTTCTCCTAAGGGGATACAGAGAAGTCCTGGGCTGAGCGATGAGCAAGAGTGGTTGCTGGATTCCATCGAAAAACGGTATCCTGATGTTACCTCTCTGGTAGAGAAACGAATACAAGAGAAATATCACCTGGACGCTGAGGATCTGCTGCAGGAAACACTCATGTCGCGAGATGATAACTTGGAAGATTTGGATGATCATCCGTTCTGAGCGCCAGTTTATAGGTGTAATGGACCTGGGAAATTGACAGTAACTAAATACTTTGAGTTTATTTTTCGAGCTTTCCACTTCTTACAGCATGGGCACCATTCTTCTCAGCACGCTCCGCTGTTCTACAGGCAGGACGGGAACGGCTTGATACCAGATGGGAGCGAACACACCCTGCGCTTCAAACAGGTCTCGGAGAGCAACGAAGACCTGAAGCTGGCTCCGCGCCAGGATCTCTTGAGCCAGGTCCCGTAGCAGATCGGCGTGCCCGCGTTCTGGTGTGACGAAGAGCAGGATGGGCGTGCCCGTCTCAGAGCCGAAGCGCCGCCATTCCCGCGAGCACATATAGGCGGCATAGGAACGTAGCTTCTCGCCTAACTGCTCGCGCGTCATCGTCGCTCCATCCCATTCCAGCCAGAAGAGCCAGCGTTGTACCGCACCCAGTGCTCTCTGCTGCTCATAGAGTAGGGTTGCATCCGGGCGAAGATTGTGCCAGGTGCCCTGCACTTTGTAGCGTCGTGCCGCCTGTTGGTGCGACTCACACCAGCGAATGTGCTCCTGTGGACGACTAGCGACAGCATGATAAAAGGCGGTCAGCAAGGTATAGACGCCGGCGGTATGCCGAAGCTGCTGCTGCATCTGCATCACCCCTGGTTGCCAGCGCGTTCCATCCGCACTGTGCCCGAGGAGCGTGGAGAGCGGCAGGTGGTGCGCAGCAGCCAGATAGCGCAGCCCGTGTTCCGTGAGTTTCCAGCGCAGGTCGCTGTGTCCACGTCTGCTGTGGTGTATGGCTTCGACGCAGGAGAGCCGTGCCAGCTCCCAGAGATAGCGCAGCACGGAGGACGCGGCGAGGGTGAGCAGAAGCGCGAGTTCTGCCGCAGAGAGCAGAGGGTGCGCCCAGAGCAGCAGGAGGAGACCGCGTGCACGCTCGCTGATGTCCAGGCCGAGCAGTGCGACCCTCTCACGCTCCTGGTCACGGGAGAGCGCCTGTGTCAGCTCAAACTTCCTCTGCTTCATCTGTGCTCGACGCTGCTGAAACCCGCCGCGAATCTGTCGTCGGCTTCTCGACGTGAGTGGAAATTGGCCCTCGCGTAGGAGGGGAGGACAAGCGACAAGCAGTCCAGGTGGGAGCGCGGCTCGTGTGAGCGGCTGAAGCAGTTCTGTCAGCGTGCTCATCTGTCGCGTCCCTGCGATCTGACAGGGTGCATGCCAGAGCGGAGCGGGCTGTGCTGGACTCGTTCCCACTCCGTCTGCACTGTCGAGCAGGACGCCTTTGAGGAGTGTGCCAAGGTGCAGGCTCAGCGCGGCATCATAGACGGCCTGATGCCAGTGTTCCCGTTGCAGCTCCGAGTTGGTCAGGACGACGAGCAGGGGAAACTGGGTGTGGAAGGGCTGCCGCTCCTGCGACTCCCGGTAGCGGTAGAGGGCGCGGAGTTGTGTGGTGATGCGCTGCCGACTCCAGCCTCCCGCACCTGCCAGATCCACGTAGATCCACAGAACATACCAGTCGTGATGTGCAGCTGTCTCGTGGATGGATGGCAGCGTCCGGCGCAGCACCCCGAGCCCATCAGCATGACAGGTGTCTGTCTGCTGGCGTGCGTTGGTCCATGAGAGCCGGACATCACGCTGCCAACGCCAGCGAATGGCGCTGGGCGCTCCTGAAACTGCCAGGGCAGAGGGCGCTTCGCGCACCAGTCGATGGAGCACGTTTTGTATCGTCAGCAGCATCGGCAAACGGGGAAAAAGCTGGAGCAGCGCGCGTTCACTGGTCTGCCACTGCCTGGCTGCTGTCGTCGCTGCCACTCCCTCCAGAGCGGCGGCTCTTTCCAGGCCAGCCTGAGTCAGATGATACCAGTGTTGCCGGCTCGTCGAGGTAGGTGCGTAGACGATATGCTCGACGAGTGCCTGTATCTCTAGCCGATGCAGATGCCGACGCACCGTGTGTTCTGGCAGGCTGCACCCAAGTGCGATATCCTCCACCCGTTGCAGCGTATAATGCAGCAACCAGCGCAGGAGGTGGGCAGCAGAGAGTTCAACTCTTTCCTTCTGTTCAGGTACCTCACTCATTGGCATCGTCTCTGTTCAGCTCCTCCTGCCGTGTCTGCTCTTGTGTGCGCTATTCGTCTTCTGACTCGTGCTCCGTGCCCTCATCATCTGCATTGTCGGCATCCTGGGCGTCTTCCGTGTCTTTGTCTCTCCCCTCCAGTGTGTGCGGTGGCTCAGCCTCTGGGTGCAGATCAAAGCTGGTGATGAGCGCCGACGGCGCACCTTCCTGCTCCTTCTGTGTGTGCGGTGGTTGGGTGTGTGCTGTGTGTGGTGCTGGCTGTGCTGGGGACGGCACGCGTGCTCGTTTGCTCTCAAAGCGAATACGGCCTGTCTTTGCTGCTGTGGGTTTCACCGGTTGTTGTTCGTTCATTGTGGCTGTTTCCTTTCCGGTTGTCGTCACCGAGCTAGAGGCAGTATCACGTCCTCCCGCATCGTCCATCTCGTCGGCAGGGCCAGCGGAACTGGTGGGCAGAGCTACACCTGCCGTTCGTCGCTGCGCCGACGCCTCTCGTGCACGCGTCGAGGGTCCTGCTCCCAGGGTTCGGGCGAGTGCATTCACCAGATCCTGCTCAATCTCGCCGACAGGACGGCTCCAGCGCCGACTCTGCAAACGCAACAGATCAATCACGTCGCGTTCATGAAGTGGAAGGGGTGTTGTTTCCAGGGAAAAGGTTGGTTGCTGCTGCCCGTGATGGATCAGTTTCACATAACAGGAATGGCTGTCCAGGTTGAGAAAATCTTCTTCACGCACGTCAGTGAACTCGCGGGCCATCAGCTTCGCATCCTCAGCGCTGAGGCGAAAGAGCAGGTATTGCTTGACATTGGCAAGGGTGGTTGGCAGCAACTGTGGACTGATGTGGCTCAGATAGTCCAGGCTTTGCGTGGCAAGGACCGCCGCGCCCCCAAACTTGCGCAGTTCTGCTAAGAGAAGGGCATAGTCCGCTCCGGGGAGGCGCTGAAATTCATCCACGAGGATACTCATACGCACCCGTTGTTCCAGTGGCAACGTACTTTGTTCGCGCAGGGTGCGCATCAGCAAACTTAAGAGCGTCGCCCCCAGAATGGGTGCTGCCAACCCTGCTTCACTTGCCGCCAGGCGAATCACCAGGATGGTGCGCTCGTGGAGGAGTGCATGCAGATCCAGCGTCGAGCGACTCTGCCCAAGGATACGCCGGGCCGTCAGGGACTCGAAGTGTTGCATCTTGGTGAGGACGGGATCAATGCGTTCGCGTTGCTGGCGTGTGTCGAGGGATTCATAATATTGGTACCAGAAGCGATGTAGGTAGGGATCACGGACGTGGGCCAGCACGTCGTGACAGAAGCTTGCATCCAGCAGCAGTGGAGCCACATCCAGCAAGGTATATTGCTGCGTGGCTCTGCCCTGCTGCACCAGTTCCTGGTTGGCCTCGTACAGCGTCAGAATCGCTGAGCGGAACGGGGCTTCCATGCGGGTGCCCCAGCCCGATTCCCAGATGGAGCGAAAGGCATCGACCAGCGCCGCTACCGTCAGATCGCGCTCACGGCCCAGCGTGGCATCCAGCGGATTGAGGCCGACGGCATAGGCGGCATCCCCCAGATCGACAAAGACAACATCCCCATGTCGGTGCACGGGC
>DAOUDD010000253.1:0-15592 GCA_034431765.1 Ktedonobacteraceae bacterium | reverse complement strand
AGCATCTCCTTGCCAAGGAGAAAGTCGCGGGTTCGATCCCCGTCTCCCGCTTTTTTGTTTTCGCGGCGACGTCGCCAAGTGGTAAGGCACGGCTCTGCAAAAGCTGCATCAGCGGTTCGAGTCCGCTCGTCGCCTTTACAAGAGACGTGGCCTCTCACGTCTCTTTTTTATTCTGAACTCCCTGAATTCTCTGGACATCCATTCATGCGTCAGCACCACAGCTACTCGACTGAAGCCGTTGTTCTCAAACATACCGATCTGGGCGAAGCTGACCGCATTTTGACTCTCTTCACTCCCTACAAAGGCAAAATGCGTGTTGTGGCAAAGGGAACGCGGCGGCCTATCAGCAAAAAAGCAGGACACCTCGAACTGCTCTGTCATAGTCAGCTTCAGGTTGCTCAGGGCCGCAATCTAGATATCGTGACGCAGGCACAATCAATCGAAAGCTTCCTACACCTGCGCTCAGAACTGCGCCATATGACCTGTGGCTTCTATCTCGCAGAACTGGCTGATCGCTTTCTAGAGGACGATGGTCAGCATACTGATGTCTATAATCTGCTTCTGCTCGCCTTGCGCACCCTGGATGCCGATGCTGCACAAGTAAAGCAGGCTTCTGGCAAGGGAGAAACTGACACGCCGTATGACCGCACTCAATTGCTGCTACGCTACTTCGAGATCTATCTGCTCTCCTTTATTGGCTACGAGCCGAATCTCCGCACCTGTGCCTCCTGCTCGGCAGAGCTACGTCCACAAGAAAACGGCTTCAATCCGAAGCTCGGTGGCGCTCTCTGCCCGGATTGCTCGCACCTATGGAGTTCCGCACTCTCGATGAACGCGCTCAAAGTGTTACGCTTGCTCCAGCGCACAGAGTGGAATGCCGTTCCCCGCTTCCATCTTGATACACGCCTGCATAGTGAGATCGAGGCAACTATGCACAGCCTGCTCCGCTTCCACCTTGAGCGCGACCTCAAATCCTGGAGCTTCCTCGATATGCTCAACGCTCGGCACTAACTAAAAACATTGTGACGTGCTACCAGATTACCCGCCCTATCATACAATTCGGCTTGTAGAGGAATTTCGATCTGGCGATCGGTGAAGAAGAGGACAATGCCGTGTTCAGGTACATCTTCAACCACGGTACCATTTTTAGCGACCAGAGAGACACGCGCGATCTCTCTTCCGACCTCCACAACGTAGCCTCCAGCGTGAAAATGTTTCGGCCAGCCACCACCGCCAAGGATAACGCGCGCTGTACTACTGACACCTCCTCGGCTCGAACTTGCTCCACCACTGTAGCGCCACTCGCCGCGCGCGTTCTGCTCCAGGTAGCAGATGAGCAGCTCGTCGCCTGCCCGCTGCTCATTGGTCGCAGCCAGTATCATCCTGCCAGGGATATCCTCCAGCGTCTTCTCGCGCAGAAAGTGAAATTCCTCTACTGTCTCCTCCAGTTGTTGGGCATCTATATCGCGCCGTCTCGTCTCTCCCACATGTTCGCTTTGGCTTTGGAATGAGGACGTGAGGAAACGGCTCAGCGTGCGAATTACTTCTTGCCGAGGATCTGCATGAACCATAAGGCCTTCCTTTCAATTGCTCCTGCTCTCTTCTGCCCGAACCAGTCTCACTCTTGCGGACCGATTTGTAGAGGCGGAGTCAGGCAAATTGTAGCGGAAAGCCAGAAATTGTCAATGCGTTTCCATCATTATTTTTCCAGAAAAACAGCGTTTTCCTGAATAAAAGCGTATCAGGAAGACTTTTTCTGTAAAAGGAATTGTCCGTTTGCGAGATTGCTCTGTAGCAGAGGGTTGCCGGTCTGCCGACTCCATACTTTTATGTCAAGTGGAGCTGCGGGATCGTTGGCGAGCACAAGTAAGGTCTGCCCTGGAGTCAGAGGACTCATCGACTCCTCGATGTCCTGCAAGAGACGGCTGCATCCTTTTTCACCAAGATCGAGAACGTGATCAGCAGGAAGTGTAATCTCCATCAATCGCTCTGCCTTTCTCTCGAAAGATAGCCTGAGAAATAGGGTATCTCGGCATGTATAAGTCTTATTCCTAGTAACAAGCCCCAGATGTAAATTCTTCCCAACACCCCTGATACGTGAAGTGCTTTCTACTTATAGTACCATAGAAACGTTACAAAAGAAGTGTTCTGTTAGTCCATCAATAGCACTCGCAGGGTGGGCATTTTCTGCTGCTTGACAATGGCGAAGGTGGGGAAGTACACTGTTTGTGAACAAGCTTCTTTGGCAAATGGAAGAAGCGAATCTCCGCAAAGAGCGTGCAAAGGAACGGCAAAGAATTGGCCAGCAAGAAAGTTATATTCATGTCTACGATGCTTAGCTGCTGGATGCCTATGATGGTTTCCGGTCAGATGTCGCTGTCCTCCGGCTGCACTCCTCGCGCTCGGCATAACAGACGTATGTGAGTAGGGTGACCAAAAAAGAGAGAGGCAGGCGATGGACCTGCCTCTCTCTTTTTGTGTAAACATCTGTTTTTTTTGAATCGTATGCAGTCAATAATGGGAGGTGAGATATGACGAGTGAATCTGAAGAGCAAATACGTACAGGAGAGAAACGTTTCTACCTGACCACCGCTATCGACTATCCCAATGGGAAGCCGCATATTGGGCATGCATTGGAGAAGGTGGCGGCTGATGTTGTTGCGCGCTACCATCGTCTACGTGGCCATGATACATATCTAAGTATGGGTGTGGACGAGAATAGTTTGCACGTATTGACAGCCGCACAGCAGCACAAAACCGATCCCGTCTCATGGATCGATGAGATGGATGCAGCGTTCCGCCTGGCCTGGGAGAAGCTGCATGTCTCCTATGATTACTGGATTCGCACTACTGAAGAACGACACAGGCAGGCTTCGCAAGAGATGTTTCGTCGTGCTCAAGAACGCGGCGACATCTACAGGGCAACCTACGCCGGCTGGTACTGTCCCAATTGCAATACGTACTATAGCGCAGAGGAATTGGTAAGCGGACGCTGCCCTAACCATCCATCAGTCTTTCCAGAGTGGTTGCACGAAGAGAACTACTTCTTCGCGCTCTCAAAGTATAGCGCCGCTCTGCTTGCACATATCGAAGCCCATCCAGAGTTCATCGTGCCCGCATCGCGGAAGGCGGAGGTTGTGGGATTGATTCGCCAGGGGTTGCGAGACTTCTCAGTTTCTCGACAGGTGCGGCCTGGGATAGAAGGCTGGGGAATTCCAGTTCCTGGAGACCCGCAGCAGGTTATCTATGTCTGGTTTGACGCGTTGATCAACTATCTAACGGTTGTAGGGTTTCCAGATGATCAAGAGAAATTTGTGCGCTACTGGCCGACTGATGCACATGTTATCGGGAAAGATATCACACGTTTCCATTGCCTCTACTGGCCCGCGATGCTGCTCTCGGCAGATCTCCCGCTCCCGAAAAGCATTCCTGTGCATGGCTTTATCACTGTGGAGGGACAGCGTGTCTCCAAAACGTTGGGAAACGGTATTGACCCGGTTGAACTGGTCGATAAGGTTGGCGCGGATGCGGTGCGCTTCGCGCTGTTGCGCAACCTGTCGTTTGCCTCTGATGGCGACTTTTCACGTGCTGGCCTGTTACGCCTCTACAATAATGAACTGGGAAACGATCTGGGAAACCTGTTGAACCGCGTCGTCTCACTGATCAAGCGCTACCGCGATGGGCGTATCCCAACCGCGCATATAACAGGTGCTGAAGAGCAAGATTTGCAACGGCTGGTTGGGGAGACGCGACAGCGAGCAGCAGCAGCGCTGGAAGCGTGGGAAATCGGCAACGCGCTCAACATCATCTGGCAGCTTGTGAAGCGCGCGAATCAGTACATCGAGCAGAGCGCACCTTGGAAATTGGCTCGCGAAGATGGGCAGGAGGAACGCCTGAATACAGTGTTATTCTCGGCAGCAGAGGTGACACGTATCCTTGCTGTGTTGCTCACGCCCTATATTCCCTCATCAGCCGCACGTATGTTGGAGGGGCTTGGCGTGGAGAGTGTGCAGCAGGGCGACTGGGAGCAGAGAGGTGTGTGGGGAAGTGTCGAGTTAACGCATATTGTATCAGGATCTCTGTTGTTTCCGCGTCTGGATGCGTCGCTCTTATAGCATTTTTGCAAATTGTTTCAGCCCATTTGATATTCGATAACCTGCTGCGTCTTACTCTATAGAACGAAGGAAAACATACTGAAAGAAGAAACGACAAAGCTCGTCCGGCGGCGCAAGCCCGGAGGAAAAGGCAAGGAACACAATGGTTACTCTCGCAACATACTTGATCTCATTAGCCGTTGTAGTGTTTATTCTGGTTAGCGCGGTTCTCGTACATATGCACTTTGGCTTGCATCGCATACGAACAGACCGGCGGCAAGGGGAAGCAAAGGGTGTGACATCTTCACAACAGACGCCACATCTACACGATATCATTTTCGCACACTAACTTCTCCAAAAAAAGCGCCTTCCTCCACCAAAAGGTACCTTTTCTGCTCTTAGAAAGTAAAGCTGTTATGCTTGAGCAGAAAAGGTGCCTTCTCTATTTTCTTGTAATGTGCGCACAAATAGAGCGTAACGAAATCCTCTACCTGCGAAAAACACATTTGGTGTTTACCGGTACACTACTAATGGGATAGAGAAAAAAGTGCTTTCCATTCCCTCACTGTAGAACTTTTTCTGCTGGTCCTTTTGTAGGAAAGAGGTTTGTCATCATGTTTGTACGTAATCTTTTCTGGTGCGTTACCGGTTTCTTTGCTTTTGCCGCTCTCGACGCGAATAGGGGACGAACGAGCAGTTCCGTCTCTACACAGGAAAAAGAAGAGCAAACAAGTGTTGCCAGTGTATCTGCTACAACTACTACAACCACAACAAGCGCTATAACGACACACAGCATCTCGGTTGTTTTGCCGGCATATAACGAGGAAGCAGTAATCGAGCAGACAATTGCGCATGTGTGCGATACTTTGGAGGTGTGGGTCGATGATTTTGAACTGCTCATTGTCAATGATGGAAGTCAGGATCGAACGGCGGAAATTGTAAGAGATTTGGCGCAACAGAATGCACGCGTCCGGTTGCTGAATCATGAAGAGAATCAGGGGTATGGTGCAGCTCTGGTAACTGGCTTTCGTGCGGTTGAGAAAGAGCTGGCCTTTTTCATGGATGCCGATGGGCAATTTGACATCTCTGACCTGAAACTTTTCTTTCCCTTAATCAATTACTATGATGGGGTGTTTGGGTATCGCAACCCGCGTCGTGATCCCTGGATTCGTAAGTGCAACGCCTGGCTGTGGAAAAGGCTTGCGCACCTGGTATTCGGCATCAAGGTGCGTGATATCGACTGTGCTTTTAAGCTGTACCGTGCAGAGTTTTTTCAGACCCTGGAACTGGAGACACGGGGAGCGATGATTAATATCGAGATGCTCTACAAATTTGCTCGCGCAGGGTACGCATATACAGAAGTTGGCGTTCGTCACCTACCGCGCAAGGGAGGCCAGGCAACTGGAGCGAAGCCGACAGTTATTCTACGTGCGCTACGTGAACTTTTCTTTTATGCATGGAAGTGGCACCGGGAAGAGCAAGAGCAAAGGCACTAGATCGTTTGTAGGACATTCTCTATCATCTTGACCTATAGATATATGGAACAGATGATAGAGAAGTATTACTAAATGAAGGTCAACAGGGAGAAAATAATAGGAAAAGTATGTATTTCTGTTTTCTCTTCTTGTTGAAGGGGGCCATATATGATAGAAACTATAGACAAAATACTCTTGATTGTATACTATTAAGTAGAAAAATTACATACAGATGGGATGAGGGGCCGTACACAACGGGAAAAGAGCGTATGATAAGCTTTCGTAGCATCGACAGATATGCATTGAGGAATATGTTGGTGGAGGATCCATGATTAAATTCAGTCATCAATTGAAATATGAGCGTGAATTGCGCGGCTGGTCACAGGCGAAGGTAGCCGAAGAGATTGGCACAGGGAATATTAATGTGAGCCGCTGGGAACGCGGCACTACGTTTCCCTCGCCCTACTTTCGCGAGAAATTGTGCGAGCTTTTTGAAAAGAGTCCGGCTGAATTGGGACTTGTTGAGCGTCCAGCGGATGTCGCTGAAATGTCGCCCGCCTCTGCTTCTCCTGTCTCTCCTGCCTCTTTACCACTAGAACAACTAATGCCTGCGCCATCATATGTGCTTGATCCCCTGATTCCGCTGTATCCTACCTATTCTTTGCCCCTGATTGGTCGAGATGGATTGATAGAAGGACTGGTCGAGCATTTCTGTAGGAGAGATCAGATCGTACTGGGTGCATTGCATGGTTTACCGGGGGTAGGAAAGACAGCGCTTGCGGTTGCACTGAGTCGAAATGAGCGTGTGCGAGAGCATTTTTCTGATGGTGTTTTATGGGCTGGATTGGGTCCTACCCCTCAATTGGTGGAGCATCTCAAGCATTGGGGGATATTGCTAGGGCTTTCCTCTTCCCAGCTTGAAGAACCACAAAATATGCAAGAGTGGGCAACATACTTGCGCACTCTTATCGGGCAACGGCGTATGCTTGTGATTCTTGATGATATCTGGCAGCTAGAGGATGCCTTATCATTGCAGGTAGGAGGTATTAGATGCTCATACCTGTTTACAACACGTTTTCCCGCGCTTGCTCTCTCGTTAGCAGGAAACGCTGTGACCGAGGTTGCTGAGTTGGATGAGCAGGATGGACTTGGACTACTGGCGCGCTTCATTCCTCTCCTGATCGATACATATGAGCAACCGTTGCGTGCAATTGTGCGCGAGGTGGGCGGCTTGCCTCTAGCTTTAACCTTGATTGGCAAATATTTGCAGATGGCAGCGTACAATAAGCAACCACGCAGGATACAGGAAGCACTGAAACGTATGCAGAATGTGGAACAACAGCTACGCCTGTCTTTGCCTCAGGGATCTGCGAACGTACATCCGAGCCTGACGAGCGAGATGGAAATGTCGTTACAGACAATTATTGCCATCAGTGATCAACGCCTTTCTGCTGAGGCGCAAAGTGGTCTGCGCGCGCTGGCTCGTCTTCCAGCTAAACCCAATAGTTTCTCAGAAGCCACTGCGCTGACTATTATGGGAAGTACTGTGGAGGTCCTTGACCAGCTCTTTGATGCCGGTCTGATCGAAAGCACTGGAGAAGGGCGCTATAGCATGCATCCTCTCATTGCGAATTACGCATTGCAAAATAATGGGCAACAGGTTTCTACACAGCCACAGGAAACGCAGACGCATAGAAGGGGTGCCTTTCAAGAATTCCTATATACCACCTTCACAGGAAAATAGGAACCTGGGTGCTCGTATGTCTTTGTAGCTTAGTGAATAGTGCAACAGTAGCAGAAAATCTTGTAGATGCATATGATGAAGCCCTATGTGCTATTACACTGCATCAGACAACGCGTTCTATAGAGGAGAGAAGCCTGACCCGAAAGCCGAGGTGCGTGGGTGGTTTGAGCATGCATTTAGCTCTTGAAGCTCCAGGTACGTGCGCGGCGGCGTGCTTTTTGTGCCTCTTGAATATTGCCCAGAGATTCATAAACCTCGGCCTTGAGTTCCCAGGCGCGCGCGTAGTTTTTGTCCATCTCGGTCGCCTCATTGAGGGCATCCAGCGCAGCTTTGTTGTGCCCAAGGTGTATCAGCGCTTCAGCTTTGTTGCACCAGGCAACGGCACTGCGCATATTGACACGGAGCGCACGAGTGTACGCCTCGACTGCACCAGCGAAGTCGTGCAGGCAGGAGCGTGCGTTGCCCAGACCGTTCCAGGCATGGAAGCTATGCAGATCAAGCTGAAGCGCCTGCTCATAAGAGGTGTGAGCGGCCTCAGGCGCATTCATATCCATCTGTGCGTCTGCCTTCCCATTCCAGGCCGCGACGTAGTTCGGGTCGATGCTCAGGGCACGTTCAAAGTGAGCCAGTGCCTGCTGATGGCGCTGTAATCGGTTGAGTGCCAGGCCAGCGCTGACCCAGACATAGGCGTTGCTCGGATCAATCTCGGTGGCGTGCTGATATGCCTCCAACGCTTTGCGGTAATTGCCCTGATTATAGAGGGCAGTCCCTTTACCATTCCACGCGTAGAAATTGCGTGCATCCAGACGTAGAGCTTCTTCATACGCTTGTAACGCCTGGCTGTAGTGTTGTTGGCGCAGAAACTGATCTCCCTCGCCACATTTCTCGCGCACAGTTATACCTGTGCTGTTGTACGAGCGCGTACTGCTAACTGTCGGTCCCTTCCCCGCACCTGTTGGTAAGGTGGGTAGCGCAGGATTGGACACGCTTGTGCGGGGCACTGGCACGTGCTCCTCCTCGGCTGATTGTGCGGAGGGAACACGTAGCTTGCTGATGGGACGGCAGGCAAAGTCAAAGGCACGCATGAAATCCTGCATGTCTGCATAACGGTTTTCACTACGTGGAGCGAGAGCACGACGCAGCACGCTATCCAGCGCTGGCGATAGCTCCGGGTTAAGGCCGGAGACGGCAGGAATGTTGCCACTGGCTGGATCGAGCGGATGATAGCCTGTGAGCATCTCGTAGAGGACAACGGCGCTCCCAAACTGATCACTGCGCGGATCAACGACCCCATTGGCCTGCTCAGGAGCCATATAACCCACAGTGCCCCGTACAGTCACGGTTCTCCCGACGCTTGCTCCTGGCTCCAGCGCACGTGCGATACCAAAGTCGGTGATGACTAGGCGGTAGTCTTCCTGATGCAGCAGAATATTTTCTGGCTTGATGTCCCGGTGAATGACTGGACGTGGACGTGTATGAGCGTAGTAGAGCGCCTGGGCAAGCTGGTGGAAATTCATAGTGGTTTCAGGGAGAGGCAATGGACCCTGAGCCTGTGCCAGGCGTGTGCGCAGCGACCCTGCTGTATAGAGAGGCATCACAAGAAACACGCTTGGCCCGTCCTTGCCATAATCAAGAATGGGTGCGATGTTGGGATGGTCCAGTTTGGCGGCGATGCGCGCCTCTCGCAAGAAATGCTCGCGTTCACTGGGAGTTGTTTTGCTTGGTAACAGTACTTTGATGGCGATGTGTCGAGAAAGATTCCGATCTATACCACGAAAGACAGCCGCATAGCCCCCTTTGCTCAGGAGCGCCTCAACTGTATAGCGACCCGCGAGTGCGGTATCCAGTAGTGGTAGTGCACATGCTCGACAAAATACATCATTGTCCCGATTGTCGTAGCCGCAATCAACCTGATCTGCGCAGCGTCGCATTCCCTCCTCCATATGTTGCGGGCATCGTCAGGCGATGTCCAGGTAATGAGGGGCTAAAGGAAAGCGCCCTCGCGTGTGATAGGCATAGATAGAGTATATATTCATTGCGAAAAAATATGTATAGAATTATAGGATTGGACGTGTCGGAATATGCGCGAACGCTGGAGAGAATACATCCAGAGTATGCGTGGCACCATATTGTGAACAGCGTCAGTAGGTGAATGACCTCGTGCAAGCGCAAAAGCCTCTGCTCGACTAGCTCGTGCGCTGCACCTTTGCCTGCCTATCTAATGAACGCGCCCATTCCTGGCATTCGATAGCTTCCTGGACACGCCCCAGCTTTTCCAGGACAACGGCCTTGTTATGCCAGGCGTCCGGCTCTTCTGGAGCGAATGAGGTTGCCTGGTCGAGCGCAGCCAGGGCCTCATCCAGTCGTCCAAGTGTATAGAGCGCGAGACCCTTATTATTCCAGGCCGCAATATAGTGCGTATCCAGGGCCAGTGCCCGGTCAAAAGCAACCAGCGCCTCATTATAACGTTGCAGTTCGTGTAACAAGCTGCCTTTATTATACCAGGCTGAGAGCAGACTATCATCATATGACAGGGCATGGTCGTACGATGTCAGGGCCTCCTCGTAGCTGTGCAGCGCCGCCAGAATGTTCCCTCGATTATACCACGCGCTTGCTAGTGTCGGGTCAAGGGAGAGGGCACGATTATAGGCGGCTAACGCTTCTGTATAGCGCTGTATATCGCGAAAGTCGTTTCCTTTATCAAACCACGCGCTTGCGTTCTCTGGCTCAAGTTGTGTTGCTCGTTCGTGCAGAGGCACCGCCTGTTCGGGATGTTTCATGCGCCGCAAAATGTTGCCTTTGATATCCCACAATACTGCTCGCTGTTGATCCAATTCCAGCGCCCGGTCAATGGCAATGAGTGCTTCATCATAGCGTTGTAGATTATAGAGTGTATCGCTCATTGCTTGCCAGGTGGTGCTCTGTCGTGGATCGAGCAGCAGGGCTCGATCAAAGGCAACCAGCGCCTCATCTGGGTGATTCTGCTCGACTAGGGTCATGCCTCGGCCACTCCAGGCATAGGCGTAGTCGGGATTATACTGGAGTGCCTGATCATAGCAGTACATCTCCTCATCGTAGCGTCGCAATTCATGCAGCACGCCGCCGCGAGCAGTCCAAAGCTCTGGATCATTAGGGCGCAGCGAGATCGCATAGTCATAGGCCTGCAGCGCCTCTTGTATCCGGCCCAGGAGCAGTAAAACGCTTCCCCTCCCACTCCATGCGTCTATCGAGGTCGCATTTTGCTGTGTCGCGACTTCATACGCGGCGAGAGCATCCTGATACTTTCCTTGCTCATATGCTGCATTGCCAGCAACCACCCAATCATGATGGATGGGTGGTGTGAATGGCGCGGGTGCTGTAGGTGGCATAGGTGGTGTCGGAGAGTGTACCGGTGAGCCCGTTACAAATGCTGGTGCTGATGGCGAGAAAGACGCTGGATGTTCCGGTGTCTCTGGCAGATCTGGAACATGTGTCTCGACTGGATGCGTCCTGCGCGGGACCGATATGCGCAATTGGGTTGCCTCAACCTCTTCATCATTGCGGGCAACATGTGTCCCAGTGGGATGCAGCAGATCCTCTGCAACACGTGTCACGATGCGCGGACGAGACATGCGATGGTCGTGTTCATGATGCTCTGACTTGATCAGGAAGGTCACCGGCCCATCTTGTCCATAGTCTGTAACGCGGATACTGGTAGGATCGTTCACACGCTCAGAAAAAGAGGCCGCCAGATCTGCCTCCTGAAGAAACTCCTCGCGTTCTTGCTCTGTTGTTTCGCGAGGGATCAGCACTCGCACGATTACCGGTTGCCGGGTGTGCCGATCAAGCGCGCGCAACGTCACAGTTTTGTGCTCTCTGCCCATGAAGTCTTGTATTTCGTAGCGACCTTGAAGAAAGGCTCCTTGAGTTGGGATACCACAACGTGCGCAAAAACGTGCTTTCTCTCTATTTTCAAATCCGCATTTTTCTGTATCTAAACACTTCCCCATAGACCTGCTCCGTCCTCCCTGTCCTGCCGTGTATATAGTATTGTTTCTCTACTGTAACGAAAGTTCTGCCTCTTTGTCAATATGTGAAGACATATGTGTCGATGAGAAAAGACATTGTAATATAATAATATAGACGAGAAAGATGTTGTATTCTTACACCGATGTACGGCAAAGGGGAACATCTCTATCCAGTCAGATACTGGCAGATACTATCGCTCCCCCAGACGTTTCTGTAACTCTTCCTCTTTAGTTATACGTAAAAGCTTGATGAATAGAAGCAATTATACACCTTTTTAGCCCCTTCGGCTTGACGCAGGTTTCACAGCAAAACCATCCCTATTGATCTAGCTCAACTCGCCCGCTGACTTTCATACTTGTCGGAAAGCATCAATTAGCCTAGCTCAACTCGCTCGTTGACTTTTATACTTGTTAGAAAGTATGCAATTGGTCTAGCTCAACTCGCTCGTTGACTTTCATACCAAAGTGATGCACGGGAAACTATTGGAAAGCGCGCAATTGATCTAGTTCAAAACGCTCATTGACTTCTATGCCAAAGGGATGCACGAGAAACTATTGGAAAGCACACAATTGGTCTAGCTCAACTCGCTCGTTGACTTCTATGCCATTTAGCGATACGATTGGACTAGATTATGCTGTCAAACAATGTTGTTTGACGAAAGGAAGGAACAATATGGTAGGAAGGAATAACATAATCGATAATACAAAGGTGGATGTTCTTGCCGAACAGCTTCGTCAGAGAATTAGAGAGGGCGAATTTGGAACGAATGGTCGTCTTCCACCCCATCGCGTGTTAGCGGAACAGCTCCATACAACACGAGAGACAGTTAATAAAGTCATTCAGTTGCTTCAAAGTGAAGGGTTACTGGTAGCAAGGGAGAAGTCGGTGTATGTTAAACCTCCCCTTATGAAGTTACCCGCCTTTGTTGTGAACTATGACCAATATATCAGGGAGCGCGGTTTAGAGCCTGTTAGCGAGTTTCTTGAGCCACCTGACCTGGTACCTCTGCCTGCCTGGGTAGCAGAGGTATTAGGGAGAAGAGAGGGGTTGGTGGTGCCCCATCGCTTATTACGTCAGGGCATTGTCTACCCTACAGGAACGGTGTACTACCGTCTCTCAGAAAACTTTTACCATCCAGAATTGGTAAAGGGTGAAATCTTTCAATGCTTGCAGTCTGATCCGCAGTACAACATCTGGACGGCTTTGAAAGATACGTACGGTATAGAGGCTGTAAAGTCAGTTAATACAGTTGTTGCCAGGCTCCCTACATTGTGGGAACAGAGCTACCTGGAGATTGTGAGAACGACGCCTGTTCTTGAGCTACATCGGACGCGGCTTACCCAGGATGGCATACCTGTGATAGTGAACAAACTCGTTTTTGTTGGCAGCCTTCTTGAGCTATCTTTTACATCAGATATCACGCGATAGCTGCTGCGTCTGGCGACGAGAAGTTGCTTCATACTCTCTATCCTTTCTCAATACCCTAGACCAATTTGCTGGACAACATTGACAACTTGGTCTAGGGTATGCTATCCTTTTAGCAGAATAGTTGCTAGTACTGCATTGACCAAAGAGGGGAACAGCACGTATTGCTTAATACTGCTCTCTTGCTCTTCTCTGCTCTACTATTATTTTAGAAGGACTAACTGGAATATGGCTACGTACAAAGATGTATTTGCTGCTCGCACGACCCTCAATACAGCTTCAAAGCGCATCGCTTACTATCGGCTGGATGCATTGAAAGAGCATGGGGTGCAGGGGCTTGAGCGGCTTCCCTTTACGGTCAAGATTATCCTTGAGAACCTGTTGCGCTCGGCTGATGGAGAACTGGTGACAAAGGATGATGTCTTTTCGCTGGCGCGCTGGACGCCGGGGTCTGCGGCGACAAACGATGCAGAGTATCCTTTTCTGCCGTCGCGCGTGCTGTTGCAGGACTTTACAGGTGTGCCGGCAGTAGCTGATCTTGCGGCGATGCGCTCGGCGGTGGCGAGCATGAATGGTGATCCGCAGAAGATCAATCCTCTGGTCCCCGCTGACCTGGTGATTGATCACTCGGTTCAGGTGGATAGCTTTGGCTCCTCGCTTGCGTTCACACGCAATGTAGAGCGCGAGTACGAGCGCAACAGCGAGCGTTATGCACTGCTTCGCTGGGGGCAGCAAGCTTTTGCTAATTTCCGCGTTGTGCCACCTGGAACAGGCATTGTGCACCAGGTTAATCTGGAATATCTTGCCTCAGTTGTGATGACGAAGACGGAAGATGGCGAGACGGTAGCCTTTCCCGATACGCTGGTGGGAACCGATTCACATACGACAATGATCAACGGGCTCGGCGTGCTGGGATGGGGCGTGGGAGGCATTGAAGCAGAGGCGGTGTTGCTCGGACAGCCGATCTATCTACTGACTCCTGAGGTAATCGGTATTCGTCTAAGTGGGGCGTTGTCTGAGGGGACGACGGCGACAGATCTGGTGCTGACGGTAACGCAAATGTTGCGTACTCGTGGAGTGGTTGGCAAGTTCGTCGAGTTCACTGGCCCTGGCCTGAGCTACCTGGGGCTAGCTGACCGCGCGACGATTGCGAATATGTCACCGGAGTTCGGCGCAACGGCGACGCTCTTCCCCGTCGATAATGAGACGCTACGCTACCTGCGTGACACCGGACGAGATCCAGAGCTGGTCGAGCTAGTCGAGCAGTATACAAAGGCGCAGGGCCTCTTCCGCACCGATGAGATGCCAGAGCCACAGTTCGACGATCTGCTCGAACTCGATCTGGGCAGCATCGAGCCGAGCCTGGCCGGTCCGCGTCGTCCGCAGGATCGTGTTGCGATGAGCGAGCTGGGCCGCGCCTTCCGCACAGCCTACGCGGATCGCTTCGCAGCGCTGGAGACGAATGTGAAGACCGAGTCCGCGCTGCTACGTCTCACCAGTGAAGGTGGTCAGGCTAATCCCGATCCAGTAGCCCTGGTGCAGGACGAGAAGAAGCAACTGGGTCAGCAACAGAGCAACGACAATGGAAAGAACGGACACAACGGTAAAAATGGCAAGAATGGGCACAGGCGAGATGTGCTGGTAGAGGCCAATGGCGTACAGGCGCATATGACCGATGGTTCGGTGGCGATAGCCGCAATTACAAGCTGCACCAACACCTCGAATCCCTCAGTAATGATCGCAGCCGGGCTGCTGGCAAAAAAAGCGGTTGAGCGTGGCCTCTCGGTCAATCCGCTCGTGAAAACGAGTCTTGCTCCGGGATCACGCGCCGTCGTCGATTACCTGAAAAACGCCAATCTGCTGTCGTATCTGGAGGCGTTGCGCTTCCATCTTGTGGGCTATGGTTGTACAACTTGCATTGGCAACAGCGGTCCCTTGCTCGAACCTATTGCGGAGGCGGTGCAGGAGAATGACCTGGTGGTGGCCTCGGTTCTCAGTGGCAACCGCAATTTTGAGGGGCGTATCCATCCCCAGGTGCGGGCCAGCTTCCTGGCCTCGCCACCGCTCGTGGTGGCTTATGCGCTAGCAGGAACGGTAGATATCGACCTGACGCAAGAGCCAATTGGCCACGATATCAATGGCGAAGAGGTCTATCTGCGCGATCTGTGGCCGACGCAGGAAGAGGTGCGAACGCTGATGGCAGAAGCGGTGACGCCTGAAGTCTTCGCGAAGAACTACGCGCACGTCTTCGAGGGCGATGAGCACTGGCAGGCGCTCTCGAACTCGACCGGACCACTCTTCAACTGGGACCCCAACTCGACCTATATTCAGGAGCCGCCGTTCTTTAAAGATATGTCGAGTGAGCCCCAGCCGGTGCAGGATATCCAGGGAGCGCGTGTGCTGGTAATGGTCGGCGATTCGATTACCACAGACCATATCTCGCCTGCCGGTAGCTTCTCAGAAAAGAGTCCTGCCGGACAATACCTGCTGGAGCATGGTGTGCAGAAGCGCGACTTCAACACGTATGGGGCGCGTCGTGGCAATCACGAGGTGATGGTACGCGGCACCTTTGGCAACATCCGTCTGCGCAACACGCTCGCGAACGGGAAAGAGGGTTACTACACCACCTATCAGCCTGATGGCGAGGAGACGACGATCTACGATGCCTCCATGCGCTATCAGCAGGAAAAGGTGCCGCTGATCGTGCTGGCGGGCAAAGAATACGGCTCCGGTAGCTCCCGCGACTGGGCGGCGAAGGGACCATTGCTGCTGGGCATTCGGGCCGCCATTGCGGAGAGCTTCGAGCGCATCCACCGCAGCAACCTGGTCGGCATGGGCATACTTCC
>DAOUDD010000252.1:0-4351 GCA_034431765.1 Ktedonobacteraceae bacterium | reverse complement strand
GGAAAAGCTACACAACCTCTGCCAGCGAATTACGTCCTTATGCAAAACGGCGTACCAAGTCAACCATTATCAAAGCATACTACTGTTGGACAATTGGCTCCCACTGTTTACGCTCCACCGCTTGCCCCAACAGTAAAGGCAGTAACGCAACAGGTGTATATCTCCTCCCCTCCATCTGAAACGCAGAAGCAGGAGTCCGAAGACGAGCAAGAGTACGCAGAAATACTGCGGAAGTTAGTGACTGCCTTTCAAGCAATAGAAGAGATTGAAACACTGCAAACTCACAACGTTGGGAGGCCAATTAATATAACGCTTACCGGCTGCGATAACGTTTTCATCGACAGCACATCTGGTGGTAGCGTAAATATTTCTGGTGTAGGAGACTGCACTATTAATTACCTTGATGGGAATAGACTCCAGATTAATCTCAGTGGAGCAGGTGATGTGCATATTCGTTCAGGCCATATTTTCTGGCTAGATGTAAATCTTTCAGGCACCGGTTCTGTTCGTGGTGAAGGTCTTATTGCAGACAATGCCAATTTATCAATCTCAGGAACGGGAGATATTTCAGTTGGGCGGGTTATTGACAATTTGAATTGTAGGCGCTCTGGAATAGGAAGTATCAACGTGTACGAACGTGGATAACAACTAGAAAATTTCTTGATGTATATAATAACCAGAGCTAATCTTTAGGGAGCCGGTTTCAACGAGAAGGGTTGAACGCGTGCCATAGGCTGCTCCGCGTCGAATCGCTTCGGTATTGACGGCACCGGGGGCGGCTGCGTAAGCTATCCCTAATCCAATCGCTGGAAGGACAGAAGCCAGAGTCACAAGGTTTTCCTCCTCATCAGAGCTGTATGGGTAGTGCTCTGCCAATGTTCGTTGCTTCCTTGATAGGAGACTCTAGCCGTTGCGAGAAAACGAGCGCAGCGCATACGTCACCTGTTGCTCCAGCGTCATCGCCTGGTCCTGGGGGATCTTGGCAATGGCAGTCTGTGCCTCGGCGGTAGAGAAGCCAAGACCGATCAGCGCCTCCATCACCTCAGCCTGAATTCTTCCGGCGGCTGGCGCTCCTGCCGCAGTGCTGCTGATTGCGGCTAATGACGGCAACTTACCCTTCAGTTCGAGAATCAATTGAGCTGCGAGCTTTTTGCCGACACCTTTTGCAAGGCCGAGGCGCTGCTGATCTTCATCGGCCACCGCTTTGTAGAGCGCTGTCGCATCCATGACAGAGAGAATCGCCAGCCCTACCTTTGGCCCCACGCCGCTGATGCTGATCAGTTGCTCGAAGGCATCGCGATCCGCCTCACTGCTGAAACCGTAGAGCGCCATCCCATCTTCACGCACGTGAAAATGGGTGTAGAGCGAAACCTCCATCCCTGGCTCCGAAAAACGATTGAGGGTTGAGGATGGGGCGAAGACACGAATGCCAAATCCACCGACGCGGATAATGGCGTGATCTACCCGACTCGCTTCCAACATTCCAGTAATACTCGTGATCATCGCTTCCGTCTGTCCCTCATTGTTTCTACTCTCTTAAACACTGTACCCAAGCAAATTCTTTGTATAGGAGGCGGTATTGAGATGGCAGATCGCTACAGCAGCGGCGTCAGCAGCGTCATCTGGACGTGGAATTGCTGTCAGTTTAAGCAAGATGCGCACCATCTCGCCCACTTGATCCTTTGCTGCACCACCATAGCCGGTCACAGCTTGCTTGACCTGTTTGGGCGTGTATTCAGCAACCGAGAGGCCCCCGTTAGCAAGTGCAAGCATGGCAACGCCACGCGCCTGCCCCACCGTCATAGCTGTGCGCGCATTTTTCGCAAAGAACAGCTCTTCCATCGCAGCCTCGTGTGGCTGATGGGTGGCAATAATAGCGCTCAGCCCCTCATAAATAATTTGCAGGCGTGATGCCAGTGGCATGCGAGCAGGCGTCGTAATAACATCGCACGCCAACATCTGTAGCTCACTGCCACGTGCCATCACCACAGCGTAGCCGACAATGGCTGTTCCTGGATCAATCCCCAATGCGATCCGCGTACCAGAAGGTGATGGGATGCGAGCATTCTGTGTCATACCTCTTACTTCTCCCCTCCCTTCTCGGCAGAATCCTTTAGATCGTATACGAAAACGGACGCCGCTTCCCTTTTGATACACAAACGGACGGACGCTCTTCTCAGAGCGAGCTGCGCTCAGATTTGTGCAAGGAGTGTCTCGCGGCTCGTGCTCCCGCGCCAGCGTTACGCGCTCAGGTTTTCGATAGGCAGTTAATTATAAGAAGCCGCGAACGCCTCTGGGAAGTCTGCGTTCGTGTAAACGTTCTGTACGTCGTCCAGGTCTTCGAGCTTCTCGATCAAGCGAATCGCCTGGTGTGCAACCTTTTCGTCACTCAACTCGATGCGTGTCTTGGGAACCATCGTCGTCTCGGACTTCCGTACCGTGCACTTCTTCTGCTCCAGCGCCTTGCTCACCGTTTCCATCTCTGCTGGATCGGTGTAGACGATCAGTACCTCGTCATCGGGATTGACCGGCTCAACATCGTCAGCACCCATATCGAGCACTTCCAGCGCAAGCTCGTCGGGATCGTATCCGGCCAGTTCGACCTCGATCACGCCTTTCAGCTCGAAGAGCCAGTCCACGCAGCCATTTTCACCCATATTGCCGCCGTTGCGGTTAAAGGCGTTGCGCACCTCTGCTACGGTGCGGTTACGATTCTCCGTCAGCGTTTGCACGAGAATAGCCGTGCCCCCTGGTCCATACCCTTCGTATGTGATGTCTTCCAGCTTGTCACCTTCGCTGCCACCCATTGCACGTTTGATGGTGCGCTCGATGTTATCCATCGGCATATTGGCGTCGCGTGCACGCTGCACCGCCATACGCAGGCGGAAGTTTGCATTTGTATCACCGCTACCGCCCTCACGCACAGCAACCACGATTTCGCGTCCCAGCCGAGTGAACAATTGGCCGCGCCGCGCATCATTGACGCCTTTGGAGCGACGAATCTGTGCCCATTTTGAGTGTCCTGACATAGTGTTACTCTCCTCGTCTCTATTGCCGCGTCAAACTCTTGCCCTTGTGCTGACGCTCTTCTCAATCCTTTCCGGCAAGGAGAACGCTCCATCCGCACTTTCCCTCATCTCATACTTTTCAATAGATGAGTTCCCTGACGCTTCTAGTCTTTTTGCTTGCCTCATTGTAACATGAACCGATATGTGGAGTCGAGAGGGGGAGAGATAAACTCTTGTAATCTTTGTCTATCTACGCTATTCTGGCACAAAGAATACAACACGGCAGCGTTTGCAGCGTAGTTATATACGTGGAGAGGGGAGCTATGGAGACCAGAGGCGATAAAAAGGGGGGCGTTGCCGCTCAAGGATTGGGGCGTACAGGCGAGCGATTGGCTACTGCACATCTCGTTCGCCTCGGCTACGAGGTGCTGGAACAGAATTTTCGTTGCCGGTATGGTGAGATCGACCTTGTTGCTCGCCACGGGCAAGATCTGGTCTTTGTTGAGGTCAAGACACGGCGCGGCACCGCCTTTGGCTTACCTGAAGAGGCAGTAACGATGCGTAAGAGGCAGAAGATCCTGCAAGCAGTCGCCTGCTACCATGAACGACATTCCAGCGACGACTGCTCCTGGCGCGTTGATGTCGTCGCCGTGCAGCTCACAAGAGCCGGCAAGGTGCAGGAGATTCGCGTCTACCAGCATGCCTTTATGGAGTGATATCTGAGGGGCAGGCGAAGTGTTGGTATTCGTTGCCTGTTAGTGAAATAATGTATTGACCTTGCATGTATAGAGATAGACGTTCTCAAGCAGAATGGTGTATACGATAGATGGAGCCTGAGAAAAATATATTGGAGGTAGAGCATGAGCGATTTTCTGGAATCTGCAAAGAATTTTGTGAACTCGACGGTGAGCCGGACAGGATGGGAGGCGCAGAAACAACTGCGTGTGCGTGGCAAACAGGGTGAGATCGATAAGCTGGTGCAGCAGCGCCAGCAGTTAATGGAGGAGTTGGGCCAGGTGGCGATGACACTCTATCAGCAAGGAAATCTTTCTGATACGCAGTTGTCGCGTCTCTGCGCCAGTATCTTTGAGCTTGATCATGATCTACGTACACGTGAGACACAATTAGAGGATCTGAAAAAAGAGGGGTATCCTGCCGATCAGTTTAAGCCAGGACCGACGATGGATTATAGCCCGCCAACACCATCGACACCTTCTGGCACGAACGCTCAGCCCTCGTTCTCCACTCCCCCCTCTAGTGGCACAACGGCTGGCTACTCCGGCAGCGGAGCCAGTGCGGGTGCGAGCACAGCAGCGGGAACCGTTCCGTGTGTGCAATGTGGA
>DAOUDD010000251.1:0-5554 GCA_034431765.1 Ktedonobacteraceae bacterium | reverse complement strand
ATGAGAATGAACAGGTAAAATCGTTCCTCCTTTTCCCTCAAGTGGTATAGAGGGATGTGGCAACGTGACTGGAGGTAGATGTGACGCGATGTCTGCGCTAAGAGCCGCTAAAGCACCCAGAAGCAGAGTCTCAGGAATATCGGCTAAGCCAAGGCTAAATAACGCTGCCGCTGCCGCTGCTTCGGCTTCGGTTAATACTCCAACGGTGACAAGTCCTCCTCCAGCTTCAATTGCTGCGGCTGGAACAGTTACCGGTGCCGTTGTTCCCCCACTAAAAATCAGAACGCCCAATGTGGCAACAAGCGTTCCCAGTAATATGCTTAAGGCTATTTTTGCTCCCGTTGCTGTGTCAAAATTCGTTGCCATTGTATCATGTTGCAATGCAACCGTGGCAACATGATCACGGATCGTCTGCAAGTAACCCAGGCTTGCATTTGCCGAGCTGTGATACGCGTCACTTCCCTGACCTACATACACAGCTTTAAAGTCTGTCAGGCTGTTCTCCAGTTGTGTGCACAGATCATCCAGCGCCGTGTGATGGGCTGTAAGGTTCTGCTTGCCATCTCGTACTGGCTGGGGAGGTGTAATAAACTTGATACTCGCTTCATAGATCGCGCGAATATTTTTCAGCAGTGTCTCATACTCCCCACGCACAATCGCTGGAATTTTGTCGCGCAACCCTTCCAGCTCATTAATCAACTGCAAAGGGTCCATCTACTATTCTCCTTCTTTGCTACGAAAATACCTGCCTATGAACGTGTTTAACTGAGTTTTGGAGCCTTTCCTTGCAATGATTGTGCTATATCGTGATCTCAAAAAGCAAACCCACTCCCTACGCTCCTACCTGAGACCACAATGAATCTTGACAGAGTACTACGCCATTTCTTTCATCCCCCTCAGAGGAAGGAGTATCTGTATAGACGCTCCGAGCAAGGTGACAAGATCCAGGACCCAAAGTATACCCGACGGAGACCAGGCGTGCGCATAAAGAAAGCAGCCCGCGACGATGGCATCTATCGAGAGGCTCAGTGCGACTCCCAGCGTCAACTCGATGATGCTGTTGTTCAGCTTCAACAGGGGCACGTAGGCCATGCCGGGACAGAGAAAGAGGAACTCCATCACGACATAGGGCTGCAAAGGCGTCCCCGGCCCTACAATGACGAGTGAGATAACGGCTATTACTGAGAGAAGCAGTATGGCGGGCCAGAACCACGAGAATTTCACGGCGCTCCCCCTCCATCCGTGATGTTCACAAATTGAAAGATCTGCGCATCAGGATTTTGATAAATCAGGTTAAAATCGCCAGATTGCGCGATTTTTTCTTCAAACTGCTCCAGCACACCGGTCGGGCCTGCCGTTGCGTCAAAGGATTCCTTCTGGCTTCGTGTAAAAATAATGTACGTTCTTGTCCCCTCGTGCACTTTTAAGAAACGAGAGAGGATTCCCACGTTCTGTTGCTCAACCGCTTTTGTCAGCGTATCGTCACCGGCCGTTGTGTAGAGCGAGTACTTTTCAAAGTCCTTGATCTGCCACGGCACACCCAGCCAGGCATCCACAAATGTTGATCTCGTTGGCGCGATACTGTAGAGATAACGAACACCGTTCACCTCATCACGCGTCATATAATCCATGCTCTCGTTCCCATAGCGTGTGAAGAGGAAGCCGCCAAGCAAAATCAGGCAGAGCAGGCAACTGGCCCCCATACGCAGATAGCTCCGCTTCAAGAGGGGAAAGCAGTAGAAGAAAGATGCCGCCAGAAAGACCATCGCTGGCAGCGAGAAGAGATAGGAGCGCAGCAGCATCTCTCCTCCATAAGGCTGGACGATGAAGAGGGGAAAGGGCATGACAGCCAGGAGGACAATTGTGGCATCCTTGTAGCCTTTGCGCAGACGAACCACTCCCCCAACGAGTGCACAGCCCCAGACAAGCGCGCTCATCAGCAGGCGAATTTTCGCGATAAAAGCATGCTGGGCATTCCCAACAACACGGTTAGAGACATTTTGCGAGAATGAGGAGAAGAGATGGCCCAGGCTTCCGAGTAGTTCGGACTGATGCCCCGCGAGATACGTACGCGTCATGATCAGCAGCCAGCCCACTGTCATGGCGATGAGCACTATCGGCAGCCACCAGAGACGACAACGACGACACACGACAAGCGCACCGACGCTGAGTATCACAAAAAATGGTGTCAGTTGATGGCTAAAAACAACAAATCCAAAGATGACGATAATACAGACGATCAAAGCCTGACGCTGCCCTGGTGTACTTGGAGCAACCTGTCCGTCAGCATCAGTAGCTTGTAGCCAGCTATAGATGGATGAGAGCAATGGTACCTTGCGCAAGGGGGACCAGAGGAGACGGGGAGCCTGCCCGTTTGGCGTTTTGAACCAGCGCACCAGGATGGCAATGATAACCAGGTACAGAAAGAAATTAAGCCCCTGCGGAGAGAAATAGTCCTGACCGATCCAGTTTGTGAGATAGAAGAACCAGAGCGCAAGCCAGACTATCCGTTTGTTCCTGGTAAACGCGTTGAAGAGCATATAGAGCGGGCCAAAGTAGAGCAAGTTGTAAAAGACCGGTGCCCAGGGCGCATATGTGAGAATATCGCTGTAGCCAGCTATTCTGGTCAGGAAGGCGCTCAGGGTGAAAAAGCCAGGCCAGCTAAAATATGCATCAAGAGTGGGGTCAGTGGTACCCGTGCGCATAATAAATTCGGTATAACCAGCGTGCCGATAGACAATAGCAAAACGCGGCATCTCCTCAACCAGCACATTAACACCGTAGAGCATGAAGATGAGCAGGCAGAAATGCAGGATCAGCCAGAAGTTGCGTATCTTCGGCTGTCGCAGCACATAGCAGAAACTAATGCTCATAACTGCCAATGCTGCAATCAATGAGGGAGGGAAAACAGAGACCAGGCCCAGATCGTTCATCTGACGTACATGCACCGCGTTTAGAGAGAGGAACCAGATGAGAAATGCTCCAATTGGCAACAAATACAACAGAGCTACACTGACGAGACTACTCTTCTGTGTCTCCTGTTCTTTTCCGTCTTCCACAAGCGGCATCTGCATCGTCTGCTGCTCTTCGATAGAAGCAGAGGCCTGTGCAGCAAGCACCATCGGCAGCGTGTTCACCTCAATAATTGCGCTTGCGCCACTCTGCTCAGGCTGCCCCTGAAAGAGCTTTGCAGGTGACATTTGCGTAGTGCTCTGGCGTGCAAGCTCTTCACGCCGCTCCCTATCGGCGCTCTCCTCACGTTGTCCTTCCCCCCACGGCTCTTTTGGAGAGTCAGGGAGTGCAGGCACAGAAGCAGCGGACGCGCGTGGCATCTCGCAAGTGCTTACTTCCGCAATGTCATGCGGCGTGTTTCGAGATGGTGACTCTTCTCGCTCCACAATCTGGATGAACTGTCTCTTCTGCTTAGCCGGCTGTGCAGTTGGGAAATTGTTAGCACTCGTCTCTGCAATCTGTGCTCGCGCCTGATCCTGGGCTTGCGCTGATAATGGAAATGCTTTTTGTGCGGAGGCAGCAACTTTCGCACCACCGACATCTCTTTCCTGCTCGCTTGCTATTTCAATCTGTTCAGGAACTGAGGACGGAGCAACAGGTCTGACAAATTGGCGCTCAAGTCGTACACGCCGAGAGAGGGAAGGCTGCGTTCGATAGAGCGGCTTGCTTTCTAGAAGATCGTTGTGCAATGGCTCATTGGAGAGGGGTCCACTGGCAGAGGCTGCACCTGTATCCTTATCCTCCGCTTGAATAGCTTCGTCTTTTTCCGGTTCCTGTGGAGTTGTGGAAGTCTCTCCCACTGGCACTTCCGCAACAGGAGAGGATGGCTCTGTCGGCCTCTCCTCGATCTTCTGCACCGGCATATCCGTCTTTGTCTGTTCGTCCGCAATGCTGTTTACGCGCCTTCGTGTACTCCAGGGTAGGGAGCTGGGGACGTAGATTTCCGATTCAGCTTGATCGAAAATATCTGTTTTTGTCCGCTGATCAGCATGATCGGCACGATACTCCTTGCTCCACGGTAGGGGAGGATGGCTCTGTTGTTTCTGCGCAGCTTGAGCACTTGCTTTGTCCTTACTACTCGCCGTTTTCTCTCGTAACAGAGCAGAAAGTTGCAGAGTATCAATTTCCGTCAATGTAATGGCATTGCCCAAACTGCTGAGTTGTAGCAAGCCGCTGGGCGTAAAGTGTTGCAGAGCTGGCAGGAAGAGTGTCTCAGCGGCGGCAAGCTCGTCAAGGTGGCGCTCCTGAGCAGACTGCCCAATCAGCGTTCTCAGCACAAGCGGCAGCATTAAGAGCGCCTCCAGGCTCATCGCCCCCACCCAGCCCAGGCTTAATCCTGTCAGACCACCAAGGCGTATACCCAGCGCGGAGAGAGCTAGTTCGAGCAGGCTACCAATAATGATCGGCACGATCGCCCGTCCCACCTGATCCTTAATACGCGATATAGCGATATAGTGATTTTTGATTGTAAGGGGAATGGAGCCTAGCACTAGAATACGCAGGCTTGCCGCCGCTTGCTCAGCATACGAGGGCCCAAAGAAGCGTAGAATCGGGTCAGCCGCAATAAGCAGAAACACGCCACAGGTGAAACTGGCAAGCAGCGAGAGTGCGACGGTAAGCCGTGCTTTTTGCGTGAGCGTTACGGCGCGAGCTGCGTTTGCCGCATGTAGAACGGTGGTCAGGGACAACGAAAGCGCGAAAACAAAATTCGCAATCATCGACGCAATATAGAACCAGGCGTTCATCTTTGCGGAGAGCAGAATGGTCACTAAAATCGGCAAGAGCTGCGCCGGAGCCTGCAAGATCAGGTTGAGAATGTGATGCTGGAGAGCCATCACGCCCAGCTTGCGAATCATCCCCCACTGCGGCACATAATATTTGAGAGACCACTTCTTTTGACGAATCAAGAAAATAACTATTGGGAGCAGGGAGAGCAGGTTGCTCACGGTCCAGGTGGTATAGATGCTGATACCGCTTTTCTGCACAAGATACTGTCCAACAACTATCACCAGGATCAGCTTTGCAATAGCAAAGAGCGTGTTGCGCCAGAGCTGAACTCCACCTCGCAGCAGCCCAATAACAGCCTGGTCAAGTATAATCGTGACCCCTGTCAGACTCACACCGAGCGCGAATTGCAGTACGTTCTGCGGTGATGCTCCAAGCAAACGTAGTTGTGGTGAGATAAAAGGGGCCAGGATAGCAAACACAATCCCTGCAACAAAAGTGGATATAGCGACCAGCAGTGTTGATGCACTAATTAGCGAACCTTCTTGCCCCTTGTTGCGCGGCAGCTCACTGATCAGCAGCGTCCCCTGACCGAGCAGGAAGAGGGCCGAGAGCAGCATCATAGCTGAAGTAGCGGCCGATGCCAGGCCAACCGCCTCCGTCGAAAAGTAACGTGCAGCGACCCACCAGTACGCAAAACCCAACCCGGATGTCACGAGCATGGTACCGATGAGTGAGCCAGTGTTAAACAAGATAACGCTATTCTTTTTTATTAATTGCGCCAGATTCACAAATATAATCCCTGGTATTATACGCC
>DAOUDD010000250.1:0-29860 GCA_034431765.1 Ktedonobacteraceae bacterium | reverse complement strand
TTGCTGACCGATCTTGGCTCCCACTGTCACGCCATTCAGTTCATCATTTTGATCTACTTTCACGACTGTACCTAGTCGATCAGGATCATTCCAGGATACCTTATGGTACTGGCTACGACGCAATGATTCATCTCTGCGAATACCATAAAATGTAAGAACTTTTTGATCCCCCAATGTTTGAAGAAGATTATTGATGGGGCCCGCCTTGAATATGGTGCAACACCAGCGCATAACCCTGCTAGGTGGTCCCATCTCTTCAACTAGTTCGTGGAAGTCGTGCTCAGCCTTGGCATTGAAGAAGGGAATGAGCGGATTTTGCTCTTGGAATGTACGTACATAGTCATAGGTATGCTCGTCCTCTAGTGTCGTATCACCGAAGACATGTAAAAGATCGGATCGTCCCAGTGCTCTCCGCACAAGATCAGATACAACTGTTGAGTCCTTCCCACCGCTGAATGATATCAGAATAGTTCGTCGGGAGAAACGGCTCACCGCATGCTGAATGAATTGAAATGCCTCATCTTCTAATGCTAGAAGATGAGGTTTATTCACTTTCAACTGTTTCTGATAATCGCGGATTAACTGCTGGTCCAAAGCATCATAATGATCACTATCACGGATGTAGTCAGCAATTGCTGGAATGTCGTCTTTGAGTTTTTCCGAGCTAGGTAGTGTCACTTGTTTTCCATTGATGTAGTAGTAGCGACTTTTACTAGCACGCCAAACTGCCTCTGTTGTAAGTGGACCGTGACCGTAAAATTGTAAGATACGTCGTTCACGAGCGAAGACGGGACGAGCACCAACTGCTAGGTATGTGAGTATACCTCCACATGTTGGACAACTGGTGCCCCGAGAAATGTAAACGGGATGCTGGCATGTAGCACACCAGTGAAATAAGGGCTCTGAGTCCATAAGGAGGTCTCCTTAGAAAAAGACATAATTACAAAATTCTTATTCAAAAATTTAACAAACCATTGAGGAGGATAAACGTTCCCTTTGATACCAACATTGCCTTAACTCAATATTCGTTCCATTATAAGGTTTATAACAAGTAACGCTTAGTATAAGTATGCATCAAAAATATGTCAATGGGAAGCGCAAATAGGGCTAATGTTCTAATAGCGTCGTTAATTGATGGGAAATGGAGTTATGAGATATGAAAAATGCAATAGTAGTTTACTCATCAATGGTTATTCTCACCTATTTTCTGCACTACCTCTTTAGAAAACCAATGTTGTCTCCCTCCCATGTCATCTAACGGAAGAATCTTTTCTTGCTTGACCCATTGATGTAAAGTTGCTTTACTGATTTGGAGATGTTTTGCAACTTCTCCAAATGTAAGTCGTGCTTCACGCCATTGTGTAAGTCTTTCCCTATTGAAAATATAACTATAATGCCCATCAACATTGGGACCACTTACGCAGACTTCTGCTAACCTTCCCATACGCCCCCATTTTTGCACTGTAAGCTTTCCCACGCTTAACATCTTAGCAGCTTCCTCACAGTGAACGTGCTCTGCAATGAAAGCCTGAATAGCCTTCTTATCGAAATATTGTACGTGCCCATAGATAGCAACAGGGGTTATAAGGCCATGCTTTACCCAACGTGTCAACGTTATATCTTTGACGCCTAAACGCTTAGCAGTTTCTTTCCTTCCTATCCAACCGTTTCGAGTCTTCACAGACTGTATATATTCCTGGATATCGGAACGCTCAAAGCGTAGAGCGTCTAGTCGTAGTTTTTGCTCTGCCGGACAATAAGCTTTTAATTCGCCTTCTGCCACACATAGCAGTATCGCTGCTGCGTTCAATCCTACAACAAAGAGCTGTCGAGATGCCTCGGCCAGGTTCATTAAAGAACCTCGTTCTACATCTTTTCGTGATGAAAAATTATTGACGTGCTTCGACACTTTTTCCAAGCATTCAATCAATACAGATTTGCTAAATGTCCAATAGGGGTATCCTTCTGCTGGCGCACGTTCGGCAAACAGGAGACCTACTTTCATCAGATCGAGAACCATTTGTTCTGTCGCGCCCAAACACTTTGCTGCCTCTGCAAGGTTTACTTCGTCACTCCATTTGTTCCGAAGAGCTATCACCTCTGCACGATGTATATATCTGTACTTTCGCTTGTCTGTTAACTCTGAATCTTGGCAAGTTAAAATTCCTGTCTTTACGAGCACATCTATCATCTTGGGTGTTGTTCCTAGCAGCCGTGCAGCTTCGGCTATATTGACCTGGGGAAGAGACTCCGCAACACCTGGATTTTGTACACAAACATTCGTGCGTGTAACAGCACTGCTTAGCGAATAGGTGTCAACAAAATAGTGTTGAAATGCTTTTTGAACAAACTCGAATGCACGATGCTTCCAGTAATCTTGCAGCCACTGCGTATAGAGATTTCCTAAATCAGCTTTTGGACCACCATTAAAAAGTTTCGACTGTAACCGGCTTCGGTACGCCTGTAAAAACTCGTAAAAGCCGTTAGGCCAATGTATTAACCCTTTGAATGCTGTGGCATACAAGCAGTAACTTTCATATGGCGTGATGGTTCTCTGTGTATTACTTAATTGAAGTGTGGATATAAGCAAACCTTTACTAATGTTGTGTATATATGGCCACTCTGTCCATGTTATCGTCCTTATGGACCACTGTAATCCATCGAGAACTCGATAGAGTACCCCTGGTTGCTGTTGTGGGAGGAAAAGTACTTCATCGTCAGGCGCAGCATAACTTATGAGCCATGATTGAATCATGTGCTGATAAGACAGTCCTGGGTCATTATTTAACGATAGTGTCTCAGCTTCTGCCAAGTTACTTTTGCACTTGCGACACCGCATCTCAATGATCTCACGAGTACTCGCTTTTCTGCTGCATTGCTGACAACGATCAACAAGTAAACAAGAGTGTTTGAGGCAGGCCGAAACTGCGATGGGCATCCATATCAGACGATGATAGGCCGAGTCTTTCAAGCAAAGGGGGCAGAATTGCCCAGCACTCGTAGGTCGGATCTGCTTGCTAGTAAGAGATTGGGCAAGCAAGGGAGAATATTTGTCATGTAATATTTCTAGTAACTGTATTGGTTGGTCTGGAGGCGTGAGAATATTAGTGAAACGATGAGCACTAGCGGCGTACAAATCAGAGACACCCAAACCGGTCAAAGCCTCTAACCGTTGATACATCTCAGCTTGTCGGGGAAGTGAAGCTCTATCTTTAAGTATCCCTTGCTTACCTCTTCCTTCCTGAAGTATCTGAGAAAGGGTATCAGGTGCATCATAATCGTTTAGCCAGCTCAAGCGTGCTAAAAGAGACTGGAGAGACTCGCCAGGCTGAACGGAAGTACGTTTCAAGAGTGCTGAATTCATCGTGTACACTATCTTTACCGCCATATGAAAATTCAATGTGACGTTCCTAAATACCCCCTAGGAATGTTAGGCTGACCCAGGTAGCAATATCCTTATTGCATCTCTCCATAACTCAGTCCACGAGCTAAAATAAGTCTGGTGTAAGGATCAAGTGTAGATAATAAGCTCAGGGTACCCAAACTTCCCTACAGAATATCCTTCAATCGCTCTGCTGGTGGATCGTTAGGATTACGAGGTCTACCACGTCGATTCGTACCTCTTCCATTCCTTTTTTCTTGTTCTCTTAGCTTCGCTTGGTTTTTCTTGAATTCTTCAAGGTTTGGTAGTCCTCCAGTAAATGGATCGGGAATGCCTCGTCTTTCAGAGGCAAGTTCTTCTTTAAATGCCTGCGATAGGATATCTAAGTCTAAACGCTCTTTTCTTCGTTCTAACGCTAAGCGCGTTGCTGTTCGTACGAGTTTCATTTGGTAGCTCATTAATCCGCCAGAGGCAACGAAACAACGTAAGGCGGTATCATAGTGATCGAGATGAGATGGGTCTTTGAGCGGCAACAGTTTCTCTATCTCTCTAAGGAAATCGCGGAACACCTCCTTGGTTTGATTCGGTTTCGTTTCGTCCCACTCAAAGGGTGCTAATACGTAGGGATCTCCATACAATCGAGCTAGTTGAGAGTTGGTATTAACTATCTCTTCTGCATCATCTTGTAAACCAATAAGAAGGCACGAAACCTTCGTTTCTTTTATGAATGTTTTTAGCCAGTTACTTGCATTTTGCAGTATCCTTTGATTATCACGATCAACGAAATGCTGCAGTTCATCAAGAATAAGCAGTTCCACCATACAGATTTCTTTAAAATACTTGATAAGCCGACGCTCTTTTGCCCCTATAGTGCCCTTTAGTGCTGCTGGATCACCCAGTGCCTCTAGTAGGACCATGATCAGATTATGTACACTTGCCGTAGAAGGAATGGTCGCCATGATCACCGGGTGCAACGTCACGGTCTCTGTAAAAATTGTAGGGTATTTTCGCGCATAGGAAGCCGCAAGCGTCGTCTTTCCTGCTCCTGAGGGTCCAACGAGTAACATACATGGCGGTTCAGCAGCTATACTCTTCATCTCGTGACACTTTTGCAGTTTAGCGTAAAGGTGCTTCCAGAGAGGATAGCGAATACGCATCTGCTCAACATAACATATCCGATCTAAATGTGGGAGTCGAAGGATTTCCTCGTGCGTAAGATTGGCATGAGTATCACTTCGAGGATTAGAGTCGTTCATGAAAATATCCTTTCACTTTCGCTAAGTACATACTTCTTTGTAGCAAGGGTAGGCACAAATTGCTATTGAAACAAAGGTTTCTGACCAGTACTACGGCAGTTCATAATCTCCACCCCAATCATCTATCTTGGATGACGCTGGCTCTGCTTCACGAACTATAGGCACGCTCATTGTGACGACATCATTACTCTTCTCCGTTTTCTTCTTCGTCTTCTTCGCAGATTTTGTACCATTTACTACAGTGGGACCGATAGCCTTACCTACGCCAGTGCCATTCTTTGCGTCCACTTCTGCCACTTCCTTCTCTGTCTCTTCTGTGAGATGCTCATCCTGAGGTTGAACCTCAGTAGGCGTAATAGATACTACATTAGGTGCTGACTCCGAGCTAATACCAAGATAGCGCTTTGCTTTCTTACGACCTCGTATCTTTCGGGTCAGGCCGTATTCTCGTTCAACAACCTCTTGAATGTGCTTTTTAGCCTCAGCCAGTTCGTAAATGTCCACTGCCTTCTTCTGCCTCAAAATATAGCTTCGTATAACTCGATGCTTGTGAATGGACAAGCCTTTCGTATATTCTTGATCTACGGCGGGGACGGGCAGCCAATACTCGTATTCAGGGCGCGGATCGTATACATAAAGAGTGCTCAAGTCCATGGGGTCGTATTTGACATGTACTCTTGGTTTACCCGGACCATCCTCCCTACCATCCGATTTATTTCTATCCTTATAGGTCTTACTCTGCAAGTAGCTGCGAAGGGATGCCAGTGCTGTACTTTGATAGTGAAGCGTTTCAAAGTCGATGCCGTTCGGTTGTATTGTACGTAACTCACCAGGAAAGAGAATATGGCGTAAGTCTTTCACATTGTGGTGGAGGCACGGGATGTACCCGCTTAGCACGCTTTCTTCCCACAACTTTATAGGGATGCCACCGTTCTTTCCCACTCCATCATGCCAGTTTATTGCATACTGATCCAGTAGAAAAACATGAAATAACTCCATAAATCCTTGCAGTGAAATACATGCGTGTCGAAGAGAGTCGTAATCACCTCGCTCTAGCACGTTTGAAAATGTTGTACCCGGCAATGTATGGATAAGACCACGATCATCTGAGTAGAAAGAGCTTTCGATCTTGCCTTTCCACCATGGTTGCTTAATTGGCATACGTTCAAGAATGATGCCTAGTTGTTCACATGCGTAGTCAAGATCGAGACCAGTATAATGTGGTCCGTTATCTACAATCAGCGTTTCTGGAAGACCATAAACTGGCCAAGAGTGTTTCGTTCCGTAAAGCTGCTGGCAATCTGGCTTGGGAAGAATACCATGATACAGGCATGCTTGTACTGTAACATAGCTTGGAGGTTCAAAGCCCACATAGAACCCATATGGCATACCGCTATAAGCATCTATTGCTTTTGTAATTGTAGGGCGTCCAATAGGTAGTCGATCTTCAAGGTCAACAACAATAAAGTCAAGAGTTGTATCGTCTATCTCGATGCGCTCTCCTATACGCGTTGGTTTGGGGCCAGGAAATACTTGATCCTCTGCGTGTTTTTCAAGACGACTACGCTGGCGTCGAAGGATGCTTGTGAAACCTTCTTTATGTATGCGGCGATAGAGAGTTGATAAGCTAGGAAGTTCCTCCTGTGGACGCTTGCCCTGCTCATCAACGATGCGGTTAATGACTGTTAAGTGTACATCTTCCGCCCTTCGCTTAGCTGGTTTCTTTTTATACTCCTCCAATACAGCAGTAATAGCCTTTTCATCGTCGACGGAAAGTCTTGACTTTCCTTTTCCCTTATATCGATGGTAACCAGGAACAAGCGAACGGAGATCACAACCACTATCTATAAAATCAGTCATCCATTGTCTTAAACTTGCGCGACTTAATGCTTGGCCTATACGTTGGTCTTTCTTACGGCCATTTTTTCTCTGTTCCTCGGAAGTGGTGGGCAAATCAGGTTGAGTAGGTTGAGATGCCCTCTTGAGAGTAACATAATTCTCAATGTATGTATTGGTGCATTCCTCGGGTGGAAGCCTTAGCAGGGGGCGAATAAGATCAAGTCTACGTCGTGCTTCATCTCTCCATTTTGGAGGAAGTTTTTCAAAGTCAGCAATAGTAAATTCAGTAATGAGAGAAATATCGCGGGGTTTTCGTGTGTTTGGGCCATGAATTTCAAATGTTATTTCACCTCGCGCCCACGCTTCACCAAGTTCGTTTTGCGATGTGCGGGTCAGCCCCCCAAAACTCTGATTTTCGACATTGAGTTTGTCATCCACTAACAGTTCACGGACTATAAACACTTCCTTGTTATGTATGTAACGTGTACCGACAGCAAAACGCGAGCGAGCCACTACTTCATCTCCTTACAAATCGAGGGCGAAAGCCAAAGAATGGTTGCAGGTGAGATCGGCTTAGTCAAATCGACCTGCAAGATGTGATGAAATAACATGTTGTAGATAAACGGTGCCTGCATATGAGGCTGCTGCATTTCTGCAGAATCTACCAGAGAGGACAAAAAAAACGCAATGTCATCAAAAGAGACGCCTTCTGGCTGTGTCTTGAGGTAAGCTATACAACGTGCTAGTATTACTGTTGGAACGACGATGCGGTAATAACGCAAGAACAATTTTAGGTTTGCCAAGGTGTGGTCTTTACGTAGGTCTGTGTCCGTGACGATTACGAAGTCATGATTGTTCATCTCAGCCCATTTTTCTCCAATTCGTATCTGCTGTTGTGTATGTGGATGATCAAGGAGAGCATCAGGCTTACACTCGATAATTTCTTTTCGGTCAGTTCGCACAACCAGAAAATCCGGTGTATACCTATGGACTTTTCCCTCTGTATCTGTTCCTGTAATGACCATTGGTTGAGCGCAATATGTTAATACTGTGGGATCGAACTTCAAAAAGAAGACAAAATCGCGCTCTATAGTGGATTCATACATTATTTTCTCACCCTTTATCAGAGATGGAAAGGAGCCTATAATATTCCCACCGCGGTTGCTTACTTTTCTAACCGGCATAGTATCTCCTCTATAAAGTTTTTTTGATACTATCTTTTTAAAAAGCTCTAAGATAGCTAGGCATGAAAAATACTGAAGTCGCTGTACCTCCCCTTCGAAGGGAAACTTCTTCCTTCGTTTAATCAAGCAAGCACTACTCGCTCGCTGTATTCCAAGTTGCTGTTCATTCTCTTTGAATGAGATACGATTTACCTGGAAGTCTGGGATATAGCTGTGCTTATCATCTATTATGTTCGCAATAGTAATGCAGAACGGTTGAGGGTAGTATATTAGCATCGTAGGATTATATTCCGAAAAGTTAGGCAGCTCACCTTCTATCATGGACTCCCATCGTATGTATTGAGCTATCTTGATCGACTGGAGAATGACAATACTGTTTTTACCATCATAACGAACATTTCTAATTAGTTCTGTCATCTTTCTATCTCGCTTTCAAAACTTTTATGATTGCTATGATTTGCTCCTCAAGTTCAGTATTGCCTTTTTAAGGAACCAGTATTGGCCACCGTTAGAGGTATCTAAAGGTCTTAGCTTTCCTTCTCTGATCCATCGGTAAAGAGTAGTTTTAGTTACTTCTAGAACTTGCATAGCTTCTTTAGAGGTAAGGTGCTCTTTTCTCCACTGTATCACTTGCTCTTTGTCAAAGATGCGCGCGTCATCTTCCTCTACTTCAGGCTTCCCTATAAGCAACTCAGGCACCTGATTAGCTTTTATCCAGTTTTGCAGTGTAGAGATGCTTACTGTAAGAATGTGAGCAGCCTCTTCCTGCGTAATATACCTCGAACACATTTCGTAAACTTTTACTAGGTCAAAATATTCTTTGCACTTATAAACTACTGTAGGTAGAATATATCCACTTTTTATAAATATTTTAAAAGAAGAATCTTTAATCCCCAAAAGCATCCTCACCTCTTGGTGTTCTAACCACTTGGATCGATCTCTTAGTTGTACTACACATGTCTGAAAATCCTGATGAGTAAATAGAAGAGATTTGAGTTGGAACTTACCTTCTGAAGAGTGGTAAGCTATCAAGCTCCCCTGAAGTATTTGCAAAAGAATGGTTACTGCTTCAAAAGACTCTTTATAAAAGAAAAATTGTTGTGCTTTGGCAAAATCAATCCACGGACCTTTTTCGACGAGTTCCTGGGAAGAGCAACTTTTTACATACCTTGATAGATTTTCAAGGCATGCCATTATCTCTAGGGGCTTGTAGCATCTTCTAGGATCAATCTTGTGAGACGGTTCTTTTGAAAGCAGTCCAATAGAAGCTAACTCTTCCACTACTCTAGGAGGTACCCCCATTAGCAGACCTGCTTTTTCTGATGTAATGAGACTATCCCAGTACTTATAGCAATAGAGCACCTCTTGTTTATCTATTAATTCATGCTCTCCTTCTAATACTTGAGTTAATAAATTATTTCTTTGTAATAATTTAACTTCTTCAAGAGAGATTTGAAGGAGTTTAGCTGCCGCTCCAACACTCACATACTTAGTACGCTCAAAAATATCCGGTCTCTTCTTATAAAAGCTTGTGCGTATCGGAAGATTATCTAGCCAGTAGTTGCTAGCGATATGGTACTCAAGCATCTCCTGAACAAACTTAAATTCTGGATATGTCCATCGCTGTTTGGCCCAGTGAGTATAGAGAACCCCTAGATGATCTTGAGGTGGACCTTTTAGAAGTTCATCTTGAATAGCGTCATTAAGACGCGTACTTTGTGCGTTAAAACTTTCTTTGTGACTATATCTAATAAGGAAATCGAGAAAACTTTCTGGCCAGTTCATAATTGCCTTACAAGCAGTTGTATACATACAGTAACTCTCATAGGGAGTAAGTATTTGTTCTTTGTTTCGAGGCGTGAAGGTGAGTATATCTGTATACGAAGGGGGATAATGACAATAAGGCCAATTTCCATTATTTTCCACTTCTACGGAGCTTCGTATACCCTCAACAACTCTATACATCACGGCTGGCGATTGTTGCGACAGATTAGGGAGTTCATGCTCTGGAGTAGTGTACTCCATAAACCATGATTGAAGTATTTGCTGTGTTCGCAATCCGATTTCATCATCGATTATAGAGATCACTTTTGCTTTTGTTAGATCACTTTTGCACTTATTACATTGTGCGGTAATCACTGCGTACTGAGAAACTTTTTTGTGGCAGTTAGGACACTGATCTACAAGTAGGCACTTGTGTTTAAGACAAGCAGATAAGGCTACTGGCATCCAATTTAATTGATGATAAGGGTGTTCTTGTAGGCACTTAGGACAAAATTGACTAATATCCGCAGGACGAATTTGTGGTTGCTCGCGACCATTAGTTAGGCAAGGAACTGATGTTTTGTCTGGTAGTTCTAGATGATTTACAGAGTGAGGTGGAGATGTAAGCACAAGAACAAAACGATGTTGAGTTCTTTTATATAACGTAAAGGGATCAACCATCGTCAGAGTAGCAATCCTGCTGTATGTTTCAGTTTTAAGAGGATAATCCAAGCGGTCATTTACGTATTGATGATGTTTACGAGTATCCAATGTACCTAGTATAAGATCCCGTAAAGTGTTTGGGGAAATATAGGAATTTGATTGAGATAGCCGTACTAAAAAAGAAAATAATGATTCTCTAGGCAACATTGGTAGACGTACTAATAGTGGTTGTAGTGGTGCTTGCATTTTCATGAAATTTTATCACCTATCTTTAAACAAGGGAGCGTCTTCAACCAAATCATCAAATTCTTAGTCAGGCCAACCATGTAAAATCACTATCGATCAGCTATACTTGTTCTAACCCTAGCTAGAACTGCAGAATTGCTCTGGTTCGTTTAAAATCGCGCGTGCTAGATGTCAAAAGAGCGACCACATGAGAAGATTCCTTCTGTAACATCCGAAAACACACATCCGCAGTAACTCATTTTCTAACAGTCATAATAGTGCCCTCTCTCAATTGCCTTCCTGAGGTATACTTAGATTCGTTCCAATTGACACCTTTGTGCGTGTCGATACGTTTCAAATTGAACGTTCAAGTTTTGTTACGCTTAATATTTGTAAAAGCTGCTAGCAACTCTTGAGATCGACTACGCTTCAAATAAATAAAGTTGCAAATACATAATTACCCGAAACACATTGTATCGAGATTGATATGATATGTTACGACTGTAACATTTATCTTTCTAATTGTCAACCTACTTTTTCCAAAAGCTGAACGAGAGCGGTGTATTTATGGAAGTCAAGGAAAAAACAATTCAAGAACGCAACCGAGAGATTGGACTTGTATTGAAAGAAGCAAGGGAGCAGAAAAATACTCCTATAACGGCTTGTGCTAATCTAGTTGGTACATCTCGTAGACGTTATGTTGCTATGGAGGAAGGAAAAGCTATTATTGGTATTGCAGAATTGGAGGTATTGATGAAATTTTTGGAAATTTCATCACACAAAGTATGGCCAGGAAAAGACTCTTTAGATGTTCCTCGCCAGTTCATACTGGAAGCCCTTCCAGGAGAAAAGTTACAGATAGTTGTTGATGTGCGAGCGTAGGAGTAATGTCAGATTGTAGAAAAGCTAAAATTTCAGACATCCTATCAACATGAAAATGCAAATATCCGAGCGGTCATAGAAGGAGTATCACTTTCCGTCGGAAATTATCAGCCATTGCATCTGGTTGTAGTTGACTTGATCCCACTTTTGTGGAATATCCGCAAAAGTAGTGCTCAGCAATACAACAAAAAGGACGTTATTGAGTCTGAGGACTGATCGGAGCGCATCTGAATGGAAAAAGCATAGATTGAGGAGGGCAAATGCCCACTAAATGCTCCCATATAGTTTCGTACTCATCTCTTCGAATGGATGAGCACGGAAAGTGTGCAAGAGCCGCTTTTGTGGAGGAGACAAACATGGAAAATACTACTCCACAGAAGAGGAACGAGATGATGCCAAAAGATCAACGAATGTTTACCAAAGAGTTTAAACTCGTGGTCGCCCATCTCATGCAAACGAGCGGCAAGCCCATATCTATCGTCTCAAGTTGGAAGGGATGTTGACCAAGAATTTGTGCGAGAGAGCGTGGAAGAGATCAATCTTTCAGCAATAGGCAGATTTTTACCTCCTCTAATGATCGATTTGCTATGGCACATCCGTCCCTCTTTGGTTGTATATTCTGAATGGTGGGTTAAGGCCCTAATAATGACTCCCAGATATATTTAACCCTTTCCTAGTGCACCAGCCGCTTCGACACCTATCTGTACAATTCCAATGAGTTTTTCTTCGTTGGATGCTAATGAAGAAAGTAAACATGTGTAGGAGAAAATGTAAAGCGTTCTCACCGCTTATCTGCTTCTGTGATCATTTTATGTTTGGTCACGTAGTAATCCGAATTTAGTGTTAGCATCGCAGCTTGCACTTCTGGGTGACCCATCACAAATACTGCCATACGGTTTGTAAGTTCCCCTGTTAGACTTAGTTCTCCCTTATACTCGAGTGCAACAATATGCCAGCCCCTTTGAATCAAATCATTAACAGGGTGTTCTTCAGCCTCTCGCAAAATTCTCTCTACTAGAGGTAATCGGATATCGCGCCCAACTATAGCCCTTGATTTATAGGAAGGTCCTTTCTCAGGGATAAGGGCAATTTGTACAAAGTGGTCCACCACCTCCTCAAAGCTCTCCATTTTTTCTGGCGAGTTTTCAAAATCTACTTGCCTTCGACCAGCAAGTAACTCAGTATCGTAACGTAACCATCCCTCTTCCTCTTTTGATTCATTAGTTGTTACTTCGTGGTGATAGTACTGAAAACGTCCAACGATGTGATCTCCTACACTACTAAAACATCTTGGTTTCTTAGTAAGAAGATATGCTCGTGCTGCTTGACGTAACTGGTCTATTGTCTCACCATAAATATAGATTATTTCGTGTATTGGCCTCTCATCTATATTCGCATCAGCATCTTCCTCACAAATATCAATTCGTGCTTGCCAGCGCTTTGACTGGATAGGCATCTTTACAACCTCCAAATTATTGTATCGGTATGATTTTCTTTTACTACTATACGGAATAGCATTTTATCTTTTCTACTTCTCATGCTCAGTAATGGGCAGCATTTCGATAATTATATCATCTTCTGAATCGTTAGTGAATAGTTCATATCAAGCAATCATTGCAATTTTCAAATCAAAGAATTTTTCAAAAATAGAACTAATCCTTACACTACGGCTATGGATCACACTATTCCTCCTCTTCCAGGGTACGTCTCTATTAAGGAAGCGGCAAAAATACTAGGCATATCAGAGAGACGGGTATACCTATATATTGAGATGAAACGTCTGCCTGCTGTGAGAGCTGCGGATGTTCTTTTGATTTCTGAGAAAGAACTCAAGAACTTTCAACGAAAGTTTGTTGGGCGACCGCGAAAAAACACTCCACCGTGGCGCATTTCATCAGAAGAAAATACCCAGTTTATGACTTCTATCATCGTACAGATACGACCCAACCAAGAGAAGAAGCTAGAACGTCTTTTAGGAGAGATAAGACAGGAGGGAGAACATATCTTTCCAGGGACGGTTGCTCGCTACATTGCCACAAGCGAAGCACATCCTGATATCATTGAAATCGTGTTGATCTGGCGAAGTACTGTGATGCCCGATCAGACAGAGCGTAAGCGTTTATTAAAGGAGTTTCAGCAAGTACTAAATGGCATGGTAGACTGGAGTACTGCGCAATGCAATCATGGCAAGATATTCTTACATACGTAGCTAGACTTTATCTGAAGTGCTCAGCAAAGATCATCAGTATTTCTTCTTTCTTTATCCTGAGTACGCATTGAGTGACAGATGTTCAACGCGTGTAGATAATTGTGCGATGGATGGCTGACTATAAAGCCGTGTGGTATCAAGCGAACTATGCCCCAAGATCGTCGCCAATCCTACGAGGTCCCCGGGATACTGAGCCAGGTAACTGCGAGCAAAGGTGTGACGCAGGTGATGTGCGCTCGTCTCTTCGGGAACAAACTCTCCTGCCGACTTCACCAGTTCCGCGATCATCTGTCCCATCACCGAGGTGGTCAGTTTGCCTCCCTTTTGACTGAGAAAGAGCGGGTCGAACGCCTGAGCTGACTTTGGCTTAGGCCACTTTGCCGCAACTGTCTTGACCGAGATATTCTCAATGTCTAAACGCGGACCGGTGGAGGTCCCCAGTGCATCACGCGCAGAACTATTCAGAGGAACAGATCGAACTTTATTACCTTTGCCTGCACGTACCAGTAAGGTGCCGCTGCGCTCGCCAAAGGTGAGGTCACCAAAGGTAAGATGGCTGCACTCACTCAAGCGGATGCCGGTTTGCAGCAACACTTGAAGAATGGCGTAATTGCGTTCGGAGTCGCGCGAACTTTGCGCCTGGCGCAGTAACGCATTGACCTGAGAACTGGAAAGCCCTTCGCGTTTGGAGCCTGTTTCACCACTGACCAGTTTAATCCGTGCCGCGGGATCGGTGGCAAGGTAGCCCTGCTCTACTAACCAGAAGCACCACGCACGTAACGCACTGATACGCAGATTAATGGTGCTCAGCGATTTCTGTTGTTCATGTTGAAGTTCGTTGCGGTAGCCAATCAAAGCGATGGGGGTTAGCGCAGAAAGAGTCAACGGTGTTTGCTCTTCCTGTTCGTACCATGCTAGAAAAAGGGAAATTGCTTGTGTATACTTTTTGACCGTTCCTACAGCGTGATCATGATGCTGTAAATACGTTCGCCAGGAGTCTACAAGCTGTTCGGGGGTTCGGTTCTGCTGTTCGGTTTTGAGTACCGTGATGCGTTGCATAGGAATATCCTTGAGCTTAGAAATATTTCCCACTGTTATTGTTTGAGGCGGCGCAGTTCCTCCCGCCTTCGTCGTTTGATGCCCACTGCCCGGAAAGGCTTCGTCTCCATGAGCAGTCAGGTCCTTGCACCACTGATGAATGGAGGTGTCGGAGATACCCAGCTCACGAGCCACTTGTGCGATTGGCTTGCCGCTCGTTTGCGCCAATCGCACTGCTTCGAGCTTAAACTCGGTGGTGTAGGTCTTTTGCACTTTCTTCATACTGCTTCACCTTCCTTCTGAAGTAGTATACCTCAAAGGTTTCCCGGCTCCACGAATTCAGGGAAAGTTCAAAGTAACTACACAATCGTTGCAACGTATCAGCTCGAATATCGAGGCATGGCGAACTACTATCACTGTGCCTACAATATGAGTTCGCTCCAATCTCTCAAGTGGACAATGGAACAGTCGTTAACAAAGACGTTAGCACAGAAACACAAAACCACTGTGGCAAACATTTACAAGCAGTACAAAACGTCTCTCATCGTCGAGGGCAAACGCTACAAGGTGTTACAAGCCACAGTTCCGCAAGAGGGAAAGAAACCGCTGGTAGCGACTTGGGGAGCAGTCCCTTTGAGGTGGGAGGTTGAGACTCCTGTAGAAGACCAACCGCAACAACCGCAGTGGAATGATCGTTCAGAACTCGAAAGACGACTCTTAGCTCAAATATGTGAACAGTGCGGGTCAACTCGCTTGACGGAGATAATTGAGATGCATCACCTTCGCGCTCTCAAAGACCTCAACACATACGAAGGCCGAGAGAAGCCGAGTTGGGTAAAGATTATGGTAGCGCGTCGTCGCAAGACGATAGTCCTTTGTCGTACATGCCATCGAAATCTTCACGCAGGACGACCACTTCGCACACAGCAATCACGTTCACGGACGGGAATACCCCGATGATGCTGGAAAGCCCGGTGCAAGAGAAATCTGCACGCCGGGTGTGCGCCGTGAGGCACTTTGAGATATCCCTGTCGTAGACAGGAAGAACTAAGGAGGAGTTCTTGAGCTACCAACTGACCTAGCGGTGAAAACCAAAGGGAACAAGAGCATGTTGGGCAAGCGGTGCATGTCCGAAGGCGTTGTAGGACAGGGCTACCGTCTGGCTCGCTCACTAGGAGTAAAGCTGAATTGCCTGAACCCTAATCTCGACTGGTGAATGTGCGCGCCCATCGGAAGAACGCTTGAAACCGATGTCACATGCTGTTTCGGCATGAACCTGGGGTCGGGACACTCCTTGCGTGTGAAGACGGACCAACGAGGTCTGACAAAGAGATGAATGGGGACTCTACGGTGAGCTAGATACGTATCTCAGAGAATGTACCACGGGACTCCCTACGGAGGGCGACCTCTAGGGGAGCAGAGTGCTCGTAGTAGTCAGCGCGAGTGAAGACGTAAGCTCGTACACGGCGAAGGGGCACAGGGACCTTAATACTCAGTAAAGCGAGGTATGCGAAATGCAGGACGCCACAACGGTCCTGAGTATTATCCGAAAACGCGGTGAACAAGGATTACCGCTTAACAATCTGTATCGACACTTGTACAATCCACAGTTCTACCTGCAAGCGTATGCGCGTTTGTACTCCAACGATGGAGCTATGACGCCAGACACGACGGGCGAAACGGTGGATGGGATGTCACGAGAGAAAATCACGACCATGATTGACCTCATTCGTCAGGAACGATGGCGATGGTCTCCCGTGAAACGTGTCTACATTCCCAAGCGGTCAGGGAAACTTCGACCACTTGGACTGCCATCGTGGTCGTCAAAAGTGCTGCAAGAGGTGGTACGGCAAGTGCTCAGTGCCTACTTCGAGCCGCGCTTCAGCGAGCATTCGCATGGCTTTCGTCCTGGAAGGGGATGTCATACTGCTCTCAGCGAAATCGTGCATACCTGGAAAGGCGTACATTGGGTGATTGAAGGCGACATTTCTGATTGTTTCGGAAGACTCGATCATGATGTCCTTTTGAACATTCTCGGCGAACATATCCAGGACAATCGGTTTCTCAGACTCATCCGACACATGCTCCAAGCAGGCTACTTGGAAGAATGGCGTTGGCATGAAACGCTTAGTGGAGCACCACAAGGCGGAGTGTGTAGTCCCATTCTCAGTAACATCTACCTGGATAAACTAGACACGTATGTCGAAACAGTGCTGATGCCCAAGTATAATCGGGGAAAACGCAGGAGACCAAACCCTGCGTACCAACAAATGGAGTACGCCCTTGCTCGTGCCAAGCGACGAGGAGATCGACAAGCAGTCCGAGACGTGCGCAAGCAACGCCGGAAACACGCAAGTCAAGACCCTTACGACCCAAACTACCGACGACTTCGTTACGTGAGGTACGCCGATGACTGGGTGCTTGGTTTCAGTGGTTCAAAAGCGGAGGCCGAGCACATCAAGCACGACCTGAGAACGTTCCTCCGTGAAACCCTCAAGTTGGAATTGTCTGAGGAAAAGACCTTGATTACTCATGCTCGAACCAGCGCAGCAAAATTTCTTGGCTACCATATTGTCAGCCAACACGCGGATGACAAGCTAGACCGTCGAGGTCAACGGCAAGTCAACGAAATGGTGAGTCTGCGCGTTCCGAAGGAGGTCATTGAACAAAAATGCGCACTCTATATGCAACGAGGGAAACCAGCCCAACGTGCTCAACTACTGAGAGACAGTGATTATTCCATTGTCAGCAAGTATCAAGCGGAGTATCGAGGCGTCGTCCAGTATTATCTGCTGGCACAAAATGTTCGTCTGTTTGGGAAACTGAAATGGGTAGCGGAAACATCCCTGCTCAAAACTCTAGCAGGCAAACATAAGTCTTCAGTTGCTGCAATAGCACGCAAGTACAGAGCAACAACCGAAACGGAATACGGCTTGCGGAAGTGTCTACGAGTCGTCGTCCAGCGAGAACAGGGCAAGAAACCACTCGTTGCACAATTTGGTGGCATCCCCTTGAAACGTAAGCAAGATGCAATCCTTGTCGATCATACTCCTCAGTTTCTCATGGTTAATCGGAGCGAACTCCTTCAACGCGTGCTGGCGGATGAATGTGAACTGTGCGGCTCACACGAGCGCGTAGAGGTGCATCACATCCGTAAGTTAGCGGACCTAGAGAAGCCAGGAAGAAAAGAAAAACCTGTCTGGGTGAAACAAATGGCAACACGAAAGCGCAAAACCCTTGTCGTCTGTCGAACGTGCCATGAAGCTATCCATGCAGGAACTTCGACTACGACCTTTCGGAAACAAGGACTAGAGAGCCGGATGACACAGAAATGGTCCCGTCCGGTTCGGGAAGAGGGTAACGGAAAAGGGTCATGAGCTATGCTTCTGGCACCTCGCTGGTACCCCACTTCATTTGGAGGGAGGCATTCGGAAAAGGGCAAGAACATTGTACCTCGTCGGATGCCCACCCTACTTTTTCCATAGTTTCAAAGGTGAGTGTATCGACGGTCAGGCATTTCAGACACGAACGCAGGCAAGAAGTGCTACCTTTGATTATCTTGAAACGTTCTATAATCGACTCGGAGGCATTCTACGCTCAACTATCTGAGTCCCTTTGAGTACGAGCAAGTGATGTGTTCCCCTAAGGTTTAGGAACTCCGTAAATTCGGGTGAGGATCATCTAGCGGTGGCTGAGCAAGCCGGACAGATCATCGATGAGGCTCTTGCCACCTTCAGAACCAATACCTCCGCTGATCCTATTCCGTAGCGGTTCCGGGATGCGCTCGAACCATGCCTATTTCGCTTCCTCTACACAAGATGCAGTATGACATCGCCGACTTGCTAGGACCATTATAAGTCTCCACAATGACTTCTAACAGAAAAGCAATTTTGCGATCCAATCATTTGAGTCATTCCATTTTCGTCCACTCGTAAAATTACGATAGCCTTGTTAAGAGGATTTCCATTTGGACCTATTGATATCCTCCCGCTTATCCCTTGGAACGCTTGGTTCCCATTAATAGTTCTTATTACTGATTGCAGATACGGAGGATCAAAATCTATTCCTAGGTTACTAATTGCTTTTGCAGACGCATTTAAAAGCAAGGTTAAACCATCATAAGCAAGAATGGAAAAAGTTGATGCTCGGTTATATCCGTACTTCTTATCAGTATTTGGTCCTGGACATGAAGTTTGTGGATCAAAATCATGTGTATAGTCACAAAAGAATTGTGGGTTGGGTAGATTAGCGAAGCGCCATTGATCTGAATAAGCGTGTGCAGTGAAAATCATACGACCGAAGGATGTTGGTGGATATATTCCTGATGGTAGATCAGAAGGATCATATAGGCCGTCTCCACCCATAACCTCTAAACCTGGATAGCGTTTAGCATCTGGTAATAGATTTAGTAGGTGTGATACATCTTGAACATAACCAGCATAATAAATTAGATCAAGGTCGGGCGCTTCTCTAAAGGAATCTCTTATTAGAGCACCCATCTGATCATCATTAGTTTTACCTACAGTAAATAGTTCCTTGATAACAGTTACATGACTAAACGTCTCAAATTGCTTTGAGAAAGCTTCTCCTAAACTTCTACTATAAGGATCTGTTAGATCGTAGAAAACAGCAACTTTCTTTGCTTTCAAAGTATTCTTTGCGTAATTTGCTCCTGCGATTGCTTGAACGGTATCAGGTGGAACAACACGCGAAAAGTAGTCTGAAGAACTTGTTAAACTATCACTCGAAGCAGAAGGAGATACTATTGGTATATGTGCTGGACCTAAAACTGGAATAGCTCCTACCGTTTGACCACTGTAAGGCCAACCTAAAACTGCTTTAATCTTAAACGTACTAGCTTGTTGCACAATTTGATTAGCCGCTATACTTGCATACAATGCCCAGTCACTAGACCCTCTTCCTGATCCAGCATTGACAATAAGAAGTCTGATTTTTGTACAATTAGGGAGTATACAGTTACTATTATATTCTTTTTGAGCTACATAAGCTCCTTGCAATATCCCCCTTCCTACACTTGCATACCCTCCCGTAACCATAGTTGTTACTGCTATCGTAATAGAAGGATTGTTGGAAGCAAGTACACGCTGGTCCTCTAAGTAGATAAGCATTTCAGCATCATTAGTGACATGACCAGTCTGCCAAAGTTTTTCTGCTTGGTCAGTATTTCCATTTTTAAGTTCTTGAAGAACTTTTAGCTTCAAATCGTTATAGTTTTTAGGACGATCTTTTAAATCCTTATCAAAGAAGAAGGTTCCATCACTAATACCAATGCATTCTCCATCAGGAGCTTGACTTATGATAGTATCAGAGGATATCGGTTTTTGTGCTCTAACTGTTTGACAGGGATTAGAAGACAAAGCAGGAAACGTATTAGGTTTGTAGTATTGCCATATAGAAGCTACCACAAGCAGGATAGACGAAATTAGCATAATATAGTAGGAGGGAAATTTTGTAATTCTAATTCGTGGCCGAATAATAGGTGTGGTAATCTGTAATGAAGTCAACAGTTGAAAAAAAGCGAAGGCAACTCCTAGTACGCTCATCACTATTGTTAGTGTACTATATAGAGATCCTTGGCTACTTTGCGCACCAATAACGATACTTATCATAAAACATATACTTGCAAAAATAGAAATATACAACTTTAAAGAAGATTTGACCCGACCTTGTGAGGATGCTGAATGTTGGACACTTCTGTTCATATTAGCATCTGTACCACAGTTAGAGCAGAATTTAGCATTAGGTCTTATCTGAGTACCACAGTTAGAGCAGAACATTGTTCATCTCCATTCGTAAAACGAAGGTCTTCCAACTAAGGCGCACTACCTGAAGAAATTTAGAAGCAGTATTGGTTGCAGAAATTCCTACTTAATCTAATCAAATAATGACGGTTGTGCCAATATCTAAATTAACGCAATGTGCAAGTAATTTTAAGCAACTAAACGATCAAACTACAGATAAGGAGCCTGATCGCGCCTAGCGCTGATTGAAGAAAAAGCACATCCTATGGCATCAAAATGTAGCGAAACAAGCAAGTGTGCAAATGCCACAAATTACGCTTCGAAACTCGTTTCATGTGACAACAATCTGTCAATTAGTTGTCCGAACACTGTGTTGATACGGTAGCGCACGCGTCCCCAAACAGAACTTTGGTAGGCTGCAGCCTTACTGTAAAGCTTTATATATCATAAGCATATATTCTTCTAAATCCCATTTTGCCTAATTACATTAAGTAACATATATACACGATAAATTAATTTTTTTACTTAGTCTAAATATTTCGAGCAAGATTTTTAATTCGTAAACACTATTTCTTCCTTTTGAAATAAAATAAAATATCCTTATCATTATTTAAGTTAGGCAAATTATCATATTTCTTATAATTAATTATTTTATCTTTGACGGGGTTAAGATGTATCGATACTGAGGGTTCAAGACTTTCTTGAAGATAGTTTATTAATTCTATGAGTGGTTTTATTAACTTGTTTTCCCAATAACTATTAGATGTAACTGAGATAGTATTTAGTAGATCAACTACTGCTGGCACCTCCTCAAAACGGTAAGGTATTTCTTTCTTGAAAGAACTCCATAGTACTTCATCATGCAATAATTCGTAAAGTAAGACAATTACACCTGGAATAAGAGTAACACCTGGATTATCTAAGTATCTGATTTCAAAGTATTGTCTGATTCTAATATCTGTCCATATAGTAGAGCTATGAAATAAATAATCAATTAATGTCAAATCATTCATCAAGGACTCGAAGGTTTTATTTTCAGTTTCTTGATATGCGTGTTTCTCCCTTAACGAGAACATAATAGGTGCCTTTAGCACTTTATTTATATAACTTGATAAAGTCCATTTTCCTAAGCCCCAAATTTCTTCTGATCCTGGTGTTCCCATACGAGAAGGATCTGTATGTCTATAGGTTACTGTTCTAAATGATCTTAAACCTGTGTCTCTTCCCTCTCTTAATCTAGAATTCGCTGTTATAAAGAGAAAGATAGGTTTAAGGAGAAGAGACCGAGTGACTTTTTCCTCTAAGTCCAACAATGAGTCATAATCAAATGTTATCTGAAGAGAGCCTGTGTAACACATAATATCTCTTCCTAGCTCACCAGTACGTTGGAAATACCTATACATTGTTTCATATCTAGGATTTGGAATAAGAGGAATATCAGAAGGTTTTCCTAAGGGAAAGTACGATACATCTAACCAATCCACGTTAAATTCGTCAGCCAATTTTTGTAACGTAAGATTGTAGTTTTGTAACTCGGTTAGCAAATCAGTTAAACGTTCGTGCGGAGCTGAGCAAAATTCAAACTGCGCACCGGGTTCTAATGTTATTTTTGTCTGATCCTTTTTCAATTCCAACGTTTTAGTGAAATCAGATAGGCTATATCCTTCATACGCCATCAGGTATCCAAGCAAATTTTGCATAGAAATGACATTTCCTATCGCTTGGTAAGGAACAATTTTATTGTTCAGGGCATTAATACAAAAAAGTTCCAGTTCTATTCCCACTTTCTTTAGAGATATAGGAACTTCAATTTTTGAATGATATTTCATAATTTGTTCCATTGTAAGCATTTAACTTAGCCCCTCTATGCTGCATAGTATAACTACACTAAGATAATGTTAGCGAATTGCTAGAAGTTGAGCAGCCAGAAAAAGTGTTTCAATTCTAAATGGCAGAACGAAAAAAATAAGTCCTTCTTTGTTTAATATAACCGTCTTCAAATGTATATATATCTGCAAACTGCTCACGAACGTTTGCTCCATCTTTCTTTTCACCTACAAAAGTCCCCCAACAAGCACCATAATTATCTTCCACTACTATACGTTCCAAATAATGCTTTCCTGATGCAATAATCCGTTCATTTTTGTAAAAGTGAACTAAACTACTGTATCCTACAAAAGGTGAGTAGCCCGGTCGTTCATAAACGATATCATTGCAAAAGACTTCTTGTAGACTTTCCCAATCGTTAGAATCAACAATACTAAAAAGCTGGAGTATTATTTCTTTAGACATCTTAAGCCTCCAATTAAGTAAACGGCAATATGTATTAACCCTTAGCAGATGAAACGGCTGACTGTAGCGTCCCACTCTGTCAAAACACAAAGTTAGACATGTTTAAGAGCTACTGTCTCTCTTTAGCATCTGTGTTTTCCTTATATTGCCTTATACTCTGTGAAAATCCAGGTTGACTAATTTAGTGAGCCCTCAAATTTGATGAGCATTTGTATACAGTATGATTGAAGAAAAAGAATGAGTCGAGGACAAATGGGGACAAAAACAGGAGGACAAAAGAGGACAAAATGATATAATGAAGCATAGCTTGAGTCCAGCAGTCATAGCTGCTTATGGAGATACAACGCTCCCTTTCTATTAGAAAATGTACCGTGTCTCAAGGTATATAGAAATTTTTCTATTTATTAATAGAAGCGAGAGGATGCATGGGAAAAAGACGGCCATATCGCCATCCTGGACAACGATGGGCACATGGAAGGTATTTAGAGCATGCCCGCAAACATCTTAATCTTACTCAAGCAGCGCTAGTAGCACAACTCGACAAGCTCTCTCATGGTACGATTAACTTGGATATCCGTGAGCTTCGTTTCTATGAAAAAGGGGAACGGCCTCTTCCTCCTCACATAGTACAGCTCTTCTGTAAATTTTACGACCAGACGGAAGAAGAACTCGGGTTGTTTAAAGAGAGACCTTTTAAAGAACAAGGGGCTCTAGACCTAATTCCTATAGACCATAAGGATGAAATGTCTGAGGATCACATTGGGAGAAGTGCTGGTAGAGCAATGCTTGATGACGCACAGGCAACCTCAGAGGGAGAGCAGATAGTGTTTCCTCCCATTTCCTCTTCATTGGTACAGGATGCCCTAAATGATGAGTCAGGCAGGAAAATACCACAGGAGAGCCAAACTGAAGGGCAGGTTGTTAAATCTGATATACCCAATTTTCCATCTCTGAATACAGATAATTCTCGCCCCGTCTTAGAAGGAGCGACTCCCACATCTTCTTATGTGCCAATATCTTCAGCACATCATGATGATTCTATATTGGAAGTCGAAACATTGACGACACCGGAATCAGCGAATTCAGATTTGAGCCAGTTGCTTCGGCGCGTGCGCCGCTTTTGGATAACAGGAGTACTTGATCCCTCTCTTTCTGGTGCCCCGCATCTTCCACTGGTCTTAGTCCAACATTACAATGGTATTACCACTCCATGGCGCCATGTTCGTCAGCAGTACTCAGGGGCGGGGCAACTCTTGCCGGAAGGGACGACCATCAGCCAAGTGTATGATCAGGAAAATGGAAATGTTCTGATTCTCGGAGAGCCAGGTGCTGGAAAAACGACGTTGCTCTTAACTTTATGTCGCGATCTCCTGAATCGGGCTGAAAAAGAATCTCGTCACCCAATTCCAGTTGTCTTGAACCTCGCATCATGGTCGGCAACGCATTCAAAGCTAACCTTGTGGGTTATTGAGGAGCTAGCTCTGCAGTATGATATTCCCAGGAAGTTGGGATGGTGGTGGATAGGCACCAATTCTCTAGTGCTGTTGCTGGATGGATTAGACGAGATGGAGCCGAAGGACCGTGAGCTGTGTATTGACGCTATCAATGTGTTTCGAGAGGAACATGGGTTGACCTCTCTCGTCGTCTGTTCTCGACGGGATGAGTATCGTGCATGTTTCTCCAAGCTCCGCCTTCACACATGCCTCGACGTGCAGCCGCTTACACATGACAATATGGTCAACTACTTCACAAAGGCAGGAAAGTTCGGCCAAGAACTTCAACAACTCCTTGCTCTCCAGCAGTTCTTCGCTCAAGATGACTCCTTGAAAGTATTGGCAACCACTCCACTGCTCCTCAACATTATTCTGGTAGCGTACCAGTCTAAAGCGGAAATGCAGGTGTCGGATGGAAATGCTGACGGTGGCATTTCAAGAGACCTGCTTGGGGTGTACGTCAAGCGGGTACTGGGGTATCGGGGGGAAAACGTGTCGTACCAAGATGTGCTCGCTATCCACTGGTTAACCTTTCTTGCACGACAACTCCGAACTCACGGGCGAGATCTCTTATTTCTTGAACAACTCCAACCTGACTGGCTCGAAGAGCCTCGGCTTAGGCGACGATACCGTCTGCTTGTAGCCCTCATTGTAGGCTCGCTTTTTGGAGGAAGTCTCGGTGGATTACTCGGAGGGTTCTTGGGAGGGTTAGTCAGTGGAAGCACACTCTCCCTCGTTGTGGGAGTTGGTAGCGGACTCTTGCTAGGAGCAATTCTGGGGTGCTTTGTGATGGCCCTCAAGGCAGAGCAACTGCAACTCACGCGAACAATACAATTGACTGAGCGTTTGACCTGGTCGTGGAAGGAAATACGGAGCGCGTGGTATACATCCTTAGGGGTAGGAATACTGGGAGGCTCCCTTTTCTGGTGGTTCGGTGAGGCCATGTTGTTCCTGACCTCGCTACAGAAACAGACCTTTGCGTCCCTTGCCCTCCATGTACATTTGGATTTCATCCTCTTTTTCGTGACCTATGAAGTACTCGGTTCACTGCTCGGTGGACTCCTGAGCCAGGTGGCGTTGCCGCCCCAAGTCTTTGGGAGCAGCAGTGAAACAAGGGAGACAAAGAGACGAAGAGGTATTGCGGTGGGAGCACTCATCGGTTTGCTCTTGACGGCGTTAGATGGTCGGCTTGGGGGACCCATCAAGCACGTCTTCTACTTAGTAAGTAGTGGTCTACTTCATCAGACAGTAGGACACGTAGTCGTGGGAGGCATTAGTGGAGTTCTCGCTGCTCTTATCTTTAGTGTGCTAGGATGCAATTCAAGCGAACACTTGTCTCCTTTGGAGCGTATCAAGCCAAATCAGGGAACGTATCGGTCTTTACATAACAGCCTAAAAGTGGGAATACCGCTCTGGATAATCTTTGCGGTATTTTTTTACGTTGCCAGCGGTGTTGACCAAAAACTCCTCTTTGGAATCATCTTTGGAGGATTTCTTGCGCTCATATTCGGCCTCCTCAATGGGGGTATAGTCTGTATCCAGCACGTCTTGTTACGATTCTTGCTCTGGCATTTAGGAGCTTGCCCTTGGAATTACGCACGCTTTCTGGATTATGCTGCAGAAAGACTGGTATTGTGCAAAGTTGGTGGTGGCTATAAATTTCGGCACCCACTGTTTCAGAAGTATTTTGCATCCCTCTGATGCAAAACGTATTTTATAAGAGGCGATGTTGGTGCTGCATGTCCTTTCGGCTCAAAGCATGGTAAATGTACAAGTATTACGTAGACTCACAGTTGTATGAAAAAGTAATTGGGGAAGTCACAAGAACTTTCCCAATTGAATCTGCATGAGTAACTCTCCTAATCATTCGCTGACATAACAAAGGACCTGTCATGATAAACTCAGTAGAATTCCGCCAAATATTTGTGACGATAAGCAGGGTTTTGCCAAATATTTGTGACAAAAGCTGCCAAAAATTCTTGACGATAAGGGCTATCTCGTGCTCATTATTGTCATACGCTGCCAAATATTTGTGACAATCACCAGTGGTGATGGTGATTGTCACAAATTTCTGGCCCAGTCAAATATTTGGCAGCTTTTTTCACAAATATTTGACTAGGCCTGAGATAGAAATTTACGAAATTTAGTATTAAAGATGGGAAAAAGCAGAGCATAGTTTACAGCATTGCCTTGAGGAGGGCAGTATAATTCGCACGAGCTGTATTCGTATTGGGATGGTGTGGCCCAAGTACCCGCTCACAAATGGCTACGGCTCGTTGATACAGCGGCTTGGCCTCCTCATATTTGCTCTGTAGTTTGTAGAGCAGCCCTAGGTTGTTCAGAGCCGTTGCTGTAGAGGGATGCTCGGGACCAAACACCTGCTCAAAGCTCAGTACGGCATGCCGGTACAGCGGCTCTGCCGCCTCATAGTTGCCTTGCTCTCGATAGAGTTCTGCTAGATTGTTTAGACTGCCTACGGTATTTGGATGCTCCGAGCCAAACGTTGGCTCAAGAATCTCTATAGCTCGTCGGTACAGCGGCTCCGCCGCCGCATAGTTGCCCAGCGCGTAGTAGAGGAGCCCCAAATTGTTCAGAGCCGTCGCCGTGTCTGGATGCTCTGGCCCCAATACTCGCTCAAAGAGTACTATAACTTGTTGGTACAGTGGCTCCGCCGCCTCATAGTTGCCTTGCTCTCGATAGAGTCCCGCCAGATTATCCAAACTTATTACGGTGTTCGGGTGCCCGATGTCCAGCACCTGCGTATATATCTCAATGGCTTGCAGGTAGAGCGACTCCGCCTCAGCATACTTACCCAGCGTGTGGTAGAGAAGCCCCAAATTGTTCAGACTCGTTGCTGTAGAGAAATGCTCCAGGCCCAGCACTTGCTTATATATCTCAATGGCTCGCAGGTAGAGTGGCTCCGCTTCCACATACTTGCCTTGTTCTCGATAGAGTTCTGCTAAATTGTTCAAGCTTTGTGCTGTAGCGGGATGCTCTAGGCCTTGCACCTGCTCCCTAAGCGCTAAGGCTTGCTTATATAGCGGCTCCGCCTGCGCATACTTGCCTTGCTCTTGATAGAGTTCTGCTTGCGCATTGAGACTGCTGGCAAGGGAATTGTCGTTCTGATGTTCGCTCATACTAGCTTCCTACTTTTTTACAGATAAATATATTTCCAGTAGTTCCTCTCTTCTTCCCTGCTTCCCATGTCCACCAATCCCTTGTTACTTCTCCTCAGTGAGGCATACACACTTGGATCGTTGGTGTCATACCTACTAGTTAGAGACGATGGGGAGGAGGAGAAATCAAATCGGTATGAGTAGTCCTTACTATCATACGCTGCCAAATATGTGTAACAATCAGCACTCTACCTTTGGAATTACTGCCATAGGTGGAGTTGAGCACTTCCTAAAGGCGCATCAGATAGAAAGAACTCATTAAAGCAGAGGTCGTATACCTGCGTACCGTTCTGCGAAGCGTTCAGGTGTAATCTTTGGGTTGCGTCCCTTGCCTAATTGGGCGAGGACTTCCTGATAACTTGCATCAAGCTCGGTCAACTCTATGCGACCTTGTCCAACGAGGAGCTTCACGTCTTCGATATCACGGGTCGTGCCTCGCTCTATTTTACTAAGTGCAATACTGTAAAAGTCAAAGTAGAAGACATCAATCTGTCCATAACGACCGACATATTGAGCATGAGCTTCCCACTGTGATGGCAGAGGAATGACATCCTGAGGCGATGCGAATTCAACGTTGATTTGCATCTGCCCGATAAGTCGCTGTATCGCAACAATGAGATCACCCTCGTTCGCTTCACCAACCTGGATATCTATATATTGTGTGAAGCCAGGTCGTACTCCTGCATGTACAAGAGCTGCGCCACCTACTAGGTACAGGCGTCCTGGTTTGCAAAAAGTTTTTCCTAGTTGCTGAAGGAAGGACTCGATAGCTTGTTTGCCAACGTTGGGCCGCATACTCATATCGAACTCCTGACTCGTCCCTGTTTCGTTCGCAAAAAGTTGTGCAGGAAGAGAGACGATTCTTTCATGATGACGTGTTTCTTCCTGCCACAAGAGGTGATCGAGCTGATTTTGCCAGTCCCCTCGAAAGGAAAATGGTAGACCTGTGCGCTTTTGCTCGAACGTTTGGAGCGCGACGAGTCCCCACTCGCCATTGTGAAAGGCAGGAGGTGGGAGATGACGTTGTTGCCAAAGGTGAGCAAAAGGCTGTTCTGGGAAGTTGGGGACATGTCCAAAGGCGAGTGCTAGACGAATAGACCACATTCTCTGCAGATAGAGAGCAGCAAGAACAGAGGTAATGATCTGTTCGGCAATGGCGGGTTTGCTCGTCTCTATGGCTTTTGATATGTCATTAGAGAGTTCAGGGTGAAGTAAGAAGAGTGAGACACTCGCGTCTCGTATACGCGAGTTTTCGTTCTGTTGCGCTAAGCGTTGAATAAGTTCAAGGGGGGGTAGCTGTTCTGTTGGGGAGGGCGAGGAAGTTTGCTCAAAACCTATCAGATACTCGATACCCCATGAGCGGAGGCTTCTGATGAGGAGGTCAGCTTCTTTCCACGAGCTATCTGTCGAGGTATTGAGAAGCCTGCTCATTCTGAGTGTTCTTTCTCGTTCATGTTCAAGTCAACGCTATTTTTCTCTAAACGTGTGACCCCATAATATCTCTGTGCCGTATTGCTGTCAATGTGTTTAGGCGGATGCAGGTTTCGCCAGATAGTTGTGAGAAAAGTGGTCACACATTTCTGGCTCAGTGTCACAAATATTTGGCTGCTTTTTTCACAAATAGCTGGCTGATCTTTTCCTGAAGTAAGTAAATGAGACAAAAGCACTATAAACTTGCTCTCGTATCTCTATGATGATAGCTTGTAGAGGGATTTAGCGTGGGGGATTGCAGGAGAGACGACGTACAGGAAAGGAAAATGAACAAGAAACATGAAACATGCAGAACAGGCAACTCCTAATTGCGCACTGCGAGAGGAACGCGAGCTTCGGGGGTGGTCTCAGAACTATTTAGCAGAGCAGCTTGAAGCTCCTAGTCCATCCTATGTAAGTCGTTGGGAACGAGGAACAGCGTCTCCAAGCCCGTATTACCGAGAAAAACTCTGTCGCATATTTGGCAAAAATGCACAGGAACTTGGCTTGCTTTCAGCGCAAGAGATGGAGGTTAGTGAAGTTTCCCCGCACGAGCACTTTGCTCAACAACCAACATATAACTCATCAAAGCTTGACGAGCTACCTTACACTCCTCTACCACTTCAGGGTTGTGAAGAGTCTCCTCTTGGGAGAGATCAATCGACAGATAGCATAGATCAAGGCAGAGAAAAAGGCCCTGATAACTCTTTTCCCGCCACTTATCGACGTAGGGGACGGCGTAACTGGCCTATTTTGATAGGAGTAGCTCTCGCAGTTCTTGTTTTGCTCCTTGCAATATCCGTTAGCATATACCCTCAATTAGGCGTGTCAGCATTCACACCAGTGTCTCGTCTATCACCATCAACTCGCAGTTGGCCAACCTTTGCTTACAATCTGCACACCACATCTCCAGAAGTAAAGACGATACAACTCATGCTTATATCTTATGGTTATGATATTGGGAAATTTGGCGTTGATGGTGTCTTCGGTGCTGACACCGAAAATGCTGTTCGTAACTTTCAGGAAGCCCGCCAACTGCGTACAACAGGTGTTGTTGAGAGTCGAACGTGGGAAAAACTGATTGCATCCTCTGCACTAGGAGCGCAGGGAAGTCACGTTCTCGCCCTTCAAATGCAGCTTAATCTGCATGATGCTAAGCTAAAGCTAAAAGTGGATGGCACTTTTGGCTACCTAACAGAGAAAGCTCTCCGTCAATTTCAACGAG
>DAOUDD010000249.1:0-28568 GCA_034431765.1 Ktedonobacteraceae bacterium | reverse complement strand
TGATCTTGCTGACCTTGAGAGGCTCCGTTGTTCTGGGTAGCATCGAGTTCCCGAGAACTGTTTGGAAGCGGCGTGATCTGTGTAGAGGATTGCGGGTTTTGTGTCATAATGATGACGATGATCCTTTCTGCGTCAATAGCAGGTAACTGTACGTGAACGAGGGCAACACGTGGCACTACAGGGACAGGAACAGAAGAGCGTGCATACAACCGATCTCGACGACGTTTCCAGGCACGTGGACCATGCCTTCCATAACGGTGCTGCATATCTTTTAACAAACAAGACGTGAATAATACACAAAGATCATTACAGGCCAATAATGTTTTGTATGTAATATAGTATAATCATGTATCTTTGTCTGTCAATAGAACAAATATTCTTCGCACTCCACTCTCTTGTCCAGGCTGTACCGCTGTGCTACACTAAGACTATCATATAATGTTTGAAATAAAGATCATCTACTGATGATACTACTTCATACAGGCAGAAATGACACCTCCGGGCATTGGCGGACTGCACCTCTCCGCACCCGTATCCCCACGGTGAGAGAAGAGTAGAGAGAGAAAGGGAAGATTTTTTAATGCTGAATGAGATCCTCGCCCACAATGAACGCTTCCTCCAAGTACAGAAATTACCACACATCGAGCATGCCCCTCGCAAACATACAGCCATCGTTACATGCATGGACTGCCGTCTCGTGAATATGTTCGAGGGTGCGCTCGGTTTGCAGCGCGGCGATGTCCTCGAACTACGTACCGCTGGCGCAACCATTTCACAGCCTGACCGCTCTCAGGCCGCCAATGATCTGATCCGCTCACTTGCCGGCGGGGTCTACCTGCTCGGTGTACGTCGCGTGCTCGTAGTTGGCCATACTGAGTGTGGACTTGCTCATGTGCAGTCAGGCACACTAGTCGCCTCTATGCAAGCACTCGGCGTTGATCCGCAACACCTCATTGAGCAAGAGAGCCTGGGTGACACTAACGGATTAGTCCGCTGGATGGGTGCCTTCAACGATGTGCATCTCAACGTCCAGGAGGTCGTGAACGTTATCCGCAACAGCCCCTTCCTCCCTAAAATACCCGTCCATGGCCTGGTTATTGATATCAATACAGGCAAATTAACCGTGGTCGATGAGGATACACGCGAAACATCGATAAGTGATATGCTATAATATGTGTTGATAGAACACTGTGTCCACTTTTTACTCATACAAGAAACGATCCATGAAAAGAAATAGATATCCATACTCCACCCCTGCCTCCTATTCCCTGCTCTTCACAGTACTGCTCGCAGTTCTCTGTTCAGCATGCAGCACAACAGGTGAAAATGGCACAGGAAAAAAGTCGGCGACCGCAGTCGGTACAAATAATAAAAATGGTCCCCTTTCAGGACCTGTTGTGTATGTAGCACTCGGAGCTTCTGATGCGGTAGGTGTTGGTACAAGCAGACCTGGCTCACAGGGCTATGTTCCACTGCTTACACAACGCCTCCCCCAGGGTTCACGTACAGTCAACTTGGGGGTAAGCGGTATTCATTTGCATGAAGCCCTCGATCAGGAATTGCCCACCGCTCTCTCCACATCTCCACAACTCGTCACCATCTGGCTGGTTGCTAACGACTTTGTGGGAGGTGTCTCTTATGAAAGCTATATGCAAGATCTGGAGAACCTGCTACAGCAGTTGCAGAGTGGTACGCAAGCGCGATTGGTTATGGGCAATCTTCCAGACCTGAGCCTTTTACCCACCTTTTCACGCAACACCAGCGAGCAGAAGCAGCATATGCGCGACGAAATCGGACGCTGGAACAGCAGGATAGCTGAGCTGGCGAATCACTACAACGTACGGCTCGTCGATCTCTTCGCGCAGAATAGCCAGCTCACTTCACATCCAGAATACGTTAGTGCTGATGGCTTCCATCCCAGTTCGGAAGGCTATAAGCAACTTGCGGCCTCTTTCTGGCAGGCCATCAACGCGAAAAAGTAGGAAATCATGAGCAAGCTGTGCGTTTTACCCCTTGCTCTCTTCTTGCTCTCGTCGCGGCGTCATATTCTCCTCGCCCTCGATCATGAAGACAATGCGCTCACAGATATTGGCACAGTGATCCCCAACACGCTCAAGTTTATGTGCAATCCAGAGCAGGTAGGTCGCACGTTGCAAAATCATTGAATCGTGTTGCAGCGCAGGAATTGCGTGTGCTCCTGCCATCATCGCCATCAGGTCGTGGCGCACCAGGTGATAGCGCACATCAACGACGTCATCCTCTTCCCAGATGTAACGGGCTGCGTTGGCGTTTCGCTCTGCAAGTGCCTTCATCGTTCCCTGCAACACACGCCGCGCTTCTTTCCCCAGATCAATAAGTCCCTGCGTTACCGAAGCTTCTGTAATATGCGTCGTACCATTGCCACTTAAAGTCTCTACCCTCACCTCTGATGGAGATACGCTTCCTCCTCGTAAAGGGGCCATACGTAAAATAATCTGCGCAATACCTTCCGCACCATCTCCCATACGCTCAAGATCACCTGCAATTGAGAGTGCAGAGGTCAGGAGACGCAGATCTGATCCGCCAAGTGGCTGCTGTAGCGTTAACAGGCGAATCGCATGCTGCTCAACCGTTACTCGCAAGCTATCAATGATCGTGTCTGACTCGATCACCAGTCCAGCTTTCGCAAGATCTCCACTCTCAAGTGCCTCTAAAGACTTCCCCAAAGCTTCATCAACAAGAGTGCCCAGGCCCTTTATCTGCTCATTTAGCTCCTGGAGCTCTCTATCCAGAACCGTTCGCGCCATGTATCGCTCCTTTTTTACATACGTCCATCACAGATATCTTCAATCTATCTCTTCAATATGTGATAAGTCTCAGCATCGACCTTAGCTACACACTGTAAAGTGTAACACATTCCTTCTAGAAAAGGTATATTTTTATCAGCAAATGCTCGTTCTATCCTTTAAGGATAGGGTGGCGTATTCAGAAATTGACAGTGCCGTCCTCTAATGATACAGTGACGGTACGCTCTCGTTATGAAAGCATATACGCTGAGGAAGAAGGAACGGATACAAATGGCAACAAAAAGACTACTTGGTGTCTTCGCCCATCCCGATGATGAGGGTATGATGGCCGGCGCATTCTTACACTATCATGATCTAGGCGTAGAGACAGGTCTCATCGAGGCGACACGAGGAGAAGTTGGCGAGATTGCTGACCCCTCCCTGGCAACGCCAGAGACACTGGGCCAGGTACGAGAGCAGGAGATGCGCGATGCAGCCTCCATTCTGCGGATAGACCACCTCTGGTTCCTCGGCTACCGTGACTCTGGCATGGCTGGCACACCTGAAAACAAAGATCCACGTGCGTTCGCCCAGGCGCGCTCTGCCGAAGTAATTGGCAAGCTGGTGCAGATCATCCGCGAGTTTCGTCCGCAGGTGATGGTTACATTCGACGAGACAGGCGGCCACGGCCATCCCGACCATATCGCGATCTACAGGCACACGACCGGGGCTTTTCACGCTGCTGCCGACGCAGCTCAGTATCCAGAATTGGGACAGGCTCACGCGGTCTCAAAGCTCTACTACGGATCTTTCGCCCGTCGGCAGTTTGCGACAATGGCAGAATGGCTGCAAGACCAGGCTTTCGAGGGCTTTGTGCGCGATCTCGATGTCGAAAAGATGGGTTTCACCGACGAGCAGATATCTGTCCTCCTGGATGTCGAACGCTGGCAAGAGGCCAAGGCCGAATCCTGGGCAAAACATCGCACCCAGGCCAAAACGATGACACCTTTCACTCTCCTTCCAGCGGAGATGCAACGCAAGTGGCGCAGCAGCGAATACTTCCACCTCGCCGCCACCCGCGTCGGACCCGACGTTGTCGGGGAGAACGATCTGTTCGCGCATGTAATTTCAATTCCTTAGTTTCAGTTCCTAGTTTCAATTCCTTGACCGGATAGAGTAATAGTGGGGGAAAGATGCGCATTTGTCCACCTCAAGCACGACAAGTGTACACCAGCACCCTGCGCGAATCAATAAAGTTAGCATTAAGAATGTTCGTATAGGAGAGGTTGAATCTGGATGACAGAGCAATTTTTCGATAAGGTCGTCAGAAAATTTGGCACCTTTCTAGGTGGCCCCAGACCTCTTACCGAATATCCTCAGGGCAATCCTGAGGATATCTTTGAGCAGCAAATTCTTGAGCATGAGGGCAAAGACAAAAACGCCCTGGACCTCGGTTGTGGTGATGGCGCGTTTACACTCCGTCTCGCGGCGTATTTCGGGAAGATCACAGGCATAGACGGCTCGGTCGAACAACTGAAACGTGCACAGGCCACTCTACAAGAACAGGGGCAAAACAACGTTCTCTTTGAGGAACAAAACGCGTACCAGACCTCTTTTGCCGACAACTCCTTTGACGTAGCCTACAGCCGGCGCGGACCGACTCCATACCAGGAATGCCGGCGTATCCTCAAATCTGGCGGCTATTTTCTAACAATTAACATCGGTGAGAAGGATGCCTGGAACCTCAAACAGATCTTCGGGCGTGGACAGGGCTACCGCGTATGGCAGACATCTGCCCTCCAATTAGCCAGAGAGCGTCTGCAGGAGTTCGGATTTGCAGTTGTCTACGGTCAGGACTTCTTCTACGACGAATACTACGCCACCTATTCCGACCTCGACCTCTTCCTTCAAGGCGTTCCTATCTTCGAGGATTTCGACTCGCAGCAAGATAAGCGGCTATTGGAAGAATATGTCGCGCGCTTTCAGACCGACAAAGGCATCCGTCTCCCCCGACACCGCTTTCTCTTCACCGCTCTTAAACGGGAGGAATCGTAAAAGTCTCAATACATTTCGGTGAAGACTATTGTCCCACGAGGGCAAAACCGAACGGCGCGCTCCCCACGCGCCGTTGATCGCTGCGCTCCTAATCTACAATAAAACGTTCTACAGCTCTATGCAAAATATGTGCATAAAGACTACTTTCTCCCCAACTTCGCTAGCAGCGCGCCCTTGAGCAAAGCAATCTCCTCCACCTTCAGCAGCATAATGCTTCCGAAGTAGACTCCCGATGCAACCCCACCTATTAGAAGTACCTTTATCAAGTTACCTATAAACGCATGCAGCGAGAGAAACGGTATTCCGTTCAGCAAGAACAACAGCCCCCACGCAACCACGATCATTGCCGCCGTCGCGATCAGTATCTTCACCAGCGTCGGCAGCATCTTGAGTGCATGTAATGGGCCAATTGCCAGGCGTAACAGCACAAGCAAGATCACCGCATGGAGAGAGTTCTGCACGGTGTTTGCTAATGGCAAAGCGGGCATCCCCCACGTCTGCCAGAAAGGAAGTGCGACAGCTAGATAACCTAACACTGAGAAGAGTAACACTACTACAGGGGTAATAGTGTTCTTACGCGCGTAAAACGCGTTGATCAAGAGCTGATCCAGCGCTACAAATGGCAATTGATAGGCATAGTTCTGTAGCGCAGTCGCAGTGAGCAGGGTATTATTGGCTGAAAAGTTATGACGTTGAAAGATCAGAGCCACAATCGGTGTGCGCAAGACTATCAGTCCGGCAGCAGCAGGAATCATTAACAGCAGGCCGAGACGGAAACCAAGCAACAGAGTCTCTTTGAAACCCTCCGCATTCTCTTCGCGCGCCTGAGCCGTGAGCGTTGGTAGCACCGCAAAGGAAAGTGCGGCGGCAACGAGGCCGATGGGAAACTGAATCAGTACCGTGGCAAACATCATGGCAGAGTAGTTGTCGTTTCCACAACTCTGCGCAGCATTTTGTAGCGCCACTATACAGGGCGTTTGCGACGCAAGACTCTGATCAAGAAAAGCAATTCCATTACTAACAATAAAACTAAAGGCTACCGGAATATATAATCGTAGAATACGCTTGAAAGCAGGCTGACGCAGATCCAGCACAAACATATAACGCAGCCGTTGCTTTCGCATCGCAGGAATCAGCAGAGCTATCTCTCCTAAAGCCCCAAGCAGCACACCAAGTGCAATGCCGTAGCGACCAAAATACTGACCTCCAAGCAGCGCTGTAGCTGTTGCACCTACGATAATCCCTATATGATAAGCAGAGGTGGCAAAAGCTGTCCAACCAAACTCCTTGCGCGCAAAAAGAGCCGCTTGCAGCACAGCAAACGGCCCCAACGCAAGTAAGGAGAAGAAGATAATACGTGCGAATTGCAACGTGAGTAACTTCTCATCAGGTTTCCATCCTGGCTCAAGGACAGTGTAGATAACCCATGGAGCAATGAAAAAAAAGACAACCGCTCCCACTGCCATAATTAAAAAGACGAGATTTACGAGCGTGAAAACAAGCCGGCGAAACTCCTCGCGCTTATCGGGAGAGGCATAGTCGTTGAATGTTGGTATTAGCGCACCACCAACCGAGCCGTTGATGAGGAAATCGTTGAACTTCTGCGCAGGCGAGAGCGCACCGAGAAATGGACCAGAAAGGGCGCTTCCATTTAATGCAACAAAAGACTGACGCACCATCCCCATTACACTGCTCCCCAGGTTCCCCAGCATTACCAGCGTGGCCGAACGCACAATCTCGCGCCGTTCACTTGGTTTACTTGCATCGGGAACGGTCTCAACCACTTCAAGTATCGGCTCTACCTCAGATCCAGTCCCGAAAGGTGCAGCAGGCAGAGCCTCCACCTGACCCTCTTGCTCGTCCGCTAGAACACCTTCAGGCTCTTCAACGAGCACACTCTCGCCTTGTTCTATTGAATCTGGTTGCTCCTGCTCTTGTTCAAGAGAGTCCTTTGCCATAACTTTGCCTATCTTTAATGCTAAACGCGTAGGGTGTAAAGAGCGGGACCTTTGCAGTCGTCCGCTGTGGGAGAGTGCAATGTAGCTTCCCATCCATGTGCACTGCGACGAGCCACGAGGGCACAAGGTCCTCCCCTACGCGAAATCCTCCGAAGGCCCCTGCTTCCTACGTGCGGTTTGATCCCTATGGAAGCTTCTTAATCTTCCCAATCAGCTCAGTCGTTGAATGATGCGGGAGGTATGGGATCAGGTGCACAGTGCCACCGTATGCAAATACAACGCCTGCCTCCGGCAAGCGTTTCGTATCGGGCACAATATCTTTCATATCTGCACTCGCCCCGGCATAATCTCCACCCTTCACGTACATAGCCGGACGCAGCAGATCGACCAGCGCCTCTGCCGTCGCTTCCCCAAAAATGGTGACGTAGTCAATGCAGGTAAGAGCAGCGAGTATTTCCGCACGCTCTAACTCAGGCACAAGAGGCCGTCCTGTCCCCTTCAAACGACTAACGCTTTCATCGCTGTTCAAGCCCAGCACCAGAAAATCCCCCAGAGCACGCGCCTCCTGTAAGTAACGCACATGTCCCAGGTGCAGCAGATCAAAGCAGCCATTAGTGAAAACGCCCTGTTCACCAGCCTCCTGCCGACGCTGCACTTCTGAAGCAAGCAGGGCGCGTTGCACTATTTTGTGTTGTGTAGTGGAGATAAGATTATTCATGCAAGAATCTTTTCCAATTCTTCAGGAGTATTGCTGGCACAACCAAGCCGACGTACAACCAGTGCTGCCGCTGCATTCGCCAGATATGCAGCCTCTGCCATACTCGCCCCTGCCGTGAGCGCCAGGGTAAACGTCGCAGCAACCGTATCACCAGCACCGTTCGTATCAACGACCTCGCTTGCGTACGGCAATGGAAAAACAGGCAAGTGGAGGGGCGGCTGACCCGCTTCAAACAGGCTCATCCCCTCGCTACCACGCGTGATCAGGACAGCTCGCGCCTTGCTTCCCTCCAGCAGGCGACGCCCGGCTTCGTTCAGATCAGACTGATTCCCAATCGTCATCCCTAGCGCCAGTTCGGCCTCAGGCTGATTAGGCGTCAACGCGGTCACGCCCTGAAAGCGAAAGAGCGAGCCGTGTGAGTCCACCACAATAACCTTATTTAATGCGCGTGCTGCTGGAATACATGCCTGAATGATATCAGGGCTAATTACTCCATTTGCATAATCAGAAAGCACTACAGCATCGATACTGGGCAGAAGGCGCTGGATATAGCCCAATAACTGGTCACGAGAGTCTGCATCCATCTCTGAAGTATCTACGCGATCAACACGCACGATATGCTGCTGCACAATCTGTGGGCTGCCCGCTAGAATACGCGTCTTGGTCGAAGTCGGACGGCTCTCATTAATCACCAGTCCCTCCTGGTGCATCTGTAGTTCTGCAATCGCACGACGTAACTTTTGTCCGGCAATATCGTCACCTACTACGCCTGCGAGAAATACCTCACCTTTAAGAGAGTTCGCATTTACTGCGACATTGCAAGCTCCCCCAGGAACCGTGCGCTCCTCGTCCAAATCCAGAATCAGCACAGGGGCTTCACGCGAGATACGCGTCGGGCGACCAATCAGGTATTCATCAGCAACCATATCGCCGATCACCAGCACACGCTTCCCCTTGAACTGCTCGATCAACAAACGCAGGCGCGAGGTTGCAGGTCGCGACAGAGATGTCTCAAGCACCATCAGTTCTGCGTCCTTTCGTGGCAACCGCGAACATAAAGCGCGGAATTGCCATCATCCGCCGCAAGCGCCATGGCTCACGATAGAGCCGGTAGAGCCATTCCAATGCAAGCCGTTGCATTATGCGCGGCGCACGGCGTTGCCGACCTGCAAGAAAATCAAATGCACCACCAACGCCCATCGCAACTCCCACTGGCAAGCGGGAAAGATTGCGGTAGATCCACAGATCTTGCGCAGGCGCTCCATAAGCCACACAGAGCACATCTGCGTCGGATTCACGAATACGCTCGATAAGCGCGTCCTCTTCCTCAGCGGCAGGTGAACCAGCATACGTACCGGCAATCTCTAATCCTGGTGCAAGCTTTTGGAGACGAGCCGCCGCAAACTCGGCCACACCTGGGGCCGCTCCTAGCAGGTAGAGCCGGTAGCCTCCCTCTGCACAAAGCTTCGCCAGCTCAACTACCGTATCCACGCCGGTAACACGCTCCGGCACCGGTTTATGCAGATAGCGCGCGGCCCAGACCACGCCTATTCCATCAGGCATTACCAGAGAGGCTTCGTTGATGCATTGACGAAAGAGGGGATTGTGCTGCGCCTCCATCACAAACTCAGGATTGACCGTAATGAGTTGCTGGCAGGGTGCATGACGCTGACTAGCACGATAGTGCGAGAGCAGCGACGCAATATGTGTGAGAAAGTGACGCTGGCTCAGGCGATCCACACGCACCCCTAAAACAGAGACCGAGGAATGAACATTCGGTTGCTGCATCATTCTCGTTTGTATCATACTATAATTACCAGTGTATTATTTCAGTTTCAATATCAGAAAGAAGTAGATCCGGTCTTGATTCTTCTATATAATTGCGGACACGCGTCAGCACTTCGCTGGCAAGCTGACTATCATTACTAACGCAGCTCACACCAAGTTTCGCGAGCTGCCAGCGGTCGTGTTCCTCAACCTCCGCAATTGCAACCTCAAATTGATTGCGCACGCGCGCGATGATGGATTTGATGCTTTGCCGTTTCTCCTTCAACGAATGACATTCCGGCAAATGCAACGTTATTTCGCAAACTCCAATGACCATGCGACTAGTATAGCACACATCTCGACGCTTACCACTCACTCTGGTAGAATCTCCTAGTACAAAATCGCTTGACCTTTTCGGGGTACTCCGGTACACTACTGCTGCTAAAGAGATGGGCCGGTGAGCACCTCCGAACTGTATCTGGTCCGATCGGTTTCAGGTTACTGCAAATTTATAGAAGAGGATACTATGCACAAAATACATTCACATGGGGAGGAGAGCAAACTGCCGATGCAAGGTGTTCTCCAGCCAAGTTGGGAAGACGTGTTGCACCTTCCACGTGTCCATCTTTCTCAACATCCTGTGCTCGCCCATAAAATGACGCTTCTACGAGACAGATCTACCCCACCTGCTCTATTTGCACGTCTATTGCAGGAGATCGGCATCTTGTTAGCATACGAGGCAACAGCGACACTCCCATTGGAACGGTCTCTTATCGAGACCCCTTTACAAGAAATGAAAGGTGCACGCCTGGTCGGAAAGATTGGCCTTCTGCCTATCCTACGAGCAGGTCTGGGGCTTGCCGAAGGCTTTCGCCTTGTACTTCCCGACGCACAGGTCTGGCACCTCGGTCTACGCCGCAACGAGCAGACGTTGAATCCGGAGGAATACTATAACTCACTGCCCGCTTCTACACAGTTACAGATATGCTATGCACTTGATCCAATGCTTGCTACGGGGGGCTCTGCTATCGACGCGATCACGCTCCTCAAGCAACGTGGCACCATCACACGGCTTGCGTTCGTCTGTGCAATTGCCGCGCCCTATGGCCTTCAACGGCTCTCGCTGGCCCATCCCGATATTGATATCTATGTCGCTGCCCTGGACGATGCCTTGAATGATCGTGGCTATATCGTTCCAGGCCTTGGTGATGCCGGTGACCGTCAATTCGGCACGTTCTAGCACCTTAAAGAGACGATTTGTTATATTTCTCGATGAAAAGGAACCACGTTTGTGTCAACATCAACAGACTCGCTCTTTCCAGAAGAATCTTCTGACACACCATCCGCAAAGGAAACATCCACCTCCTCACACCCTTCAGACGAGGCACAAACAGAAGCAGAAACTCGTTCAGAAGTAGCCGCTACTCCTGAAGCAATAACACCAACAGGAGAGATAGAACCGTCACGTCCAGAACTGCCTCCAGAGGCACAAGGAGAGGCAAACGGCGGTCCGCTTGGCTGTTGCCTGGGAGTTACCGTTGGCCTGCTTTTGAGCATAAGCATCGCCGTGCTTGGTCGCTTCAATTCAGAAGCGCTTGCACAGGTTCTAGGGACCGGTTTGAGCGTGATTATACGTATACTCATGGTTCTTATCGCTGTGCTTGCAGTCATCTTCCTTGGCTACTTCGGCTGGAAGATCGGCAAGAGCGTGTATCGAGAATACGAGAAGCCCGTACAAAGGAAATGAAAGACAGCTCCAATGTTTTACAAGCGGTTAGCAGAAGAATTGCTTATTAAATGTGTGTGCAACATATTCGTAAGGTCCACAAGTTGCTCTAGTGAATGCTGAACATCTCTCATATGCTCGTTGATATCGCTTTTCACACGAAGCATTTCGTGGAGAGTCTCTACAGTCTTCTGTGAACTCCGCGCTTGAGCACCTGATGTTGCGCTAATTGTTTGCACAAGCGGAGGCAAATCAGCTAGAGCGACATGAATCGCTTCTACTGCCAAGGTTGTTTGCGTAACAATATCTGTCTGCATCACAACTTGCTGCACATTTTGCTCGAAGCTTTGAGAAACTTTGCCACCTTCCTCCTGAATGATATTGATCGAGTTGCTGGCCTTGCGAGCCACATCCGCGCTCTGAAGAGCAAGATTTCGAATCTCTTGTGCAATATTCTTAAAACCCTTCCCTTGCTCTCCAACACGCACAGCTTCAATTGCCGCATTTAAAGCAAGCAGATGCATACGGGTTGTAACATCGGTTAGACCTTGAACTGTTTCACCTACCTGCTGCCCATTTTCACCCATTTTCTTCAACATAATACTCGAACGCATCGTCGCATCTCGCACCACGCCCATCCCTCCCACCAGCCTATCCATTGCCTTCTGGGCCTCGGTACTAATATCACTTAACTCGTTCGTTTTCTTTGCTAACAGTTCGCTACGTTCAGTGATGTTTTGCACCTGAGCGGAAACGTCGGCAATCACCTGAGAAATTTGCTGTACCAGATGCTCCTGTTGCGCAGTACTTTGCAGAAGTTGTTGAGAAGATTGCTGAACGTTACGTCCTTGCTCATTGACTCCCTGAGTCACCATCTCCACATTTCCAAGAATGCCGTTGAACTCATTAACAGTTACGTTGACTGCCTCAACAATTGGCTCAAGTTTCGCATGTGTAGAACGCACACGATGACTCAAATCTCCTCGTTGCACTCTTCTGACATCATCGCACAATTGCACAATTGCCTGATCCAGTGCAATACGTTCATCCTCACGCTTCTGGAACTGAAGCGCATTGTCAATCGCAAATGCAGCCTTGTTTGCAAATAACTCGACCACCTCAACACTTTCCACAGTAGGAATTTTACCATCATCTGGCTCAGCAAGAGATAGGACCCCAAGTAGTGTACGCCCCCATACGCTATACAATGGCACAAACAATAGATCCTGGGGATGCCAGTTCTCAACCTCGTGCGTCTCAGTAGATTGGTGCACAATACGTAGGGAGTCAGAGGAGGCACTGGTATGCTGATGTGAGATAAAATAACTCTGACCACACTGAAACTCTGGGCGCATTAACTGCTCCAGGGTTTTAATAGGAACCGGAGCTTCCCGGAGCATGCGCTGTTGTTCCTGCGAAAGGCCTGAAAAAGCAACAGGGGTAAGCAGTTCACCAGTTTCATCGAGCAGACGCATCACAAGGGTATGAAAACCGGTGCATGCAGCAGTGGAAGAGGCGATCCGCTGCAATACATCATCCAGTCGCAGGTCTGTCCGCAAAAGTTCGCATACGTGCAACAATTCTTTGATTTGCTGTGCATGCCTTTCAGCCTCAGATGCATGTGCAAAATCAGGAAGGTGGGGGGATAGACCAGATGCATCCGTTCCCGCTGAGCTTACATGCTCTCGGTCAACCTGAGCTGTGTCGCTGCTATGACGAAAACGCACTCGCAGCGGAATATAACGAGGTTGTACTTTTCGTTCTGTCATCACTATCCCCATACCTTCTAGCTGAACTCTCGTATTGAAAAAACATGCCTGTTTTTGAGCATAGCACATACCTACTGGTCTCTACAAGAGTTCTAGCACTTCTTAGTCACGTCAAGATGACAGCCCAGCTTCTCGCTTCTCATCTGGCAAGTATAGGTGAACATGACGATGGCTGAGCAATTCATGCAACGCTCCATAAAAATCAGGCGCTTTCATATGCGTAATACGTAGAAGTTCCGCTACGCTATGCCGATCATCAATAGCTTCATAGAGTAAGGGCGATTGTTTATCGTTGAGCAACAACTTCTCTCCTTTTGAGTGAGAGACAGGAGTACGCTTGGGAATGAGATCAAGCAGTCTTGCACGCGTTTCATTCACTGCCGGCTTAGGGGCAGACCGATCAGGTGACGAAGAAGGGGAGAGAGTTGACAGGCTTCTCTGCTCCTGTGTGGTAAGCAATAACCCATACCTTTTCGCAAGAGGCATTGCTTGCTCCAACGTATGCCCAATAGTCGGAATAAAGCGTGTATTTGGCTCATAAGGCAAGAAACAGGAGACGATCATCGTCAGCGGCACCTTCTTTCCTTGCAGCATGCGCTGTTTTCCTGGTGGAAGCAAAGCACTATTCCCCAGGAAGTAGCAGGCCCAGTAACGCAATTGATAACGGCCAAGCAGTTTTGCCACAGCTTGCGGAAAAACTTCCCCTACAGCCCGCGGCATCATCCCGTATCGTCCAGAGAGCATATCCTCAACTTCTGTCTTGATATGTTTGTTCAGTACCACCTCCTCTGGTAGCGAAGGAGTGCGCCTCGCCATCGCACGTAACTCAGTCGTCAGACGCCCACGCTCGCTTCCCTCCTGCACCCAGAACTGAGTTACATTCGCACCTGGATAGCGTGTAAAAACATGCGAGAGCCAGAGAAACATATCATCAATATGCTCCATATTTTTAATGACAGCACCAAGTTGCTGCACAATAGTATGTGGGTGCTGCTCAGCAGCAAATCGAGTAGAGACTGGCATATCTAATCTGCGAGTAGCAGCCGCTAATTGGGTGGAATGAGTATTACGTCCCACTTTCCGCCTCCTCACTTCAGAGTAACACATCAGCACACAAGCATCTTCAAATAGACTATACCATAGATTATTGCAAAAAGCGCTTAAGAAGTCATAAAAAATTAGCTTTGCTACCTCTCGCTGGCACTTGCCATAAAGAAACAATTTAGATAGACTGAAGAAGGCACGGTGCGGAATAACCCTATGTGCCACATTGAAGGAGACAGCACGCATGATAGATGGCCTGAAGGTGGTCAGCACCTTTCCATTTTCCCTCTCTTCTCAAGCTGTACTGCGTGAAGCGGCGCAGCGAGATGTCATTTGTATTGCTTCAAAAGAATGGCTCCGCACCCGTTTACGGGATGCTGAAATTCTCTGCGCATATGAATTGCCCGACGATTGGCGTGAACTCGCTCCTAACTTACGCTGGATGCAGGTCGCTGGCGCGGGAGTAGATACGTTGCGCGCCACTGGTATTCTGGAAGAAGATTCCGGTATCCTCGTCACAACAGCCGTGGGCATCAATGCAACAACCATTGCGGAATATGTCTTTGGCAGCATTCTCATGTTCAACCGTAACTGGCCGGAGATGGTGCGTTTGCAGGATCGCCACTTCTGGCCCCAAAGCACTAATTGGTATAAACTGGGAGGGCGTGAACTGGTAAACTCGACGCTTGGTATTGTCGGTCTGGGACATATCGGTCGGCGTATCGCCTCTCTTGGACGCGCCTTTGGTATGCGTGTTATTGCTACGCGTCACTCGGCACAACCGAATGAACACGATCCTGATGTCGATACACTCTACCCGCTCTCACAGCTCCATACGATGCTCCGCCAGTCCGATTACGTTGTGTTAGCCGTTCCACTGACAAAAGCTACCTATCACATGATCGGTGAGCCAGAACTGCTTGCCATGCCTTCTCATGCTTACCTGGTCAACATTGCACGCGGGCACGTTATCAACGAAAAAACCCTGATTCACGCTCTGCAAGAGCGCTGGATCGCAGGGGCTGGCCTGGACGTTACAGAGGAAGAACCCTTGCCAGCAAACAGCCCGTTATTCACTATGCCCAATGTCATCTTAACCCCACATATTTCCGGGGTGAGCGTTCATTATGGAGAGCGTTTAAGCGCGCTTTTTGCCGAAAATCTACGTCGGTATCGCAAAAATATGCCATTGCAAAACCTCTATGACCCGTCGCGTGGCTACTAGTGTATTAGTGCACGAACCAAGACCCAGGGCTTGATGCAATTCGCGTTAAGCAACACAAATAGACGTAAACAATGAGCAGTTAGAAATTTGCACGGGAGAGAAAAAATGAGTAGAGATTTAGGCTCCGTTACTCTTCTAGGAGTAGAGTCAATCGGTCGCCCAGGACAACGCCAATTTCGCCTGTTTACACAAAGCAGGGAGGGCTCAGCCTTGCTGTGGATTGAGAAAGAACAGCTAGATGGTCTGGCAGTCGCAATTGACCGCGCTCTAGCACTTATCACCGAAGGGCATGTCTTGCGCACCGAAGCACAGGCTGGAGAATCAGAGCAACCTGAAGGTATACCACCACAATTTCCCCGTCATCCGACATATGACCTCCACGTCGGTCAGATGCAACTCAGCTATAACGAAATACAAAATGTCTTCTCATTGCACGTTGTACCAGTCGAAGCCATACTGGAGCAAGGTCGAGAGTCACAAATAAGCGAAGAAGATATCCTCACACTCACATTTACACCCGAACAGGCCCAGTATCTCGCGCGCAACATTGTACGCGTCATCGCCGGTGGTCGCCCTGTCTGCCCACTCTGCCATACACCACTTGATGGTGGACCTCACGCCTGTATCAAACAAAATGGACACCACGAGGTAGTTCAGATCGAGACAAGCGACGATGAAAGTGAGAATGGATAAAGAGAGATCAGCAAGCAGTATATGTGTTTCAACCAGCATTGCTTAATCCACGAAGAGGTACTTATTTGCCTGTTGCAAATAGAACTCCTCATTCGCTTCAATCATTAAAGCATGCAGCACAACTACGTCGGCAGATGGAAGAGACTCGACGGGCTGAAGGCAAAGGCGCATGATCGCCCGTCCCTCTTCGATTACCTGAACATAGCCGCGTGAACGTGGCACACGATAGACACGTTCTGGCGCACATGAACTCCGAATCTCGACGTAACCACGCCAGGTAAGTTGATGCAATTGTTCAGGAGTAAGCACATCACGCAATAGCTCTCGTGCTCGTCGCTCAGTAGCCGACCACCCTCTTATATACGGTTTCAAGAGGAGCCAACCAACAGGAGTAAGCCCCAGGCCTATGCAGAACCAGGATACGATGCTCAACACCTGAGCAAACGCATTCATCCACCGACGACCCGAGGAACCAACACAATCTGCTCAGCAGTAGAATCAAAACGCTCAATACGCTCTGGCGCTTTCCCAGGCTCTACACGAAATGCTGTCGCACCCTTTGCACGCTCTTGCGCGAAAATACGCTCTGCCTCGCGAACTGCAGCAACAGCTTCAAGATCGCCCGTCAACGCTTTCTGCTCATTCCATACAAGACGGTCATCGCCTCGTCGGGACATCACTCGTAACATTCCCACTATCGTTCCTGCCTTCCTTGTGGCTTCTAAAGAGAAGCGCGTACCGGATGACACACTATAATACTTCTATTGTACGTGACAAATTTGGGATAGTCAATCCTTCTGACACGAAAGGGCGAGACATAGTGGCCTGCATCACGCTCTTACTCTTGGAGGGATGAAACTGCTACAACACCGGCTGCTCCCGGACCAGCGTGCGTCCCTATTACCGCGCCCAGCTTATACTGCGGTATCTCACCTGCATAAAGCGTTTTCAACACTTCAGCAAGTTGTTGTCCTACTTCATCGTTCGACGCTACCACCGCGATCTCTTCAAGAGGTTGTAGCTCGTTCGTAATCTGTGCGATACGCGCGTAAGCCTTACTTCGTGTGCGCGGCTGCTCAACAGGCACTACTTCCCCATCCTTGATCGCAATGATCGGCTTCACACTGAGCATGTTTCCAAGGAAAGCACGTGCCGCACCAATTCTTCCTCCCCGTTTTACAAACTCTAGCGTATCAAGGGCGGCGAAAATGCGGGTCCGGGCAAAACGTTCCACGAGCATACGTTGAATCTCTTCCAGGGTGCGGTTCTCTCGCGCCATCTCTACTGCCTTACGCAGAGAAAGCCCGATTCCTGAGGTAACTGTCTGTGAATCTATTACTTCGATGGGAATCCGACGTTGATCTTCCGACAGTGTGTCTCGTGCAGCGCATGCGGATTGGTATGTGCCGCTCAGCTTACTTGACAGATGCGTAGAAATAATGCCGGTCGCTCCCTCTTCAATCAGACGTGTGTAAGCTGCCTGAAATGCTATGGGCGACGGTTGGGATGTACGTGGCAGTTCCTTGCTTGCCTGCAACTTCTTATAGAAGGTTGCATTATCCAGTTCCCCGTTGTCCAGATATGCCTCTTCACCAAAAAAAACGGTGAGTGGCACAACGGTAATACCCAATGCTTCGGCTTCCTCTACCGTGAAATCCGCCGTGCTATCTGTGAGGATGCGCACAGTCATCGTGATCCTCCAAAAAAACTTTTTTTATTACCTTGTGGCATCTATTATTCAACCGAGAGAATATACGCATAGTAGGGCTGACCACCATTGACAACTTCAATCTCAAGCTGTGAATTGCCCACTTTGATAGCCTGTGCCATCTCTTGCGCCTCCTCTGCCGTTATATCCATCCCGTAGTAGAGCGTTACAATCTCATAACGGTGAATATTGATGCGCTTGAGCGTGTCATGCACAACTTCATGAATGTCCTGACCAGCAACAGCCAGATGACTATTAATGACGCCAATGAAATCACCTTCGCGTACATGCAAGCCTCCAAGCTGTACCGAGCGTACCGCTGTTGTAATTTCCGCCGTCTGCACGCTCGCAATAGCCTCGGTCATACTCTGACAATTTGTCTCAAAATCGGACTCATAGTTGAAGCCGATCAATGCTGCAATACCCTGTGGCAGCGTCTTACTCGGCACTACGTACACGTCTTTTGTGGTCAGGCCCACGACCTGTTGCGCGCTTAATATTACGTTGCTGTTGTTAGGGAGGAGAATAATTTGCTGCGCTGGTAGTTTCTCGACGGCAGCTAGCAGTTCTTCGATGCTGGGATTCATGGTCTGACCACCGGAGACAACGGCGTTTACTCCCAATCCCTGAAAGACTTTTTCAAAGCCATCCCCCGATACAACGGCAGCCGTCGCTATCTCTAGCATCGGAGCTTGCTCTTGCTCGGCGTCTTCTGCTGCATGTTCGGCGGCGCTCTCAGCGGCATATGTGAGGCTCTGTTCCTGTAAGTTCTCAATGTTGATATCCAGCAAGCTGCCAAGGCCGACACCATAGTCGAGAATTTTGCCCGGTGTCAGCGTGTGTGTGTGCACTTTGAGCATCTCTTCATCGCCCGCAACTACTGTCGAGACACCGCCCATGTCGATGATCGTCTGCCGAATTCCCTCTACATCCAGCCCCTTCCCCCGCAAGAGGAAGACAACCTCGTAGCCAAACTCCTCTTCAACGGTGACCCGCCCCTTCTTCTGTACTGGAGGCTGCTGAGCTGCCGTCGTACTTGCTGCACGCGCTGTACGTGCACCTACAACCTGCACAGCTTCTTCGACATCCTCCTCACCACGAATGTAGCGCAGGACGCCCTCTAACAGCGTACAGAAGCCCTGCCCACCGGCATCAACGACACCAGCCTGTTTTAGCGCTGGCAAAAGATCCGGTGTCTTCGCAACCGCCTGACGAGCTGCGTTGACAATCTCTTGCATCTGGCTGATCAGATCGTCATGCTGCTCGGCATAGCGTTGTGCAGCCTCGGCAGACTCACGCACAACGGTCAGAATCGTTCCCTCAACCGGACGAATCACCGCTCGGTACGCAAACTGTCCAGCCTTCTGAAAGGCTAACGCGAGATCGGCAGCGGTGAACGTCTGCTTGTTCTCTAGACCAGCCGCGAGACCTCGCAACGTCTGCGAAAGAATGACACCAGAGTTTCCTCGCGCACCCAGCAATGCATCATGTGCAACCTGGCGCGCAATACTCTCTGCCGACGTTGTCTCACTATTGAGAATATTCCGTACCGCTGACTTCATGGTAGCAGCCATATTAGAGCCGGTGTCACCATCGGGAACGGGAAAAACGTTCAGCGCGTTTATGGCTTCTCGATGCTCTTCTAAGCATGCAGCTCCCGCGAGGATGGCCTTTTTGAGATCTTGTCCGTCAAAAACACTGATACGCCGAGAACGACGGCGTATTCGGGATGCTACATGTTCCTCCATAGCTGTTACACTACCTCTAGTCCTTTACTTCTTTTGTTTCTTGTCCAGCTCGGCGGATGCCTGAGCTGCTGGCCCATGCAGAAGCCCCTGTACATTTACATTGACCTGCGTCACCGGAGTGCTCAGCATCTTCTCTACTGAGAACTTCACGCTACGCATGATGTTCTGCGCAACCGCTGAAATACGCAGTCCGTACTCCAGCGCAACATACACATCAATGATAAGCTGGTCATGCTGTATCTGTACACGTACTCCCTGGTTGCTCTGTTCCGAGTCTAAAATGACTGCTTGCCCGTTGCGTAGATGAGGCAAGGCAAAACCTACAACACCATAACATCCACACGTTGCTTGAACTGCAATTGAATGTATGGCGTGTGGAAGGACCTCTATCTTTCCGCGCAGGTTAGCTCTCTGTTGTGGTCCAATGGCAGACGCTTTTGGCATACGCATATGTCTTCTCTCTTGCCAAAATAGCTCATATCAGGTATACTCGCATAACGTGTTGGGGTTATCCAGACTGGGCATACGAGTTTTCCTGAAGCAGTATACCAGAGGGTTGAAGGATAATCAAGCCACTGCAAGTTATCGTACGGATCGATTAGAACTGTCCTCTACGCATGTTCTGGCACGATCTGTTGCAATTCTATGGGAGGTTGAGACATGTCAGCAGGTCGTTGTGATATCTGTGGACGCAAACCAATGTATGGCAATAACGTGCCTTTCTCGCAACACCGCACACGCCGCCGCTTTGTGCTCAATGTACATCGCCGTCGTATCGAGGTGAACGGGTCGCCACGCAATGTCAACATCTGCACGCGTTGCTTACGCACAATGAGCAAAATACCAAAAGTGCGTCAGTAACATCAGTGCCTATGCAGAAGAATAAGCCTTGAGAAAGCAGAGATCTACTTTATCTCTGCTTTCTTATGTTATGGATCAGTTACGCACTGGTACCACGTTTCGATTCTCGAAACGTGTTCGTAACTGCCCGCAGGCCGCAGCTATATCATCACCACGTTCAGCACGCACACTATTGCTGATTCCGTGCTCAAAAAGAATGTTGCGAAAGGTGCGGATCGCCGAGGGACCTGGCGTCTTGTAACTGGCCGAGGTCGCGTTGACCGGAATGCAGTTGACATGTGCAAACTGTTCCAGTGGCGCGAGCAACTCTGCAAGCTGTTGCGCATGTTGCAGTGTATCATTGACGCCAGAGAGCAGGACATACTCAAATGTGACCTGCCGATGTGTCCTATCAATATAATCCTTACACGCTGCCAGCAACTCCTGCAATGCATATTTGCGATTGACCGGCATGGTCTGGCTACGCAGTTCGTCGGTTGGCGCATGCAGTGAGATCGCCAGGTTGACTTGCAACGGCTCCTCGCTCAGCTTGCGAATCGCTGGCACCAGCCCAACGGTTGATACAGTCATATGTCGTGCGCCAAGATTAAATCCGTCAGAGCTATTGAGAATATGCAGTGCCTGCAACACATTGCTGTAATTGTGCAATGGCTCTCCCATACCCATCAGTACAATGTTGGTGATATGCTCAATCGCTGCGCTTCCAGGCAAGCCAACCGCCACCCATGGTGCCGCTCTCAATTCACGCGCGAAGTAGAGCACCTGCGCTACTATCTCGCCCGCGCTCAAATGTCTATCGAACCCCATCTGTCCCGTGGCGCAGAATGTACAGCCAAAGGCACACCCCGCCTGGCTGGAGACACAAACAGTCGCACGCGCGCTGCTCTCCCCCAGCGGTGGATAGAGCATCAACACCGACTCGATCAGTTTCCCATCAGCCAGTTCGAGCAGAATCTTTCGTGTCCGCTGGTCTTTCGAGTGCTGCTCTGTACGCACGATTGCCGGACCGATACACGCCTCCTCCTCTAACCGAGCACGCAACGACTTCGGCAGATTGCTCATCGCTGCGAAATCAGGCACCAGTCGCTTATAGACCCAGCTATAAATCTGTTTCGCACGAAAAGGCGCTTCGCCTCGCTCCTTCAACCATTGCTGAAGCTCCGGCAGCGTCATCGAAAGTATATCAATTTTTGTCTGTATTTGTTGCATCGTACTGTATTTATTTCCCACGCTTCAGCGATCTGATAGGAACCAGCATTATAAAGTTCAAAAAATTGATCGGAGAAGAAAAGTTCCTTCATTATAACATGTCCAGGCCAGAGCAATCCATTTTTTCCACCTCTAATAACGCCTGGCGTGCCTCCTTCTCATTTTTCGCACTCCCTATGCGCACAATTATTGTATAGAAGTGCTCCAGATGGTCTAATTGTTCAGCAACATGTTGTGTAGCCTTTTCTAAACGAGGAAAACGCACATGTACAATCTCCTGCAACACCCGACGTAACTCAACAAGCTGCTGCTTCCGTACTTCAACGGTGACCAGTTGTTGAATATCCTGATAAATCCATGTTTCCTGTAAAAGTTCATATCTTCCTGCGCTCATAAACCCTCGCTTCCTTTCTCTACGTTATCCTTTTCACTTTATCTCGTTGTTCTTACTATACTTCATCCGTCCTTACAATCAGATGAAAAAGCAAGCGAACCACCTTCTTCATCTATCCATGAGCAGTCTCTCCGAATGAATATGCATTCAGAAATCCTGCTTGTTCAGGCCTGGTATTGGACGAGAACTGTCACATATGACTGGTACCCTCTTATTCCGCTTGACCACGAAGCTCTGCTTCTACGCTACGCGTCAGTCAAGCGGATCGGTAAGACTTATAAGTAGTCTCATCCAATAAAAGGTTGTATCAGTATTATAAGCAAGGCTAAATGGAAACCCGACAGATGGAAATGTGTCATATGACATATCAAAATCGCTAACTTTCTGCTACAATGGTACGTATACTCAATGGTACGTATACTTATGCAGAGCAGGCAGAAGCAAATTTATTGCTTATCGAAGACCTGAGCGCAACTCGCTCAGGGAAGAGCGTCCGTTCGTGTCTCACAGGAGCAACGGCGTCCGTTTTCGTATAAGATCCTATTTAAGGCTAAGGAAAGCCTGGAGGCTTTATGTCGATCCCAACAGAACAAGCGGAGAAACCGGGAAATCCCGATTCATCACAACAGGTTGCCAGTATGCGCCACGTGTTGAAGAATCGTTATTTTGTTTTACTCTGGATGGCTCAACTTCTCTCGCTTACCGTGCTCAACGCGGCGAACTTCGGTCTGGTGGCACTCGTCAACAAACGACCCAATGATGGTACGTTTCTGGCAAATCTCGCAATTATCACCTTTACTCTTCCCGCCGTCCCTTTCAGTGCCATCGCCGGTGTCATCGTTGATCGCATGAATAAACGTGGCGTGCTCTGGGTTAGCAATCTGCTCCGTTTGATCACAATGTTAATGATGTTCTTTTCACTGGTCTATGATCGGGGCAATATCTGGCCGCTCTTCGCTCTGTTGTTCCTGACCTCGCTGATCGGTCAGTTCTTTATTCCTGCCGAGAGCGCGTCTATTCCTCTCCTGGTTGGCTCACGCGAATTAATGCCCGCACTCTCGCTCTTTAATATCACGATTACCATTTCACAGGCTATTGGCTTCCTCCTGCTCGGTCGCCTTGTCCTCGACATTTTTCGACCATTTGATATTCACCTGGGTTCTCTCGTCCTGCATACAGAACCAACAGATATGCTTTTCGTCGTTGTCGCTGCACTCTATGGCGTCTGTATCGCGCTCATCCTGGCTATTCCGCAAGAAGTATTCCATGAGAAACATCTCAAGCACTACAAAGGTGAAGAGCGTGATATATACAATGTTATATCCCAGGCGTTGGGTTCCCTCTGGCGTGATCTGGTGGCTGGCTGGCGCATTATTACTGTGGACCGCTTGCTCTTTCTCTCGGTGATTCTGGTTTCCGTTGTCGGTATCATTATGCAGCTTATTGCTGGCCTTGCCGGAACGTTTGTCCAGGTGATCTTAAGTCGCCCTGTAGAAGATATGACATTCATACTTGCACCTGCTGCTTTTGGTCTGGTAGGAGCATCCATCTTCATGCCAAGAATTACTGAACGTGTTGGCAAAATACGTCTGACGTTTGTAGGCCTGATTTCACTGGCTGTAGGCTTCATACTGATACCTATCTTCCACTGGATTGCGCTTCAGTTCGACCCACATCATGGCAGTGAGTCCCCTCTGCTTTTCTGGGCGATTATTCTGCTGGTCTTCTGTCTTGGCATTGGTGTGACTACGGTGAACATCCCCACGGTTACAATGATGCAGGAGCGCGCTCCCGAAGAAGGCCGCGCTCGTGTTATCTCTCTTCAATATATGCTGTATAGTGCCGGAACCATTCCTATCCTGCTCTTCGCTGGTACAATCGCACAGTTGTTCGGCTTTAGCCTGATCGTCTTTATCGTCTCGGCTGCCATCCTGCTCGTTTGCGTCTGGAGCGCCTGGTATCTACGTCGGAATGATAAAAATAAAGAGCATTTGCAGCAACAGGATGTTCCTCTTACGACAGAATCAGATATACAAAACGTATAAGCAAATTTCTCTACCTATGAACTGTTCCGAGTTTCTCGAACGTCTGTTTCGTTTGCTTCGAGCCGCTTTTTCTCTGTGATCGTAAGAGCCTTTCACCTTGCCTGAGGTCTATGTTCCCAGCTTTTTTCTCCTTCTGCTCCCCGCCATACGCGACAGGCAGAAGGAGAAAAAGTTACTCTGCTGCGCCTGAGTTCTGCCAATGAGCGAACCAGGGTGGAATCAGGAACGTTTCTTTAGCCGCCGCCAACCATTGTAACAATCTCCAGCTTACAATCCGCTTGCAAAATTGTGGAGGTATAGCTGGAACGGGGAATAATATCTCCATTCATCTGCACCACGACATACTTTGCAGAGACGTTGAACGAGCTGAGGAGGGTTGCAATTGTACTGTCTGTAGGAATTGTGTACACCTGGCCGTTGGCCGTAATGGATATCTCTTGAGCCGCAGATGTTTTCTGAGCATTGTCCATCGCATTTCTCCCGCTTTCTGGAAATTTCTTCCTCTCGTAGAGCTTCTATCTCTTTACAAGCCAATTGCATAGCGCAGCGCCTTCACTGCACGCGTCACCTGCTGCGTATTGAGAATGGCAGAAATCACAGCAATGCCGTCTGCGCCTGCTGCCATTACCTCGCTTGCATTCTCAGAAGTAATTCCGCCGATGGCGAGCATAGGGACGTCAGGATGAGCCTCTTTCAAGATTTGTAAAAGCTGTAGCCCACAGGCCTGCTCCCCAGGATGAGAGCGTGAGGCAAAGATCGTGCCTGCTAGCAAAAAATCAGCTCCCTGAGCCAGAGCAGTACTTGCCTCGCTCGCTGTATGCACCGAGACACCTAGCAAGTACTGTGGACCAACGAGATCGCGTGCTCTCGCAACAGGAAGGCTGCGCCGGCCCAATTGAAAACCATCCGCCTGAATAACTAGACCCACATCAATTCGATCATTGACGATAAAAGTAACTCCATATCTCTGACAACGCGGGCCGAGAGCCTGAGCAAGATTATACAATCTGTGAGTTGAAAGCTGTGGACCACGAATCTGCAGCATCGTTATACCCGCATCTATCGCCAGTTCAACCTTATGAATAAGGTCGGGCACAGTGGGATCAGTGACAAGGCAAAGCTGCGGTCGATACAGCTCCCTTTTTGACCCTTTCATCAAGCCCCCTTTGCTTCAGTCAATCATGAAGTTTTAGGAATCACTCCAGTTAACCCAGGGCAATTCATTGCTCGCGAAATAGGGACCCGATTCTATCGCGTCCGCCGCGATTCATCGCGCGTTTCGATATCGCGTGCATCCCATACGCCGCGATTCATCGCGCGTTTCGATATCGTGTGCATCCCATACGCCGTGATTCATCGCGCGTTTCGATATCACGTGCACCCCATACGCCGCAATTCATCGCGCGTTTCAACGCCATACGCATCCCTTCGCCATCCATCTCACGACATTCTCACAATACCCACAATAATTTCTTAAACCTTATCATTATCCTATCCTGACGACCTTCTTATGTGAACGGACAGATTTCACTCTGCCGCGTTCTTTGCCAGCGCAGGAACATCGCGTGTCGGGCTGCTAGCTGAAGCGACGCTCTGCCTAGGAATGCGTCCGGCGAAGAAAGCTGTCCGACCAGCCTCGACAGCTAGCTTCATAGCCCGTGCCATCTGAACAGGTTGCTGCGCCTGTGCTACGGCTGTATTGATCAGGCAGGCTGAAGCTCCCAATTCCATAGCCAGCGCCGCGTCAGAGGGTGCACCAATGCCTGCATCCACAACAACAGGAACATGCGCCTGCTCAATAATAATCTGAATCTGCGCTAGATTAAGTAAGCCCTGACCCGAACCTATCGGCGAGCCTAGCGGCATGACAGTTACAGCTCCAGCATCCTGTAAATGGCGGGCAAGAACAGGATCGGCATTGATATAGGGCAAGACATCAAAGCCCTCTTTCACCAGGGTCCGCGTCGCCTCCAGAGTTGCAAGAGGATCGGGCAACAGATAACGTGGGTCAGGGATTACCTCCAGCTTCACCCAACGCGGCAGACCCATTGCTGCCGCCAGCCGCGCCGTCTGAATAGCCTCTTCGGCCGTCTTGCAACCAGCAGTATTGGGCAAAATTGTATACCGTTCAGGATCGATAGCATCGAGCAAGTTTGGCTTCTGCGGTTGCGAAAGGTCCAGACGCCGTAATGCTACTGTAATTATCTCGGAGCCACTCGCCTCCAGACTCGCCTGCATCTCCTCAAAGCTCCGATACTTCCCCGTCCCCAATAACAAACGCGAATGAAAAGTGCGCTTGCCAATTGTCAACACGTCTGCTGACTCGACTGTCTGCGTCGTAAACTGTTCCTGCATCATCGTACAACCTTTCTCTTTCCTGATACTGCTCTGTCAAACGTTAGCAAGACCTTCTGCAAAACAAAGATACTCCTTGAGCGTAAGCAGCACAGCCTCAGACGGAGGGAGAGTGATCGCGTCATTCCAGAGCACTCATTAGACACAATAAGGAGTAACAAAGCAATACAAGTGTAATCAAAAAAACGAAAAACGACGAAGAGAGGTAGTGTGAGAGGCGTAGGACAGCAAGAAAGGATTGTATAGCAGGAACAGAGTGGGAAAAACATGCAGCTATGCATTCCCTTCGCTGGCATTGTCCAGAGCAGGTTTTAGGGTCCTCCACACACTACGGTGGTGTTCTCAGCCCGGCTGTACCGAGCTCCCCTAGCAAATAAAAATCAATTGTTTCTATTATACCATACCCAAACCCATCCTTCAATGTGCGAGAGAATGCTTTTGCTCTAATAGATCCTCTATCTATATGTAACTATTTTCCACTCCTCTATACTTAAAGGAGCAATGATTTTTTCTGAGACAATATATGGTGATCAAATGTTGAATGACAGTAGAAAACCTGGAAAAGGCCTTGTGGGGAAAGCAGGTATCCTCCTTGCCCTTTATACAGTCTTGCTACTACATCCCTTCTGCTCAATACTCGCCTCAAGCCCTCCCTGCTCAACTGGGAAACGCTGCACATCTTCTACACCCATGCCTTTCAGTAGTAGTGCTAGCGCTTCTGGGACATTTTCTGCCTCTATCGACCCTCCTATTATTAATAATAGGAATGCAATCACGCTTACCGCTCGGAATGAGACAATTTCTTTTCAATTTCTAACGTACATCAATGACGCCCGTAATTCAGGAGCAGGATGGCATGTCATCGCTTCAGCAACGCCATTAACGTTCGGAAATAGCAACGCAAAATCTGACCTGTTTCTAGATGCAATAACACCAGTAACCGTTACATGCGCGGCAAGCACAAAATGTTCTTCATTGAACCCACTTATTCTTGCCTCCAGTCAGCAAGATCTCATCACCCCAACCAGACTGATCACGGCTCCTCTTACTAGTGGCCTGGGTGGGTATAATATCACAACCTTTGGACACTTCTTTATCCCTGCCAATGCGTACGCGGGCCAGACAACTGGCGGTGTTCTTTCAATAACCGTTGCCTCTACCCCCTGACCTCTATCCATTCCCCATCAACAAGAACTCAAAGAAGGCTGGAGCGTCCGACGCGGAGTGCTCTGCCAGAATTCATTCTGCTCATAGAGGCAGAGTAGAGACGAACGACGCGTATGGGAGCAAGCGCTCCCTACGCGTCGTTCGTCTCTACTTTCGCGCACGCGGTGTCTCATGCGTCACTAGTTCGGAAATAGACGCAGCAACGGTAGCAGCATCCTTCCTGTTACGACCTGAACCTATAAGCAATCTGGAGAGCCTGTACATCCAGAAACCCAGCGTACAAATGACCAGAAGAATCAGCATACCTCCAACCGCTAATTGCCAGGGAGCTACCATCTGCATAAAGCCTTCACTATCCCCCGCAACCAACCTGGAAATCGCGCCTGAGAACGTTTTCTTCGTTGAGAGGATTGCAAATGTATTTGTATAGGATAACTGCCGTTTCTGTCCATATGTTAACGTCAGAGCGGCTCGATACTGCCCGACAGGAAGTGCCTGCTGCTGTATATAGATGCGATCGTTAATAGACATCTGTGGTAGAATCGTATCTAGACTCACTGCCTGGCTGCGCAGTAGATGTTGATGAAGATCAAAGATTTGCAAATTTCCCGACGCCTTCACCATCATATTTCCTGTATTGCTTAATTTCACCTGCAAGCACTGGTACTTGCTCGCATTGTCGGGTTGAATAGCTGTAGCCACCAGCTTTTCAACCTGCGGACCAGGCAAATTTATCTGAACCGCCACAACTCTTAACTGCTGTAGGCTGATAGGAATATTCTTCTGTGCCAGAACGTGCGTTGACGCTCCCTGAGCAACAATACCACCGACGTGTTGGCCGGAACGAATGTGAGCCGGCACATTCACCTCAAATGAGACCGCTTGACTCTGACCAGGTGCAAGCGTTACTTGCTGACGGCTTAACTCAATCCACGCTCCAACATCGCTACGTGTATCCATACGCCCACGAAATGCAGTTCCCCCACTATCAGAGGTAAATGCATCGACTGGATAGAGGTTAACCGTTCCAGTTGCAGAGCCAACATTTGTTACAAGCATACTATTTTGTATATGTCCACCCGACTTCGTACCGAACACAAAATATGCACCCGTGACCGGATTGTGCGGATCATAGTAGAGCGGTTTGATGTCAAAGGCCGCTTGACCATCATCGGCATGCACTACCGTCAAACTCAAAAAACTCCCTATTATAACGAAAAACAAAATCATCGCTGTGCACAAAGAAAGCACTATTTTCTTAGGTGTAAAACAGGAGAATAGTCTCATTGAAGCTCCCTTTCAGATTCGCGGTAGAGCAACATTAAGTGGTGAAGGCCTCACTGTTCGAGCTTGTTTTCCTT
>DAOUDD010000248.1:0-18944 GCA_034431765.1 Ktedonobacteraceae bacterium | reverse complement strand
GGGCCGACAGCGATGGTGTCTGGGTCCTTCCCTCTCCGCTTTGTTTTTGGCATTTGATACCGTATCAAGAATGGCAGTTACATCTATCCCTGATAAATTGTGGTATAAAACTACTGTTAATAGGTCTTCTGGCATCTCTTGGTTTACCGCAAGGGAGCATTAGAGGAACAAAGAACATGCTTATCGACTTTCATACACATATTTTCCCTCCTGACGTAATCAGATATCGCGAGCGATACTGCAAACGCGATCCCTGGTTCAACTCTTTATATAGCAATCCACGTGTTCGTCTGGCTTGTGCTGAAGATTTAGTTGCTGAGATGTCTGCAGCAGGTGTCGATGCGTCTGTCACCTTCTCATTTGGCTGGACTGATCCCGGACTGATAGAGGAGTGTAATAGCTATGTAATTGATGCTGTGCAACGTTACCCTGGCAAGCTGTATGGTATGGCGGTCCTTCAGCCAATCGCTGGGGAACGCGCTGTACGAGAGCTAGTACGCTGTGCAGAGGCAGGTCTTATTGGTCTCGGTGAGTTAATGCCACATGGACAAGGCTATCGTCTGAGCGATGTAGGTATGCTCACGCCGCTGATGGATGTGGTTCAGCACTATCAATTGCTCGTCCTTTCCCATTGTAGTGAGCCTGTCGGGCATATCTATCCCGGCAAAGGGGATGTTTCGGTACAGGATATTGTTACTTTCCTGACCGCGTTTCCTGATGTTCGCTTCGTCGCGGCCCACTGGGGTGGGGGATTACCCTTCTACTGTTTAATGCCAGAGATTCAGCGTATCACCGCACATGTGTGGTATGATACTGCTGCAACAATTTATTTATATCGCAATACTATCTTTCCCGTCGTCTCGCAACTGGTTGGAGCCGAGCGCATCCTCTTCGCCAGCGATTACGGTTTGTTGGGCCAGAAACGCGTTCTCGATCATGTTCGGCAAAGTGGGCTAGAGAGTGATGCGCTTGCTAAAGTCCTGGGAGAGAATGCTCAGTTATTATTGAATATTCCTCCTGTTCGCTAGTTGGAGAAGTGCCTGTATGCGTGTTGTTTCACTGGGAAGTGGTAGTAGTGGGAACGCTCTTCTTATAGAGGCAGGACCTCAGGGGCGTACCCGCCTTCTCGTTGATGCCGGTCTAAGTGCGCGCGCGCTCACAGCTCGTTTACAACTCCTCGGCGTTCATCCCTCACAGTTACAGGGCGTGCTTATCACACATGAGCATAGCGATCACGTATTGGGGCTTCCTGTGCTGATGAAACGATACTCTCTCCCCGTTATCGCTGATCCCCGTACTCTTGCCGCTATCGAAGAAGGTATACGTCTGGGTGCATGGCGCTCGGATTCAGGTAGGACCGTTTCAGCGAGAACAACAGCGCCTCTTGAGTCGGAAAAACTTGCTTCAGCAGATGGTGTAATAACCCTTGCTGTAAACGTAGAGCCAGATGATGGAAAGACCTATGCAGTAGATGAGCTGAAGATGCTTGCTAAAAAAGTTACTGAAGAAGAGAGCATTCTCTCACCGTCGTTTGTTGAACTTGCTGCCGGTTCGCAACGTACCCTCGGAGATATAGAGGTAACATCTTTTCCAATCTCGCACGATGCAATCGCTCCCTGCGGTTATCTGTTACGTGCTGGTGGTTGCCGCGTGTGCATCGTAACCGATAGTGGCGAGGTAACACCTGGGATGCTGGGGCATATGTCTTCTGCCGATTTGCTGATTCTTGAGTCCAACCATGATCGTGAACGTCTGATCCAGGGTCCTTACTCCTGGTCCCTCAAGAAACGTATCTTGAGTTCCACCGGACACCTTTCTAACGAGCAGGCAGCAGATGCAGTGCTACAGGTTTATACCACCGGATGTATTCGCTGGCTCTGGCTTGCCCATCTCAGTCGCACAAATAATACGCCTGATATAGCTCTCCGTTACATGCAAGAACGTCTACTTGTCGCTGGCGTTAACCTCTCGCAACTTCACATTGTTGCCCTTCCTCCAGGCATGGGAACAGTCTGGGATTCGACACAATTGTGGAACACCTCTGTTTGCTAGCGAGTTGCTCTCCTTCTTATGTTGTCACAAACGTCGGATACGTCTGCTCTCCCAAAAATTCATTCTGTCCACTAAGTAGAACCGAACGGCGCGTAGGGAGCACGCTTGTCTCGCTCCTAGTGAGCATTTTGCAGTATTTACTCCTACGCAAAACATATTGGAGCTTGTCTGCTCTTAGAATTCACACCTGCACAGCGCTCTCTTCTTGCAGTGCTACTTGCACGCGCTCAATCGCTGGCAACGCTTGCAGTGACTCGTAGAAGCCTCGCGCCTGCCCGAAGTAGTAGCGAGCGCGATTCATGATTGAGACACTCCTGTCCTCATCAGTCTCCTGCTCACTGACATATTTGTAGAGCAATCCCAGATTGTATAAGGCATGCCCGCTCTCCCATGGTAGATCCAGGTCGTGACAGAGCTGAAGGGAGGCGTGCAGGTCGTGCTCGGCCTCTTTCTCTTGCTGCTGCTGCAAATGCATCTGCCCACGCACACGCAGTGCGACAGCAAGGCTTTTGCACGCTCCCGATAGCTCGCCCAACGCTACGGCACGTTCACAAACCTCCATCTGTTCCTCCAGCGGGGCATGCATGGTTACGAGGAGTTCGGCCAGGGTTGAGAGTATTTCAGGTGAGGGAAATGGTTCACTCTCCTCTAACTTTCTCTTATAGTTGCTCGTCGCCAGTTGCAGATCTCCACGTGCATGATGGAGTGCGTGCAGCCGTGTATCAAGCTCATATTTCTGAGCACTTGAAAGGCGCTCGGCTTGCTGATCAAGCAGACGTTTGCAACGCCTCTCGTAGTCTTCGCCCTCTTCTGTCTTGCCCTGATGGTAAGCTAGCACTGCCAGGGTCTCCAACGCCCAGAATTGCCTCTTTTCATCCTGTTGATATCTATCGACGATCTGGAGAATCTCCAATGCTACCTGTCGCGCCTCATCCCAACGATTCCACTGCTGCCACGTGCGCATCCGTCCAACCATGCTATTTACGAGCATCGCAGGACTTTCAAGTGTCTGCGCAATGTTCCATGCCTTCCCAAAAAAGGTAAGTGATGCCTGGTACTCAGCTATACGCTCGTACGCTCTTCCCAGCGAGAAGTAGAGATCATACAGCTCATCCCGGTCTGTCAACTGGCTCTCCAGTTGCTCGCGTCGCTTATGCAGTTCACGCGCCTGCCGGTATTGGTGATATTGTTCGTAGATGAAACTCATTGCGTCCAGCGTGAGTGAGAGAATACGCGGGGTGTTCAGCTCCTCTGCCTGGCGCAATGCTTCCTGACCGCTGGCAAGTGCCTGTGCTGCTAGCTCGATTTTCTGTTCAGCAGGTACAACTGCCAGTTGCCGAATATCCCAGAAGGCCTGATAGGTCAGGAAGGCAACGCTCTCACGGCTGATCGGCTTACCTGCTAGCAATTGCAGCCCAGCGTTGATATAGCTAAGCGTCTCTTGCATGTCTGGTGAGGTATCAAAACGCGTGTTCCAACGCGTCGCAAGTAGGGCCAGGTGCTCATAAAGATGAAGGAGGTATGCCCGCTCTTCATCCCTTTGCGGCTCGGCATTCGCGCCTTGCTCTTCCATTCGCAGGCGTAGTGCTTTACGGTATTGTTGCCAGGCGTCATCCATATTGCCGCGTTGAGTGTACGCCTCGCCGATCTTTTCTAGCATCTTACTTCGTACAAGCACATCAGCCTGACCATCGAGCAGCAGATCGTACGCGTCATTATATGCTCTTAATGCTCGCAATGTGTAGTAGCTTTGCAGCGCATGATCGCCTGCCTGTGTGAGATACTGAATCGCCCGTTCCCGCAACTCGCCTCGTGTGAGACGGATCGCTGATTGAGCAGGAGAGTTCGTCAGTTCTATCTCAATCACGTCTACAGCAGAGCGCGGGGACCAGGTGGCGAGCGCCTGCTGGTAGTGATTGGCAAGCAATTCCAGAAATGTACTACGCTTATCCTGCGTCTGCTCTTCTAACCATAGCGCAAGCCGAGCATGCTCCCGCGAACGTCGTTGGCGCGGGATATTATTGTAAACAACATCGCGAATCAGGATGTGCTTGAAGCTAAATGTACGGTCATTATTGACCGGCGTTGTTCCCTGCTTCTCAAGCTCAATCACAAAGTCCCGCCGAATGAGCGCAGCGAGCGCTTCGAGCACTGTCTCCAGGCTCATACCAATTGCTAGTTCGAGCAATGAGGAGAGCCAGAAGATACGCCCAACAATGGCGGCATGCTGCAAAACGAGCTTCTCTGTAAGATTGAGCAGGTCTACACGCGCTGCCAGCACACCCTGAACTGTGTCAGGCACGTGGGGCAGAGGCAGCACATACTGTCGCTCCACAAGCGGCGTTTCAGCCTCACCCGCTATGTTCAAATCCGTCAGTAGTGTATCTTGCTGAGAAGCGCTCCAGTGCCAGTATTCCTTGCCCTGCTGATCTTCCCGGCGTACCAGCATGCCCTGATCTATGAACATGCGAATGATTTCTTCTACAAAGAATGGATTGCCCTCTGAACGCGTAAGAATAGTGTAGCGCAAGGTTTCGGGCAGATCGCTTGTATTGAGCAAGGCATCGACCAGCTCGCTGCTCTCTTCCCAGGAGAGGGCTTCCAGTTCGATCGTTGTAAAGTTGCGATGACCGCCACCCCAATCGCGCCTCTGCTCAAAAAAGTCGGGACGTGCAGGACAGAGAAAGAGAATCGGGGCCGTCGTGATGCGATCCGCCAGGTACTCTAGCAGGTCCAACAGAGCCTCATCTGCCCATTGTAGGTCATCGACAACAATCAGGAGCGGCTGCAATTCTCCCAGTGCTTCAATCACAATGCGCCAGGCCCGTAAAAGCGCACCCTGTACCCCACTCTGCTTAAGCTTGACATTACGGCCACTGTTCTCCGTTCCTGATAACATTCTCCCTGTATAATCTTGCCTGTCTGTAGTGGTGATACGTCCACTAAGACCTGAGCCGATACTGCGCAAAAGTGTCTCTGCAATCTCTTCTGGCGACTCTGAGCGACCTGTTCTCGTCAATGTCTCACGAACAAATCGAACAAACCGCTCCTGCAGGGCATCGTTTGTCTCTTCATCTTGAACGTGCAGCAATGTGCGAATAATCTCGATCAGTGGCCAATATGTCGTTCCTTCACCGTATGGAGGACAACGACCCTTCAACACAAGCGGCACCGCTTTTTCACCTGTAGATGAGGCACTCTTGATGCGCTCCTGCTCGCGTTCGATAAATTCACTGACCAGGCGTGACTTCCCCACTCCAGGTACACCTAGAATCGTAATCAGGTGTGGACGACGCTCGGCTCGCACACGTGCATAACTTGCATGTAATAGCGTTAGTTCTAGCGTACGTCCCACCAGTGGCGCATGCTTGTCCGCGAAACCACGCGGGTGTTGGCCTATTGTTGCTGAGCGTAAACGTAATCCCTGTACAACATATGCGTTAAGTGGATCCCTTTTCCCTTTAAGCGCTAGCGGAGCCACTGCTTTAAACTGGAATACATCCCGTGTTGAGAGATACGTTCGTTCGCTCACTAGAATAGTCTCAGGAGCGGCAACCTGTTGCAGTCTGGCCGCAATGTTAACGGCGTCTCCAGTAATCAAAAAATCCTGTCGATCAGTACTAGTGTTGCTAGGGGTCGCAACTTCGCCCGTGTTAATACCGATACGCATCTGCAGACGCGTCGCTTCTGGATCACGGCTCAAACGCTGCTCATTAAAACGTGTCAGGGCCGTCTGCATGTCCAATGCGGCACGAAGTGCGCGATCTGGATCATCCTCGTGGGAAAGGGGAGTGCCAAAGACTGCCATCACGGCATCTCCGATGTACTTCTCGACTGTTCCTCCATGCTTGCGAATCTGCTCGGTCATCAAATTGAAATAGCCTGTCAGGATGGCACGCATATCCTCAGGGTCTAACCGATCTGCAAGCGGCGTAGAGCCAGTGATATCTGCGAACATGATAGTGACGACCCGCCTCTCTTCAGAAAGCTGCAAGGGGGAGAACGTCATCGGCTGCGTCACCTGTGTATCGCCCTGACCAGGAGAGGAGGCTGATAGGGGTATTCCCTGCTGTGGAAGAGCTGAAGCTTCATTTCTTCCATATATGGAGGAAGCAATGGTAGGGATCAGGCTCTGTGCAGGCATTGCCTGCACACCTTGTAAAGAAGTTCCGCACTCAATGCAGAACTTCGCTCTCGGCAAATTCACTGTACCGCAATTCGGACAAACAAGCAGGCGATTTCCACATTCAAGACAAAACTTTGCATTCGCTGGATTGATCGTCTGGCAGTTAGGGCAACGCATACTATCCTGAATTCTACCTCTTATTTACGTACATTCACATTCTATCACTGCTGGCTTCATTGCCCTCCCCATTCTACAACATGGAATGAATAAGGGTATACATGTGTTTTGGTTATTAGAGAAGATACTTTGTTGCTTGACGATAGCGTTATAATCACATACTATCAAGCATTGAAGGGGGAAACCATGCCGCAAGACTTTCAGGTGGAGAGCCGTAGCTATGATCAGTTGCTACGCGGGTCGTGGCGAGCGTATTCAATAAAAGAGAATAGCACCCTTGGCGATGAACAGGTCGAGGCACTTCAGGACGGACAACGTCTCTGGCTCCCTACCGGTACGCTTATGAATTGGAATTCCGGGACTCGTCCACTGCGCAACAACTGTCTGCAAATCTTCTGGCCCCAGCGCTGGTACGTGCTGAGCGCCTTCTATAATGATCGTACCTTGATTCACACCTACGCCTCCATCATCCAGCCCGCGAACTTCGGCTTTGAGCGTGTCACCTACGTCGATCTCGATCTGAACATTCTGGTCAAGCCCGATCTCTCCTACACAGTTCTGACTCAGGCAGAGTTTGAGCAGATGGCAGATATGTTTCATTATAGTGAGGAGACGCGTATTAGTGCGCTTATGGCCCTGCGTACACTGACCAGCTCGATCCAGCGCAGTGTCGGCGTCTTCTCAGCCATTCCCAACATGCTCACTACGAGCGATATCCATTTGCACGCCTGCCAGGAGAAGTCGTAACTCATAGAAGATTAGCAGCGCAAAAGGAGCTACTATGCCGAAGCGCATTGATCACGTCGCGATTCTTGTTCGCAATCTCGAACAGGCCCTGCACTTCTACCGTGACACGCTCGGCATCGTTCCGAGCGAAATTCAGGACGTGCCAACCGAGCAGGTGCGCATTGCCTTCCTCCCTATGGGTGGACCTCAGGGAAGTGCAATCGAGCTGCTCGAACCAACAACTTCAGACTCCAGCCTCGCACGCTTTCTAGAGAAGCGCGGCGAGGGCATGCACCACATCTGCCTCGAAGTTGACAATATCGATGCAGCCCTGCAGGAGATGAAAGACAAGGGCGCTGCCGTCCTCGACACTCAACCACGTCTCGCCGCCGAGGGACGCGCCATCTTTCTCCACCCTAAGGGAACAAATGGCGTTTTGTTAGAGTTACTTCAAAAGGTGTAGACTGACTACGACGCAGGATTCAGCTCAACCTTTTGTACTACCCGTGCTCTCTTTAACGGCCAGCCCACTACCATAATGAGATAACAGAGGACGGTAAAGAAGATCGAAATGAGCGTGGTGTGAGCCAGTGCTGCTAGGAGCTGACCCTGCGATAGAATGTTTGCTGCTCCACTGAGCGCCTGCAGACTAATCAGAATAAAAGCCCACCATGTGGCCCGTACAACCTCGCGTCGCTCACGATAGCGGCGCATAACGAGCAGCAACAGACCCAGTACCAGGAACCACAGCAGGCCAGCAGCATAGCGATGCAGCACCTGAATACCTGCTATCGAGGTCAGGTTCGGCAGATAGGTGGAACCACAGCCCGGCAGTTGTGTACCACAGCCCATAATTGCGCCTGCATGCGAGACCAGCGCACCAGTATAGACGACGATGTAGGTGTAGGCCGCCAGTCCTAGAATAGGATATTGCAGGTTTGCTATCACACCTGTATTCTGCCTGACCTCTTCCTTTCGGCTAATCTGAAACAGGCGTACAGTCAGCAAGAGCACGCTGGCAAAGGCAATCAGCGAGAGTCCAAAGTGAACGGAGAGCAGCCATTGCAGGACGAATGTCCCCTCGTACACCACAGTGACCGCACCTAGCGCCCCTTGCAGAACCACAAAGAACAGGCTCAAAAAGGCGAATAGCCTGGACCGATAATCCTTCCTATACAGCAACCAGGTACATACAGTGAGAACAAGCACCAGAAATCCATCAATGCTCGACATGATGCGATGACTGTACTCGATAACACCAGCCATGGTTAGAACACCAGGAATAATCTGCCCATGACAGAACGGCCACGAGTTTCCACATCCCTGCCCCGATCCCGTTTTCGTCACCAGCACACCCAGAATCACCATCAGATATGCTCCAATAGACGTGATGATGGCAAATATCTTCATTAAACGATGAGTAATCACGTTTCTTTCTTCCTCTGCTGCTTTCGCATCCCCAGAGACAATAGGGAGTAGTAATATATTAGACGTGATCAGACTATACCAAAAGATTGACCAAATGGCAAAATTGGAATTATTCGTCCCGTTGTTCCCTTCTGTCATCCTCTCAATATTTCCATATCAAGCTTAACATTTACTTTGGTGACAGTATATGAAGAAGCTACCCTATCTTTTAGGGATATATATCTCTGAGGTTTAGTACTATCTTTCATTGATTTTAGGTATAGTAGGTAGCACACTATAAACTACGAACTGGACAAAATCTTTTTAATGAATGTATACTTTTGAGGTAAAAGAACTTGAACATGTTCAGGTTCCCATAAAAGGAGAATCAAGAATAGTGGAAGAGCTGAAACCGCCAAAGAGCATCTATTTGATCTATGCTCAGAAAGATGAGGCGTTCAAACAAGAATTTGAGGCCTATCTTGCTATTCTACAACAGAACGGATTGATTTCTGGCTGGGTTGAACGGCAAGTTCAACCTGGAACAGATTGGTCACACGTCATTGATTCACATCTACTCGTCACTGATCTTGTCTTTTTCCTTCTGAGTCCTGCTCTGCTTGCTTCCGGCTATTGTTCTGGAGCTGAAATGCACGAAATATTTAGGAGAAGAGAAGCAGGAGAGATAAGAGTTATTCCAGTTCTACTAAGTTATGCCAACATCGTTGGAAACCCCCTTGAGATGATTCAACCTCTACCTATGAACAGTAAGCCAGTCTTATCGTGGACCAATCAAAATGATGCGTGGAAGGAAATAGATCAGGAAATTCGCAGGATGTTAAAATATTATTAAGTAGTCGTACTTACTCAGGTAGAACTGGAATGTAGGAAAACGGGATGAGCAGGCAAAATCATTTCAAACTTAAGTCAATGTTGTAGAACTTGCGCTTGATCACTGTCTGCTTGGTTAGAATAGCTGCATATCTACTCGCTTTGATAACATATTACATGATTTGGTAACAACAGAATATATCCGTAATCATGAATTCGGCTGATCTGAATTCCGAAGGCTTTGACCTTGTTGCGAACTCTATTCATGTATTTACTGATGAGCTGTGATGCTTCACTTTCTGTATAACCAGTAGATGGTTTTTCCAGAAGTGTCTTTTCGGAAACAATTCCATGAATCAGTAAGCACTGTATCAGTTTGTATTCAGTAGGACTGAAGTCCAAAATACGATTTTCGATTATCACCAGGTGATGTTCGTCATCGTATTTGACATCCATGTTTTTAATGAGTGAACAACGTTGAAGCAAAACAGCACGCCTCCTGTAATAATCTTTCTTCCAGATTCTTTTACCCAATAAGACGAGAAATATACTTTACTACGTAGCTATTCTACAAGAGAGCTCAAGAAAATGCAAGATATAGAATGTTAGCCATTACGTATGTGAATGGCATTTTTTTTGCTGGAAAATATTATTAATTGAACAAAAATAGAATTACCGAGTCAAAAATGAATATATATACTAAAAATATAAGATTTAATATTAATCTACATGATCGAGCAGTTGTTACTACTCGCCTGATTGGCAATAAGAAGCAGTATAGTTTTCCTGGCTCAGATGGCACCCATTTTCTTCCTCTCCTCTCTTCTTCGCTTTACCACCTACATCCAGTTGACGCCTCCCCCCTAAAGTGCTAAAATATATCCTAGTTAAAAGGTCGGAATAAGAGATGTGAGAAACCTGAGCATGTAACGCTAACTCTTTAAGAAGAGCCTCGATTTTCACGAAGACCTACTACAGCAAGACTCTGAAAGGGTTCGGCACAGCGGCGAGCACTCGACACTACGATGAGAAGGGAGCACCATGATGTTACGAGTATCCACAAAGGGCGAATATGGCGTGCGGATCATGGTCGATCTCGCTCGCAATTATGGCAACCGACCGCGTTCGCTTACAGATATCTCTCAGGCGGAGACACTGCCCCTGGCATATCTGGAGCAATTGGTGAAGCTGCTGCGCGAAGCTCAGCCTCCGCTCGTTATTAGCACACGTGGCGCTCATGGTGGCTACAAGTTGAGCCGTGCTCCTGAAAAGATTACGATGGGCGAGGTGGTGCGTGTGCTCGAAGGGCCTATCGCTCCGATGATCTGTGCAACAGAAGGCGAGATGACTCAGGTCTGCAACTATCTTGACTCCTGCAAAACAAAATATCTCTGGGCACGTGTGCGCGATGCCGTTGCGCAGACGCTCGACTCGATCACTCTGGCTGACCTGGCTAGCGTGGCGGATGAGCAACAGATCTCCCCCTCACAATTTATCGCGCTCTCTACCATCTCTGTTGGCGGCGTCTCGTCTCCCAGAGATCTCTGCATACCCTCGAAGGAGGGTGAACCCGAGGTTCACCCCTTATTATAAAAGGAAGGTTATTCGGTTTATGGCATCAGAACTTATTATCAAAAATCTTCATGCCAATATTGAAGGCAAGCCAATCCTGCGCGGTGTGGACCTCGTTGTGCGTCAGGGTGAAATCCACGCGCTGATGGGTCCTAACGGCTCCGGCAAGAGCACATTGGCGAATGTGGTCATGGGCAACCCCAAGTACGAAGTGACCGATGGCGAAATCTGGTTCAAGGGCGAGAACATTCTGGAGTATTCTCCCGACCGGCGCGCACGCATGCGTCTCTTCCTCGCGTTCCAATACCCGATGTCGATCCCCGGTGTAAGCGTGGCAAACTTCCTGCGCCGCTCGCTTGAGGCTGTGCGTGAAGGCAACAAGCCGCTCGAAGAGGGCGAGAACCCGACCGGTCAGATGAGCAAGCGCCGCAGCGTCCCCCCCGGTGATTTCCGCAGGTTATTACAGGCGAAGATGAAACTGCTCAAGGTCGATAATAGCTTTATCAACCGCTCGATCAACGACGGCTTCTCCGGTGGTGAAAAGAAACGCGCCGAGATCCTGCAGATGGCGTTGCTGGAGCCAGAGATCGCTCTGATGGATGAGACCGACTCCGGCCTCGATATCGACGCGCTGCGCATCGTCTCCGAAAGCGTCAATGCACTGACCGGCCCCAATCTCGGTATCCTACTCATCACGCACTACCAGCGCATGCTCAACTATATTACGCCTGACTTCGTTCACGTCATGTTCAATGGTCGTATCGTCAAGTCCGGTGGCAAAGAGCTCGCGCTCGAACTTGAGGAGAAGGGCTACGAGTGGCTCCGTCCTCAGGATGCACAAAACGAGGTGACCGCTGATGCTTAATGCTCTGGCTCCCGGTTTCACACGGGACGCGTTGCTCGAACTCTCGCGTCAACGCAATGAACCCGAGTGGCTGCTGAACTTGCGCCTGCAAGCCTGGGAAATCTATGAGCAGATGCCAGCGCCCCTTGGTCGTCGCGGCGATCTTGGCACGCAGCGCGCCGTCTCCAATTTCAAGTTCCAGCAACTCAATCCATTTACTCCCGTTGCAAAGGATGCACCTCTGCTTGCACCTATCGAAGCATCTTTGCAACAGGCTATGGTCAATGAGCGCTCCGGCCTGATCGTGCAGCTCAACTCCTCCGTTGTTCGTACTGAACTGAGCGAGGAGCTGCGGCAGCAGGGCGTGATTCTGACAGATCTGGAGACTGCTGTCCGCGAACATCCCGCACTGGTGCAGAAGTACTTTATGACCGAGTGCGTGCCAGTCACCAGCAGCAAATACACAGCTCTCCATGCGGCCTTCTGGAGCGGTGGCTTCTTCCTCTACGTCCCCCAGGGCGTTGAGATCGTCAGGCCGATTCTTTCTCAGGTCTGGCTGGATAGTCCGCTCTCTGCGACCTTCTCGCACACGCTGATCGTTGCCGAGCAGGGGAGCAGCATCCGCTTCGCCGAAGAGTACAACTCGCTCTTCACCGCTGAAGATCCCGCTCTGTTGAGCGACGTTGTCGAGATCTATGCAGCCCGCGAAGCACGCGTCGAGTTTAGCAATCTTCAGGACCTTGGTCAGAACGTCTGGAATATCACCAACAAGAATGCTCTGCATCAAAACGATGGCAGCGTGACGTTTGTGATGGCTGACCTTGGTAGCAAGGTGACGCTCGAAACCATCGGCGCAGGCATGAGTGGCAATGGCAGCGCTGCTGAGCTGGTCGGCATCTTCTTCGCCGACCACGATCAGCGCTTCGCCATTCACACGCTCTCGGATCATATTGGCCTCTCGACCAACGCGGAAACAATGGTCAAGGGTGTCCTTACCGACCAGTCGCGCGTCGAGTTCGACGGCATGATCCGCGTCCGTCCCAAAGCGCAGCAAACCGCTTCGTTTCTCTCCGCTCACGGCTTACTGTTGAGCAAAAAGGCTCGTGGCGAGTTCATCCCCGGTCTGGAGATTGCCGCGAACGAGGTCAGTGCCAGTCATGGCGCAACAAGCGGGCAGATCGACGAGGAGCAGCTCTTCTACCTGATGGTCCGTGGCATTGCGCTTCCAGAGGCCGAGCGTATCATCGTCCAGGGCTTCTTCGAGCCAGTCCTCCAACGCATCCCGCTTGAAAACCTGCGTGTACACCTGCGCCGCAGTATCGTTCGCCGCATGAGCGGTACCTACGAAACTGAGGCCGATACCTGGGTTGATGCGCAGGAACGCTGGGAGATCGAAGGCGTTGACGAGCACGCTATCCACCTCGATGACAGCACACGCCCTAAGGACAGCGAAATTCAACTCGCCGAGTACTAGTTTGTAAGAAAGAAAGGGATACAAGACGCAATACATTCCACACACCGTCAGCCGCGTAGGGAGCGAGCTTGCCTCGCTCCTATATACAAAAACTGACAGGTAACTTACATGCACGTCGGGCGTTTCGCGCTTTAGCTTCTTCGTAGGGACCCGATAGATGCTCTTTCACACAGTATTCCGGTCGCCCATCCGCAATTCATTGCTCGTGAAATAGGGACCCGATTCTATCGCGTCCGCCGCGATTTATCGCCACACCCGGAATAATGTGTAAAACTCCATCCATCTCGTCCGCTTCGTCGGGCGGCACTCCCGCCAGCTCTTGTTCCGAACGTCAGCCGCGTAGGGAGCGAGCTTGCCTCGCTCCTGTAATACAATGTACTACGTATAATCTGTATCCCTTCTCCTTCTTTAAGAAGAGAAAAGCTCATACACTATGAGGACAACCGACAACATTCCAGCATCTTCACCGCGCAGCGCACAGGAGATTCGCCGCGACTTCCCCATCCTCTCGCGCTCAGTGCACGGCAAGCCGCTGGTCTATCTGGATAGCACCGCCAGCTCACAGAAGCCCACCTCGGTCATCGAGAGCATGAGCAGCTACTACCAGAGCTACAACGCCAACGTGCATCGCGGCGTCTACGAGATCAGCGAAGAGGCAACGGCGGCAATGGAAAAGGCGCGTGTCAAAATCGCCCGCTTTCTCAACGCCCGTCAGAGCAAGCAGGTAATCTTCACACGCAACACAACCGAGAGCATCAACCTGGTCGCCTATAGCTGGGGCAACGCGAATATTTCTGCTGGCGACCTGATCGTTCTGACCGAGATGGAGCACCACAGCAATCTCGTCCCCTGGCAACTGCTGGCTCAGCGCACAGGGGCGCGGCTGGAATTTGTACCGGTAAGTGACGATGGTCTGCTACGTCTCGACGTGTACGAGCAGTTGCTCGGGCAGGGGCCAAAGTTGGTCGCCTTCACCCACATGTCCAACGTGCTCGGCACCATCAATCCCGCCCAAGAGATGATCGCTCAGGCGCACGCTGCTGGCGCTATCGTCCTCCTCGACGCCGCTCAGAGCGTGCCGCACCTGCCAGTGGATGTCCAGGAACTCGACGTGGATTTCCTCTGCTTCAGCGCTCACAAAATGTTGGGTCCAACCGGAATCGGCGTTCTCTATGGCAAGAAAGCCCTTCTGGAGGCCATGCCCCCCTTCATGGGTGGTGGCGATATGATTCGCACTGTACATCTGCGCGAGTCTACATGGAATGATCTGCCCTGGAAATTTGAGGCCGGTACACCCGCAATTGCTGAGGCGATTGGCTTTGGTGCAGCGATTGATTACCTGCAAGTTTTAGATATGCAGAACGTCTTGCAGCACGAGCGCGAACTGACTGCATACGCTCTGGAAAGGCTTCGCACTATTCCTGAACTGACACTCTACGGACCCGAAGCGAGCAAACGCGGTGGCGTAGTCTCCTTTACTCTAGGCGACATCCATCCACACGATCTGGCCTCCATCTTAGACCAGGAAGCCGGAGTTGCGATTCGTGCTGGTCATCACTGTGCTCAGCCGCTCATGGAACGCTATAGTCTCCCTGCGACCGCACGGGCAAGTTTCTACATCTATACTGTACCTGAAGATATTGATATGCTCGTGCAAGGCCTGCGCAAAGCACTGGAAATCTTTTCCTTTTGAGAGGAATAACCTATGTCAATGGATTATCGCGAATACATCCTGGACCATTATCGCAGTCCACGTAACTACGGCACGCTGGATAGCCCAGATGTCCACGCCGAAGACGTCAACCCTCTCTGTGGCGATCAGCTAGCTATGGACCTGCAAATACAGGAAGACTACGTCAGCGCCGTACGCTTTCAGGGTCGTGGTTGCGCTATCAGCCAGGCCGCCGCCTCCATGCTCTCAGAAATGATCGAGGGTAAGACAGTGCAAGAGGTCTGCGCGCTTGGCAAGGACGATGTGCTGGAAGCATTAGGCATCCCCATTAGTCCCGCCCGCACAAAGTGTGCCTTTCTCTCCCTGCGTGTTCTCCACTCCGGTCTGGTGCGTGCCGGTCTGGAAAAGCCTCTGGAAGATGAGGACGAGTAACTCATGGCAGAAGGTTTTGTTCCAGTCGCACAACTTAGTGAGCTACAAGATGGCGTGCTCCATCCCATCAACGTCGATGGCGAGCCTGTCTGTCTTGTCAAGCTCGACGGCACCGTCTACGCCTTCACTGATAATTGCACGCATATCAGCGGCCCCCTTAACGAAGGCGGGTTCGATGGCTGCGTTATCACCTGCCCCTGGCACCTCGCCTGCTTCGACGTGCGCACTGGCAAGGTCCTCCGTGGTCCCGCCCGCCAGGATCTCTACACTTATCAAGTACGCGTCATTGACAACACCATCTCAATCTATCTACCACCAGAAGAGTGATTCCCACATCGATTCCATTAGTCTACTTCCCTACTTGTGTTGCTTCTACACCTTAAAGAGCGCAACTTAACAAACTATCCTCCTACCCAACAGCCATTTATGACGCGAAAAATAGGGGCTAGGCTTGCCGCGCCCGTCTCTGTCTGCCTATACTCACGCTCGCTATTGCCTTCCCCCTCATGTCAGCTTACCTCCACTCTGCGCTGGCTATCGCCTCCCCACAATAATTCCCTACGTCCACATGTTTGCATCGCGACACTATTACGACAATTTTGCGATACTTTTCCAACACTTCTACGCTATACTCAGAAGAGACGAAAACACACGATGATGTCTGTGACTACTAAGGAGAAAATTCCATGCACAACACAACCTATAAACTCGCTTTCCTGGAAATCCTCTTCAGAATTTTCTTTGCCATCGTCTTCTTCACTGGCCTGTTCCTGGCCGTGAAGCTAGCTCTTTTCGGGTAGACGTGAACGTCTCGCCTCCACCAAGGGTGCAATTCATTTTTTGCAACGTGCGCTGAGCGATGTGCTTAGAGAAAGCGGTTTGGGCCAGGCTGCAAAATTTTGAACTGCACTCTTCCCCCAAAAAACCTCTTTACAATCGGACGCACGTATGTTATCCTTACTCCTATTCGTACGAAGCTGTCCAATAGTGGACAGAGAAATTTCTAAACAAAGCGACGATGACACGAGACATGTCCCTTCCCAGCAGCAGACAGAGAGGAAGCATCAGCGGCTGAAAGTGCTTCCAGTGTGAGCAAGAAGAGGATACCCCTCGCAAGTCTGTACTGAGAGAGTAAAGTACACGCCTCAACCTCGTTATCGGTTGCCAGAGCGCGTTCTCATGAATTATTCGAGTTCTTTGTAGAATGCGAAAGCAGGGTGGAACCACGAAAATGTACAACCTTTTCGTCCCAGCAGGGGATGGAAAGGTTTTTTGTTTGTATTCGAGAGCATACGTTTTAGACGAGAGGTGCTTTCAGGAGGTTTTGTGATGTCGATAGCAGCAGAGATGCAAGAGTCGGTGAACTACACGCCGCTGCAACGCATGCGCCACTCGGCGGCACATGTCATGGCAGAGGCGATTCAGGAGATCTTTCCCGACGCTCGCTTCGCCATTGGTCCAGCCATTGAAGATGGCTTTTACTATGATTTTGATCTGCCGCGCGCGCTGACGCCCGATGACTTGCCCGATATTGAGAATAGGATGCGCCGTATCATCGCGGCAAAGTATCCCTTTACCCATGATCGCTGGCCCCGTGAAAAGGCGCTGGAGTACTTCCGCAACAAGGGCCAGATCTACAAGGTCGAGATTATCGAGAATCTTTCAGATCCCGAAGTGGGCATGTACCAGCAGGGGGATTTTCTGGACCTCTGTCGCGGCCCTCATGTGCAAAACACGGGACAGATTGGCCCAATCAAGTTGATGCGTGTAGCAGGCGCATACTGGCGCGGTGATGAGCATCGCCCGATGCTACAGCGTATCTACGGTACGGCCTGGTCCTCGCAGGAAGAGCTTGATCAATACCTGTGGCGTCTGGAAGAGGCGCAGAAGCGTGACCACCGCAAGCTTGGCCGCGAACTGAAGCTCTTCACGTTCAGCGACGACCTGCCGGGCGGCGTCCCCATGTTCTATCCACGCGGTGAGATGCTGCGCTATCTGATGGAGAACTATGTGCGCGAGGCGCAGGAAGGATACGGCTACGAGCACGTCTGGACCTCACACCTGGGCAAGGTGCGCCTCTACAAAACGTCGCGCCACTGGTACACGTATCGCGAGAATATGTTCCCGGTTATGAAGGGAGAGCAGGAGCAGTCTGAGGACGATGCCTACATCCTTAAGCCGATGAACTGCCCGCATCACTTCGCGCTGTACAAGTCGCAGATGCACAGCTATCGCGAACTGCCCGTACGCTACGCCGAGTTCGCGACGCTCTACCGCTACGAAAAAGCGGGTACGCTGAGCGGCCTGGCACGCGTGCGTAGCTTGACGCAGGATGACGCCCACGTCTTTCTCCGCCCGGACCAGATTCAGCAGGAGTTCGATAACGCGGTGAACCTGACGCTGGAGGTCTTCGAGACGTATGGTCTCTCGGACTACCACGTCCGTCTCTCCCTGCGCGACCCGGAGAAGAAAGAAGAGTATATCGGAAGCGATGAGGTCTGGGAGTTGGCAGAAGCTGCACTGCGCAACGCTGTCGAGAGCAAAGAAATGCGCTACGAAATCGGTATCGGTGAGGCAGCCTTCTACGGTCCCAAAGTTGACTTTATGGTGCGTGACGCGCTCGGACGTGAGTGGCAGTGCTCGACGGTGCAGCTAGACCTCGTCCAGCCAGAAAACTTTGAGCTGGAATACACGGGCGAGGATGGGCAGCCCCACCGCCCGATCATAATTCACCGGGCGGTAACGGGTTCGACGGAGCGCTTCATGGCTATGCTCATCGAGCACTTCGCCGGGGCCTTCCCTGTCTGGCTCTCACCTGTGCAGGCGATGGTCATTCCCATCGCAGACCGTCACAGCGAGTACGCCAACACTGTTCTGACAAGGCTGAAAGAGGCTGGCATTCGTGCCGAGCTAGATGCACGCAGCGAGCGCATGAACAGCAAGATTCGCGATGCACAGATGCAGAAGATCCCGTACATGCTGGTCGTCGGTGACAAAGAGGCCACAGCCGATGCTGTCTCCGTTCGCCTGCGCACGAACGTGGACCTCAAATCGATGCCGCTCGCCTCCTTCATCGAACAGGTCTCGCAGCTCTCCCACACAAAGAGCCACGACCTGTGGACTGGACAGTAAATGCATTACATCTCGCATCGGAGTGACCCTCGTGGTCGTCCCTTTACTCCTCCCACGTACCACTACTGAACCGAGCATCAAGCAAGGCTTGCACAGCAGCATGAGCAAGCCTTGAACACGGTGCCCTTGTATAACAAATTTGCCTCGCTCTTCCTGAGTGATAAGGTCCGCTGCCTGCAGTGCTTTCAGATGATGATAGACCTGCCCGGTTGTTCCCATCCCCAGCCGTTCAACTAGTTCGTTTATTCTTCGAGCGAAAAGCACAGGATGAGGCCAGGCTCGGACCTATTCAATGCTATCCGAGCTTCCCTCTTTTGTACAAATCCTTTGCGGGGATTTCGGGCGGTAAAAATTTGGAATTCTATCTACCTACCAAAAGGATAGTTGTTTTGATAAATTCACCTTTCCTACGTTCTTCCTTACAGGCGAGGACGGGTATGGTAATATAAGCATAGTGCGATCGAGATACACTCGTTCTTCCCACAATTAATAGAACGAT
>DAOUDD010000247.1:0-7491 GCA_034431765.1 Ktedonobacteraceae bacterium | reverse complement strand
CACTGTGCAACCGTTGTTTAATCGCCAAAATTCTCCAGCACAATCTTCCCGATCATGCTCCCATCCTCCACTTTCGCATGTGCCTGGCGCAGATTTTCGGCGTTGATCGGTGTGAGCCGTTCGGTTAGCGTTGTGCGCACCTTGCCCTCGTCGATCAGCCCAGCAAGCCTGTCCAGGATCTCATGCTGCCGAATCATATCCGGGGTTTGATAGTGCGCCCGAGTGAACATCAGCTCCCATGCGAAGGTCCCACTCTTGTCCTGGAGAACCGACAGGTCCACCGGCTTCTTCATTTCGACAATCGAGCAGATCTTGCCCTGCGGCGCAAGCACCTCGACCATCTCGTTCCAATGCTTATCTGTACTGTTCAAACAGAAGATGTAATCAACTGTCTCAAAGCCCAGTTCCTTTAGCTGCGCTGCAAAGGCTTTGTGATGGTCGATGGTGTAATCGGCTCCATGCTCTTTCGCCCACGCTATCGTTTCTGGACGCGACGCTGTGCCAATCACGCGTAAACCTGCAAGATGAGCAAGCTGCGTTGCGATAGAGCCAACACCGCCAGCCGCTCCAATGATCAGTATACTCCTCTGCGCATTCTCTTTTCCCTCTAATGGAATACCCAGGCGCTCAAACAGCCCCTCCCAGGCCGTAAGCGCGGTTAGAGGGAGTGCCGCCGCCTCCGCGAAATTCAGGCTCCTTGGCTTGTGACCCACGATGCGCTCATCGACAAGGTGTAACTCACTATCTCCACCCGGACGCGTAATGCTCCCCGCGTAGTACACCTCATCTCCTGGCTTGAACAGCGTCACACTTTCTCCAACCCTCTCAACAACGCCCGCGACATCCCAGCCAAGGATACGCGGCTTCTCCTCGACCTGCGGCTTCGGCGCTCGCACCTTCACATCCACCGGATTCACCGAAATGGCCTTCACGCGTACCAGCAGATCACGGCCCGTTGCAACCGGCGTCGGCACGTCAATATCCACCAGGCTCTCCCGATCTGTTATCGGTAGATAACGGTACAAACCTATCGCTTTCATTAGGAATATCCTTCTTTCTTTGTATAGCACACAAACAATGCGTTCAGTCTCTCCCTCTCTTATACCATCTATATAACAACTTTAGAAGTATGCACAACTTTGTGGTATAGTATCAAAAACAATACTAAGCAGAGAGGGAAATACGCATGAAAAAACGTTCCTATGATTGTGTCTACGGCTGCACGGTTGAAGCTACGCTTGATGTTATTGGCGGCAAATGGAAAGGAGTTATTCTCTTTCATCTGCTCAGCGGCACAAAACGTTTCGGCGAGCTGCGCCGTATTCTCCCTGCCGTGACACAGCGTATGCTCACCTTACAGTTGCGCGAACTGGAGGAAGCGGGGATCGTTCATCGCGAGGTCTATCGCGAGGTCCCACCAAAAGTCGAGTATTCCCTGACACCCTTTGGCAAAAGTCTGGAGCCAATTCTCCTCTTAATGCGTGACTGGGGCAAGCAGTATCAGCAACAGCTTCTTGAAAACAAACATGTCGCCGTCTCCAACAGTATGTCTATGCATTTTGCAGAGCACGCTGTCTGACTCTTCCTCGTTTGTGAAACGTACTATATAAGTACCCAATTTTATTAGAAACATATGCTGACAAAGGTGCGTAGTTATGAACGGCTTTCCAACTGTAGAAGTTGTTATTGTTTTCGTCCTGATCCTGGCGAACAGTTTCTTTGCCGCCTCCGAAATTGCTATCGTCTCGGCGCGCCACAGCCGCTTGCAACAGCAGATAGATGAGCGCACGAGTAGGGCACGAGGCGCGAAGCAGGCGCTCGATCTTGCCACCAATCCTGATCGCTTCCTGGCAACCGTTCAAGTTGGCATTACGTTGATCAGCACGCTCGCTGCCGCCTTCGGTGGCGAGAGCTTGAGCGTTCCCCTCGCACAATGGATCAGCACTATCCCAGCGCTTCAGCCTTACGCACGCTCTATTTCTCTGGCTCTCGTTGTTATGCTCATCACCTATTTCTCGCTTGTCCTGGGTGAACTGGCTCCCAAACGGCTGGCGCTACAGTCGGCAGAAAAGATCGCGGTCCGTGTCTCGCCGTTTATGATCGTGCTCTCACGCATTGTACACCCTATCGTCGTTGTCCTTACCTTTTCTGCTAACGTTATTCTGAGCATTATCGGGCAGCGCAATGCCGCAAAGGAGAAAGTTACGGAGGATGATATCGTCTACCTGGCCCGCGAAGGTGCTGTCAGCGGCACCGTCGAAACCGAAGAGGAGCAGTTCATCAGCCGCGTCTTCCGCTTTACCGACCGTGCGGCCAGCGATATCATGATGCCACGCACCGAGATCGTCTCCATCGAGCTGGATACTCCACTTCCCGAAGTCATTGAGCTGTTTCTCAGTTCGGGCCACACGCGCCTCCCACTTTACGAGGACTCGCTCGATAATATCATCGGTGTTCTCTACGCCAAAGACCTGCTACGTCCCTGTCTGCAACAGAATACGGCCGCAATTGACCTGCGTGCGCTGGCTCGGCCGGCCTTCTTTGTCTCCGAGTACCAGCACGTCGATGACCTGCTCAACACCTTTCGCAGCAAAGGCATCCATATGGCGATCATTATCGACGAATACAGTCAGGTGGTTGGTCTGGTCACGCTTGAGGACGTGCTGGAAGAACTGGTCGGCGAGATTCAGGATGAGTACGATGAACCGGATCAGAGTCCAATTGTGCAGCGCGAGGATGGTAGCTGGCTCGTCGATGCTATGACCGACCAGGAACTGGTCCGCGAGCAGATTGGCATGCCCGCTCTGCCTGAGAACGAACATGGCGACTATCACACGCTCGCCGGCATGCTGCTCGCTCACCTGGGCCACATCCCTGATACTACTGAATGCGTGACCATAGGAGATTTTATCTTCGAGATCGTCGATATGGACGGACGCCGCATCGACAAAGTCCTGATCCGTCGCGAACCTGAAGACAGCAACCACAAATAAAACAAGGGGAGCTATCCTCTATTCCGCTTTGCTTGACAATACTAATGAAGGGGGCAAGCTCAAATCAGCAAGCTGGCGATATTTGCCCTCAAAGAACGCGATCGGCTTCTGGTTCTTCGCCGTGTCATGGTTACTCGGCCGTAAAGGGTACTTTCGAGCAAGCTCATCATTTGCAAAAACGATGTTCCCGTGGGTACCCAGAGCTTGCACCTGGCCCAAAAAGATAGCGTGATCCCCGCCGGGATATTCAGCAACGACGTGTGCATCAACAAAGCCGAGCGCATCATAGAAGACGGGAGCACCAGTAGCAGCCTCATAAAACTCGACATTGCTGAAACTCTTGAAGCCGGCTTTCGAGGGTCTTGCAAAGTAACGCGCGAGCTCCTCCTGCTCCTCGCTGAGTATATTGACCGCAAATTTTTTGCTTGCCCGCATCAGAGGGAGCGTCCTACTAGAAAGATCGACACAGATGAGGACAAGCGGGGGATTTAACGAAACAGAGCTGAATGCGTTCAGTGTGAGGCCGCTCAGCACTTCATCATGCTCTGTAGTAACAACAGTTACACCGGTCGAGAAACTGCCCATTACCTGCCGGAAAAAATCTTTTTCGATTGCCATTTCCTTATATCCTTTCCTGGAAAAATGTAAAAGCTACCAACTGAACCCTGTCTCTGTTGCTGATACATCTTTTATGCTTTACATCCGCCTTATTATTTCTATCTGGGGTTGAATTATTGCGGATGGTTTTGCAGCACTAAAAGACTCTTGTTACGATGTTCAAAACCGATGCCGCTCCTGGAGGAGATTCCTCATCCCCCAGGATTTTACGCTCCACACTCAGGCTTTCGTACTACACTACTTGCCCAGGAGTGGGGTTGGTATCGGACTCTCACCTGTGAGTTCGAAGCCACCAAGTCCGCTGAGCTTTGCCTCAATGGGGTCATGCAAGGAAAACGTGCGCGCGTTACGCCAGAACCGATCAAGCCGATAGCGATTTGAGGTGCTGCGCGCACCTGTAAGTTCAAACATCTCACTCGTCGTTTTTACTGCTGCATCAATACAGGCGGCTTGAGCACGCATTACGGCTGCGATAAGTGAGCGAGGATCGGCATCCTCCTCTGTCTGCTCTAGTTGCTTGCTTGCTTCACGTAGAAGCGCATGGGCTGCCGCCAGGCGCGTGGAAAACTCTCCAACACGTTTGCGTACAAGCGGATCGGTCGTTCCATCAGTCCACCCAGGGGTAAGGGAGCGCTTCCCTTCGCGTACATAGGCAAGCATCGCATCGTATCCACCCTCGCCAATGCCTAGCGTAACACTCGCAGACATCAAAAAGGTAAGGGAGGCAAACACCGGAGAAAGCCCATTCAAATGCCAGTGCCAGTTGTCAGGAACAAACACATTCTCATAAGTAATTGTCTGGCTTATTGTTGCACGCTGCCCCATGTTATCCCAGTCATGATGCAGCTTCACGCCCGGAGCATCGAGGGGGACCAGCGCACTATGCGCACCCTGTTCTCCTTCAAGGCTGTGCACGACGTTGGCATACCGAGCACCCCCGCTTCCGGTATTGAAGGATTTGGTCCCGTTGATCACAATTCCACCATCCACCTTGCGTGAAGTAACATGTCCCTTAACTCCTGTCTCTGCAACAGACGAGACAATGCGAACATGCTCTTCAAGGACTTCTCGTGCCAATTGCTGGCGCGTTGTTTCGGATAGTTCGCTGTGCTCTACAAAGAGCAGACGCAATACGTTTGCACTGGTTAGAAACAGCATTCCCGTGCTCCCTTCGCCAGCACAAAGTTGCGTGCCTACTTCAACGAAAGCTGCACTCAGCGAGGTTATCTTTCCATCCCAGAGTCCTCCATAAGCCCGTGGAATACTCAGGCGGTACAGTCCCGCTTCTCCAATCTGATCAAGATTCTCTTTGGGCACTTCCCCGGATGCATCAACCTGCGCGCTCGTCGTTGCAAGCACCTCGCGTAATGCCTTAGCACGTTGAATCAGATCCTCGACTTCTGTCGCTCGTTCGATATAATGAGTTGTCATTAGAAATCCTTCCTCGTTTTTCACCAATCGGTGATTACTGTACATATGTTGTTTATTCAACAAGCATCTTTTATAATATAGACTGAAGAAGGTGAACAATCAATAAGCAATGATGTGTTTTTGTTGAATAGCCAACAGTATGAAGAAAGTGTTGAACCACGAGGTAAAATCTCTTGCCAGGATTGGCGAAATAGTCTAAAAGGGGTAACATGGAATGATCACCACACCGAACCACCTGGATCGACGGGTCCAACGAACACAACAATTATTAAAGCAGGCATTTGTTGAAGTCGTTAAAGAGAAAGGCTTCCCTGCCACTAGCATTCAGGATGTGACTGACCGAGCTAACGTCAATCGGGGGACCTTTTACACTCATTTTCCAGATAAGTATGCCCTGTTTGATGCTGTTGTGTGTGAGGAGATACAACGCACCTTGATCGACCCTCTCCCTCCCGTCTCTGAATGGGATAGCAAGACACTCCATCTGTTCGTTCAATCCGTAATCGAGAGTTGCGATGGCAGATATAAATACTTGTGTCTCACTAAAGATATGCTGCCGCAATTTGAACGGGCGGCACATGAAGGAATGATCAAACTGTTGCAAGAGTGGCTGAAGTCGAATGTACGAATCCGTTCGCAGGTGTCATTGGAAATGATTGCCCATATTATGACCTCGGCCATTATAGGTGCGACGATGCAATACTGCCAAAGCTCAACGACCATCTCTTCAGATGAGATGGCGTCTGCTGTCTTATTGGTGCTAATGAAAGGGGTGGAGCAGTTCATTATAACAGATAATACAGCGAATACACCGAATCGTTCATGATTTAAGCGGCAGATGCCAATCCGTAACCTCGAAGACGAAATTATCGCACGAGCGTACAAGATATAGCATATCAAACTCTTCCTCAGATGATGGAGGAGTCAGGCGCTTTAAGGTGGCGAAGATGCCGATGTTCGGCACACGCTCTTTTGCCACACGCTGCCCATTGCGCTCCAGGCTACGCTTGACGTTCGTCTCAAAATAATAACCGCTGACGAACGCGTGAGACTCTTTGCCAAGGGCGATTAACGGTGCACGGCTCTCAGGTGTTGGATTTGTGTTATCAACAACAACTGAACGTCCACTGCTCAACAGCTCTTGGAGTAGCTGACGCTGCCGTTGCTCTGGATGTTTGTTATTGCGCAGCCGATCCTTGCTGACATACGCATGCGTCTGTGCAAAGTGCGTCCGATAGAATGTGCTCTTCCCGGACGCCTGTAAGCCAACCAATAGTATGAGTTCCATGAGTTTTATATGACCACAAAGACTATTTCAAATATACTTTACGCGCAAAGAAGCGACGCTCCTGAAGCTGCTCGACATCTATATCAGAGCCGTAATACTCCTGCGCCCATGTGCGCAGAGCCTCTATGGAAGATGTAAAGATATTGTCGGGTACATCCCACGAGCCTGACCAGACACGCTGTGCAATCGTTTCTACGACCTGGCGCGGCACAACCGGGTATTGCCAGCGTACTAGTTCCTCCGGTTCCTCGTTTCTGATCTTCTTGTCACTCTGCACCTCTTGCTCACGCAGCCACGCCAGCAGATCATCCTCTGTCATGCCTGGAGGCCGCATGCCAACTCCTAATTCACGCACAAAGTGCCGCCACTTCTGCATAATGAACTGCGAGGGCGCGTTCTCATCATATCGATCCCAGCCCAGGACCAGTACGCCGCCTGGACGCAGCACACGCTGCGCCTCCTGTAAAGCCTGCTTCCATTCGGGAACGAGGTGAAAAATATGCACACCGATAACGGCATCAAATGCATTATCGTGTAATGGAAGCTGTGTGATGTCTGAAACGATCAGGCGTATTGCTGCGTGCCCACTCCCTGTGCGAAAACGTTGCACAGTAGGACGAGAGGTGCTCTCTTCGTCGGGCAAGCTTCCCCACAGTTGGTCCGCGCCCTGCTCCTGCCAGCCTGCACGAAGCAACTTTGCCTCTAGTTGTCCCAGCATCTTCGGCGAGATATCCACTCCTGTGACGGATCGTCCCAATTCTGCCAGCGGAATCGCAATGCGTCCCGTCCCGACTCCCATCTCTAGATATGAGGTACCGACCTCGCCCTGCGCGACCCGGTCAAGGCCCTGCGCAATCTGCTGAGCAATAGCACCGTCATAACCACGCGTCGCATCATAACGGTGCGCTACCGGATCAAACGAAACTCCTGACATTCAGCTCTCCTTCATAAGTAGTGTATGAGTCATCCCGAACGATGATAGCGTTGGCGAACGTGAGAGAACCCCCAGTGCAGGCGGCGCAGTAGAATCTGCCTCCGCTCCCCTGGATGATGAATCCGGTGCACAGGGGGAGCGCAGAGGATGGCAACAAAGATTCATCGCTACACGTCAGCCAGCAACGAACGCGCAATCACCAGGCGTTGAATCTGATTCGTTCCCTC
>DAOUDD010000246.1:0-9734 GCA_034431765.1 Ktedonobacteraceae bacterium | reverse complement strand
GCCGACGGCGCTCTTCCACGACGGGTACACCAGCGTCTACACCGTCGATGCAGACAATGGGCACCTGCAAGAGACGTACCTGCGAACTCCGGCCGCCGCTGGTGGGCCGTGGTATTCCCAGGACCTGTCGGCGAACTACGGCACTCCGCCTGTGTATATCTTGTAAGAAGGCAACTTACCTCGGTGCCGGGGCAGTTCGTGCTGGCCCAGCACCGAGGCCTTCCAGGACCTGCTGGCAAGTGCCACCCGGACAACGTGTATGGTCAGCCCTGTGAACCAGCGTAGGGCTGATCGGGAAACGACTGATCGGGCAAGGCGCTAGCAGCGGTGGATGACATAGCGTGTTTGACTAACTGTAAATCCCAGAATTAGATGGACCAGATCCATCTAATTCTGGGATTTACACGTAAACGAGCCAAATAATAGATTTTCAGCAATTATCCTATAGACCTCATCTTGGAACTCAATCGCCCAGGTCGCTTATCAAGAAAATCCATCAAGTCCAGGGGATCGTCAAGATAGCCCCTTCCCTATCCAGAACTCCTCCAATGAGCAGATAGAATTCTTTGCGAATTTCTTCATTGGAACTGGTGGTGTCGATAAGCGTTGCCAGGCTGAAACGGCGGACCGCTCGTGCGAGAGCCTGGATATGTGTTTCTGACAGGTTTGGAGCCAGAGGACGAAGGGCAGTGGCAAATTCGGCCACGGCCGCCTCTATGTTTGCGGAGACCATGGCAAAAACATCGACTCCCAGGCCCCATGCTGCATATGCTGACGGCCGCATAAAAAGAGTGCACTCCATTAAGGAGCGATAAAAGATATCAAAATACTGCCGCGGGTTGACACTGGCAAGATGGTCGAATTGCTGATGAAAATCCTGGCATAGCCGATCGATCGTCTCGATCTGGATACCGTGTAGGGCGAGATCACGTTTCGTTGGGAAATAATGATATAGTCCACCAATACTCAAACTAGTGACATCGGCAACTTGCCGCATAGAGAGATTGCGTATTCCTTGCTCCGCCAGGAGAGGAGAGATAGCCTCATAAATCTCTCGTTGGCGTGCCAATCGATCTTCCACTGGACGCCCAGCTTTTTTTAATGACATGACTGCTTCCTTTCAGCAATCGACTCACAACAGATGGTTGCCTTAGGGACAGAGGGTGTTTTTGTCCTGAAGGTGCTTCATAGACAGCCGCGCTATTCTTCGAACAAAAACGCACATTTCCTTGAAGAATTTTCTACTATCTTGCCAGATTAAAAGAAATATGTCAAGATAGTAGTGAGGCTAGAGTTATGGAATGGATGCCGCGTGATGCGCATATAGAACATAGGTGAGAGCGTTTTCGTCGGTTCTGATGTGTGCGGCGCATACAGATTTCTGTCCGTGGGTTCTGGCTCTCATTGATAAGTAGGTTCTGGCAATGTTTCTCACTCTACAAGGAGGACGAAAAAGATGAGCGATGAGATGACATTCACAAGGATTTTACAGATAGGGACCCGTTTTTGGGAGTCAAAAGTGCTTCTGAGTGCGATCGAATTAGGTGTGTTTACTGAACTGGCAGAGGGGCCGCTTGATCTTCAAGCACTGACAACACGGATCGGAGTTCATCCGCGTGGTGCGAGAGATTTCTTCGATGCACTCGTCTCACTGCAACTTCTGGAGAGACAGGATGGCAAATATGCCAATGTTGCTGACACGAGTTTCTTTCTCGACAGGAAGAAATCTACATATGCCGCTAGCTTTTTAGAGATGGCTAATCTGCGACTCTATCCATTATGGGGATCATTGACCGAGGGATTACGTACAGGGGAGCCACAAAATGAATCAAAGGAGAGTGGCACTGATGTTTTTGATGCAATATACAAAGATCCTACCGCCTTACGTCTCTTTTTAGAGAGTATGACAGGATATAGTAGAAGTGGCATTGTGCATGCACTCTCCCAAAAGTTTCCCTGGCACCAGTATGAGAGCTTTACGGATGTAGGGACGGCTCAGGGGGCCTACCTCGTCAAAATTGCTCAGGATCACAGCCATTTGAGAGGTATTGGCTTTGATTTACCTTCCGTTCAGCCGGTCTTTGAAGAGTATGTTCGTATGTCCAATCTACAGAACCGCCTTTCCTTTGTAGGTGGAGATTTCTTCAAGGAAGAACTTCCGCAAACACAGGTTATCATTATGGCGCATGTCTTATGTGATTGGGACCTTGAGAAGAAGCAATTGCTAGTCAAAAAAGCATACGACGCATTGCCTGAAAATGGGGCGCTTATCGTCTGCGATACCATCGTTGATGATGAGCGCCACGAGAACACCTGGGGATTGCTACTGAGCTTGAATTTGTTACTTGATTTGCGTGGCGGTTTTACTTTTACAAGTGCCGATGGAACCGCCTGGATGAAAGCTGCTGGTTTCCGTCATACATATGTCGAGCATCTTGTCGGTGCAGACTCAATGCTGGTGGGAATCAAATAAGTTTCTGTACATCTGATCTGGCAGGTAACCTGGGTCTTCGTCTTCCACACCTTTGTGGGTTCGGGAAAGCTCCCAGGTTAGCCTTCGACCCAGGATTCGCCGTCGGTGGTAACCTCTTTTTTCCAGATGGGGACGGTGGCTTTGAGGATGTCGATGAGGTAGCGGCAGGCGTCGAAGGCTGCGGCTCTGTGGGGGGAGGCAACGACGATGATAACGCTGGCCTCGCCAATCTCAAGGCGTCCAAAGCGATGGGCGAGGGCGATGCGTTCGACACCCCAGCGGTGTTGGGCTGTGGCAATGATTTCGCGAATCTGGAGGCGTGCCATCTCTTCGTAGACTTCGTATTCGAGGTAGCGCACCTTTTTGCCACGTGCGTTGTCGCGCACGACCCCTTCAAAGACGACGATGCCACCGACGCCGGGGTCGCTGACGCTTGCGATCAGGGCTGCGCGGTCAAGGGGTTCACGCGTGAGTTGGATGACAGGTTCCATAGGCGCGCCGCCCCCCGTGGGTGGAATAAAGACAAGTTCATCGCCCTCGTGGAGGGGAGTTTCGCCGGGGGCATAGTGCGCGTTGACGGCGTTGACGACGCGTTGCAGAGGAGTTTCCAGAGGTGGGTAGCGTGTTTGTAGGAGTGTGCGAGCGTCTGCTACAGTTGCGCCTTCTGGTACGGTGAAGGTTTCTTCTCCCTTGCCAACGATCTCGCGGAGGGAGGCGAAGTAACGGATACGAATGTTCATAACGAGTGCTCCTGGATGTGATGGAATGACGCTGCTGGGAACATCCCTCGCGCTTAAGCGCCACGGGGAGGGGCGGCGTCTTCAGAGCGCCCAGTGGTCGCCTCGCACTCCCGTTGCTCCTTTTCCCCAATTTTCCCACAGCATCATGGAACGGGATCCAATACGTATCAAGAGAAGGCGTGAAGCCGATGGCGAGCATGGGTGCAAGCCGACGGTGACGGACGCGATAGAATCGGGTCCCTATTTCTCACGCCATGAATGGCTGGGTAGGACCGCAATACTTTGTGAAAGAGCATCACGGTGTCCTTTGGTCGGGTCGCACTCAATTCACCAATAGAATCTAGAATATGCCCTTTCTCTATGCGAGACCAACGAAAAAGTATCAGGGCTAGAGCAAATGGTTGTCAGCGGGTGGAGTATAGCAGTTCTTTTAAAAGTGGTCAATGTGGTTTGGGTAGGAAGCAGGATGCTCTCTTTATGATTGTGCTTTTGCGAACGCCCCATTCGCAAAAGCACAATCATAAAGAGAGCATTTCTACTACCAGAAGCAGCCTCTTATTTATATCTCCTGCTGTAACTGCACTAGCGACCGGGACTAAGAAGAGCGCCGACGATGCGCAGTGCGAGAAGGGCAAGGATGACTGTAACGAGAATGGCTACTGGCTGAAGTGCGCTGGACGAGATGTTGAATTTGACCAGGGTTGTGAGCAGGAAGGACCAGTACTGGTTCCATGCGTCTGTCAGGAAAGACATAGAATTGATTCTCCCCTATATTTAGAGCGTGACTTCTATTGTTAGAAGATGGATCACGATCGATGGTATAAGCAGACCTATGGTCTATCTTAAAAATTATGGTGGGTATTGCGACCAATCGCTGCGGACGCGATAGAATCGGGTCTCTATTCCACGAGCAATGAATTGCTGATGGATGACCGGAATAATTTCTAAAAATCTATAATAAGGGAACGATCAGAAATTGTGCCTATTGGAGCTATCTCCTTGACGGTCAAAAGGAATCTAGAAAGGGGGAGAGGATATGCAAGCATCAGGATTTGCCCCGGTGCTCTTGCAGGGAAATCGCGCTTACCCTGGTATCCTCCCCCTGGAGGAGTGACTCTCACTCTAGTTATACGCTATGCATACTGATTTCTCAATGAAGTAGCTCACAATTTAAGGCTCTCGCGTGTAACAGATGGGGAGGAAATAAGAGTAGTCGTCGAAGATGCGTTTGCGAGAGGCACGGACACCGATAGCGGAGGGGATGCCTGCGACGATGAAACAGTTATGGACAAGGTGAACCTCAGTCTCTCCGTCCTCGGTCTGGATCGTTGTAGTGGGCAGGGGAGCGTACTGCTGATAGACCATGGGCTGGTCTTTGTAGAAATCCTGTTCGCTCTGCTCGACGAGATTGTTTTTGCCGCGAATGGTAACAGAGACGCCCTCTCGTCCGTAGACAGGTTTGACGACGTGGGGACCGTTGAAGAGAGGCTGACCTTCATCGTTCTGTGGATCAAGATAGGTAGGCAGGATGTATTGCTCGATCCAGTCGTGCTCTTCGGGGGTGAAGAGTTCGCTCCTAACGAGATGCATGGCCCAGAGCACTGCCATAAGCGCCTTGTTCTGGAGCAGGAATGAGACCGGCGGATTGATGATGGCAAGGCGTCGTTTGCGCACCAGGTCGAGCAGAGCCAGGCCGACAGGGGTGCCATCGGCAGCCTCATCATCGATAAGGTGCTCGGTGGGATAGAGTTTGCAGAGTACGTCGATGCGCTCGCCCGTGGAGGTGGATAGAGATTCGTCGGTGACGCGCAGGTCTTCAAGGCCGCAGAACGAGGTGCGATAGGGAAGACTTTTGTTGCGTTCGAGCAGGCTGCGGTAGAAATCGATGGTATTGCGCTCTTCCTTGTTATCGGCATAGGCGCTGAAGACGACGGAAGCCTGGCGCGACAGGTCCTGCGGCTTATCGATCCAGTCCAGAGCGGCTGAAATTGTGCTCTGGACAGCCTGCACTAATTGCTTCTGGCAGGTGGGGTTGGGGTCTGGCAGGTCAAAGTCTTTGCAGATCTGGCTGTTCATATGGAACAACTCGACGACGAATGTTGGAGTCTCAGCATTGAATTCGAGCAATTTTGGTCCCTGTGCAGTCATGGCGAACTCGAACCGGCCGCACATGACGGCGGGCATTTCAGGCATGACGAGGTGACAGTAGGGAAGCGCGACCAGGGGGATACCGATGTCCAGCAAAGCCTGGTCGTCGGTCTGTTGGAGCACGTTCGCCAGGCGTGTGAGCAGGGAGTAGAGACGGACCGAGGCGGTACGCAGAGCGGTGACATGCTCGTGGGAGATTTCGAGCGCGCCATAGAGGGCATACTCCTGGACGTTCGCAGCAGGCAGGGTAGCCCAGAAGTTGGGGAAGCGGTTATAATAGGCGCGCCGCCATGCGCGGTACGCTTCAGCGAAGCCTATTGCATTAGTATTTTGCGGTGATGTTGTGTTATCAGCCACCTTCACCACCACCATCGCCGCCCCCATGTCCACTGCCAACGCCACCGCGACCTCCATCTTCCCCTGTCCCGCTGCTGCTACCTCCTCTTGAGCCGTTCGCACCAACGCCACGCACATTGGGATCGGCGTGAACACCATCACGGCTGGATACCCAACCGCCTCGGCCAGGAATCCAAATATAATGTGCACCACTGCTGGTTGTACATCTTATATTTGAGGTTGCAGTTGGCGTTGCTGCAGGTGTGCCATCAGGAGTTCTGGTAGGAGTGCTATTTGGGATGGCGCAGGGTATATCTGCGCTACCACCAGTATCTCCACAGGCAGCCAGAGGAGCGAGAACGACGGCAGTAAGGCTGACAAGCGAGACAAGCCGCGCGACGGACGATGAGAGGTGCGTCGGGCTAGCAAGTTTATGATCAGGCGCTGCTGCGAGTGGATGAAAGTTGACTTTGCTCGCTTCTGTGACTGAGAAATGTGGGGTTTCGGATGTGGGATAATTCTGCGTGTTCCCAGTAACATTTGCATGCATAGACATTTCAGAATTATGTACAGATAGTGAATCTTCAGGAGGCATAGCAAAAACGTTGCCTTCCTGTTTATGGGTGTCCATTTGATATAATGGTTCCTCCGATTGAGAATTTTCAGATGGAGTCATGGCTAGTTCCTTCCTGATAGTAAATTAGCTATATACTTATATATACGTATCTCTTCTGGAATATCATATACGAGATTGAGTGATGGGAGAAGAAAGTAAGAGAGCGACGGCAAAGGTGAGTAGGATAAAAAGTTCAGGGAGGAGAGAGGCAAGCGACTCCGTTGGGAAATGAGAAGAGGAGGGCAAACGAGGAGAAAACCGGACGCAGTGGGCGCTCTGGAATCTGGAAGACGCCGCCCCTCCCCTTGTCGCTTAAGCGCGAGGGCTTTTCCCAACGAAGTCGCAAGCATGCTCGCACGTTACGTTTGGTTACACTTTCTCCTCACGCTCGTGTAGTGGCCTTGCGTGATTTGTGGTAGTGATGAGTGCGTTCCCACCCGACGTTCGTTTGTGCCTTCTTTGGACGTTAGTCTGGACCGAGATGGATTAGCCGCCAGAGCCGCTCCATACGGGAGCAGCCCTGGCGGCAGAGATTTTACCTCTCAGAGAGGCGGGTTAGAGCGCGAACATGAAGACGCGTGAGTGCTGTTTGGGGAAGAGAATGTTGAGCAGTTGCGCGGTGTCGTTATTGGCCCACACGTCGGCGTAGTTCTGGCGCAGGTCGTCCAGGCTGCGGTAACAGAAGAGCAGCTTGAGGAAGACGAGCGGTGGGAAACCAACTCCGGCGTCGGGGCTGTAGATGGGTTTTTGCCAGGGTACGACGGTGGTGAGCTTTCCGTCGGCAAAGACCATGCGTATGGCGTCCCGGTAGAAGTCGATCTTGATCTCGCCCGTGTAGCCCGCTGCGATCGACCCGGCCAGGCGTTTCTCCAGGACAGGGGCGATGTGTTGCAGGAACGCTGGCAGATCGGGAACGCGAATATACCAGGGATAGGGCGGAGTGGAGGGCGTTACCAGTAGATTACCCAGAGCATCGTAGACGGGATGCTCACCGCCGAGGTTGAAATGGATTTCGCCCAACGGCTCAGTATCCTTCTTGCCGGTTGCCATTTGCAGACCATATGCGTGTAGCCAGCGCAGGACCGAGGGCATGATGGCCTGGATGTTCGCACCCTGTACAAATTCGAGCGCGAATACATTCAGTCCGCGCCACCAGCGCTTAGCTCTGCAGACCAGGAACCCTTTGGGGTTGCCAGAAGTGTCCTGGATCAACTGGTACTGAGGCCATTTGTCAGGAACACGCAAATTGTGAAGACTTTTGAAAAATGAGAGCAGCAATGTTTCTGTAACCTTATCGCTAACGAGACTGCTAGTACGGCGTGCGTTGTAGATATCGAGCAGGAGAGGGATATCCTCGACGATCAGTTCGCGTAAGGTGTAGGGTTCGGTCTCTCCTTCCTTGAGTTTCGGGATGAGTGGCAGGTAGAGCGTGCGCTCACCTTCCAGATCCAGGACATACTCGTAGCCAAATTGACGGTAGAAGTGAGCGATGCCGGTGATGCCATGAACGAGATGTCCTTCAGCCTCACTGCGGCCATGAACCATGCCGAAGAGAGCGCGAATCAGCCCGCGCTTGCGATAGGCGGGATCGGCGGCGACGATTTCGGGGCGTCCAACAGGAAACGTTACGCTGTCGTAGTACCAGGTATGACGCATAAGGCAGGTGCAGGCAACGAGCGGATTGCCCTCTTTGCGCGTATCCTCCACCACACCGAAATCGTTCTGGCCCATGTGCGGGTTTTCACCGCTCATCAGGGAATGTACAAAGCCGTGCATCCAGTCATTGGGCGGATCATCCTCTTTATCGCGGAAGACCATGCTACATAGTTGTGCGATATTCTCGGTATCGGCAGCGGTGGACCAGCGCAGGACGAGGCCGTCGCCCAGGTCACGGCGATAGTCTGGTGCAATAGGATGTGCTGTAGACAAAGCTATTCTTCCTTTCTGTACACAACACGTGATAATCACGTGGTTAGAGAGAAATACACCATACGAACGGAAAGTGGGCAAGAAAAAAACGTGGGTCTCGTTGTGCCCACGGTGCGGAAGAGGTGCGTCTCTGGCGGAAAAGGGTCATGGGAGGGATACGACGCGTGCTCTTCTCGAAATGGGCACAAAGGTCCTGTGGGCCATGTCCGAGAAGGGTGCTTTGAGATACGCAAAGGGAGGAGAGGAGACGAGGCAGCCACTTCCGACCGGGGCATGAGAATCCACGGACAATGCATAACGGGAGCAAGCCTGACGCATGTCGCGGTTCTCCTTTCGCTGATCAATAGAAAAAGTAGCTCTACAGGAGACTATACATGGGGAGTTGGTGGTTTGTCAAGGAGTTTATTGTGTGTGTTATTAGACTTCGGTTATGGTTGGCAACCAGTGGGTAAGCTGTTCTTTATCTAACTGCCCGTTTGCAAGAGCCATCATAGTCTGGTAGTAGTCCATCTCTGAAGCTTTAGGTTCCAGACCGTTCAGTTGTAGAAAAGTAAACATAGCCATGCCTGCTACTCGCTTGTTTCCATCAAGAAAAGGATGATTTTGACAGAGATGAAAGCCATACGCAACGGCCATGTGGAACAGATCTGTGTGAAGGAATTGACCATCAAATTGGGCCTGCGGCATAGCTAGGGCTGAGTCTAACAACGAAGTATCGCGTAGACCATATATTCCACCATAGAGGCGGATAAGATCTTCGTGGATCGCCATCACAATCTCTTTAGAAAGAAAACGAACCATACCGATTATTCGCTCAACAACCGATTTGCATTACGATAACGAGGCTCGATTTTTTGATAGGCATCCCAGGCGTCCTGGAAATCTTGAGAAGCTTTTGTTACTACAATGCGCTCCCCCGAAACTTCTACCGCAACTTCGTCATTTTCATGGAGATGAAGTGCATTCAGGACGGAGGCAGGTAGTGTGATTGTGATGGAATTTCCCACTTTGCGTAATTTAACTACTTGCATTGATTGCGGTCCTTTCTTTTATCGTGTATACCAAAGTATATACGATAAAAGAAAGTGAGTCAACAGGTTCTTGAGCGGGACAAGCCCGCTTCCCACGCGCTGCTCGTCTCGAGAGGAGCGGCATAAAAGAGAAATGCGAGCGTTTTTTGCCAGGAATGATGTTGGCATAATCTTCTTTATTAAGGTCCATTGAGCCTTCCTGTTGTTACACGATTGATGAGTGGTAAATGGACATGAACGCCCCTACTGGCTTAAACCATAGAGCACCTGGTCAGTGAAAGTCGTTATGAAATGTTCGTTGAGAGGTGTGTGGCCGATAAGCAGGCGATAATTGATGGGGCCGTAGGACGATTCCTCAACCATGCGAGAGGGATCAGGGGTTTGATTGCTCTCGCATAGCTGAGGAAGTTTTTTGCCTATATTCAAGGCTGGAGCATGGTGTGAAAGCGCTCGACGCAGAG
>DAOUDD010000245.1:0-11290 GCA_034431765.1 Ktedonobacteraceae bacterium | reverse complement strand
GATTCATCGCGAAATCAACGAAACACGCACTAACTTGTAAAAAATGAAACATGCGCTAATTTGTAAAAGATGAATTGTGTCCGATTAACAAATAGAACCTATATTTCCCCTCGTCATCATATTGCGCCCCCACTGCTCTCATCGCACCCACCTTCGCCCTTGCCCTATATAGAAGGCTCACCCTGCCACACCCTGACCAACGTCAACCGTCTGGCCCCTCCTCTAGCCCTTCTAGCCCTTCTAGCCCAACACCCCATCTTCCGCTGCAACCGTTCAGCAACCTATGGTACAATAGTTCCTGAAATTATTGTCAAGTGTACGTTATGCCCGATTGCACTGAGCAGAAAATAGTAGTACATTTGGAGATATTGTATGATTAAAAGATCTTCAATGACATGTGATAGTATGATAAGTTTTATTCTTTTTTACCTAAGAAGTGTAAGGGTTAATTGAGAGTATTTTTTAACAAATTGAGAAAACATGAAACAAGAATGTGGGTCTATCTATTACTTTTCTATTGTATAATAGGTTTGTTATCAATGTTTTTAGCTATATTGAGTATTGGAAACTCTAAATCAATATTTCCTTATAATGTAAATCTCTTTGCCATTATATTTCTTGGGTGCACGATATTAATTTTTTTCTGGATGGTATCTATGTTATGTCTTCCCAGGATAATAAAAGCAAATGCGTCTCAAGGGGCTACAATTTATCACAGGCTGTCCTTTCATAAAGACTATGTCAGAAACGCCGTCTGGTCACCAGATGGAGACAAAATTGCTTCATGTTCTAGAGACAATACTATTATAATTTGGAGTTCAGTTACGGCCAACCCTATCTTTGTCCTTACCGGTCACACAGATTTTGTTAACAACATTGCTTGGTCACCTAATGGAAGTATGTTAGCCTCTGCTTCTAGTGATTGTACTGCTCGCGTGTGGGATGTACAAACTGGAGAAGAGATACAACATATGTCCCACGGGACATATGTACATGATGTCGCTTGGTTTTCTGATGGAAGCTCTTTAGCATCTATTTCAGGCGAGAATATAGTCATAATCTGGAATGCTAATTTAAGGTGTTTTCTCAAAGGAACTTATATAAATCACCCCATTATTGATCCTACTAACTTTATGAAGATGTCTCCTGATAGGGAAGTGCTTGCTATTTATTATCAAGAAGCGTTCAAAGGTAATGTTCAACTATTGAATTTAGCAAGCAATGAAGAAGGTCCGTTTTTTATTGGGACTAATCAGGATATAGGGTTCACGAGGATTGAGAAGATTAACTTAGTCTGGTCTCCAGATGGCAAAAAGTTTGCATGTAACAGAGACAATATTTCTATAACTATTTTTGATGTTTACACTCTTCATAACCATTATTACGCTGTAGCAACTGTGTCTTTAACAGGAAATATAGATATAATTAAGTGCATTGCTTGGAATACAGATGGAAACTACTTGGCAGCAGGTTATGCAGATGGTTCAATTTATGTATGGAAAGTGCAAGGAGAAAAGAATTTATTCAGGCTTGAAGGACATACAGGTGCAATCAGGCATTTGTCCTTCTCTTCTGATGGACGCTTTATGGCATCCATTGCAGAGGTTAAATCTCTTTTGGGAGCGTTTAGCACTTCATCTGTGGGTACTTGCTATCTCTGGCGTACCGATACCTGGCAACGAGTTGCTAAACTCGATGGAGTTGGTAACGGCGAAAGATCGCTAAGGTATGCTTCCTTTCATCCTACTAAACCTCTTCTCATTACTCCTGGCGATCCAGATAAGAATATCATTATCTGGCAATACGACCCCGACATCCTCCTCAATAAAACAGACCCCGACGCAATTCAGTACACTAACGCAAAAGTCGTGCTTGTTGGGGATAGCGGGGTGGGCAAGTCGGGGCTGGGGATGGTGCTGGCGAATGAGAGGTTCGCGCCGACGGAATCGACGCATGGACGCAAGGTGTGGCAGCTTTCGACAGGGGAGATTGAGCTGAGAGGGGATGAGCGGAAGCGCAGGGCGCAGTGCGAGGTGCTCCTGTGGGACCTGGCGGGGCAGCCCGGTTATCGCTTGATCCACCAGTTGCACCTGGACGAGGTGGCGGTGGCGCTGCTAGTCTTCGATGGACGGAGCGAGACCGATCCATTCGCAGGGGTGATGTACTGGGATCGAGCGGTGCGCCAGTCGCGTCTGTTGCGTGGCAACAACGCATTGCCGCTCAAGAAGTTGCTAGTGGCGGCACGCAGTGATCGGGGTGGTCCAGCGGTTAGCAAGGAGCGAATTCGCGAGCTGGTGCAGGAGTATGAGTTCGTCGAGTATGTGGAGACGAGTGCGAAAGAAGGGCGAAACGTTTCGGAGCTACGAGAGGCGATTCACAAAGCGATTGATTGGCAACGTCTGCCTATTATCAGCTCAACGAAGCTGTTCAAGGAGATCAAGGATTTCCTGGTGACACAGAAAGAGAAGGGCCGCCTGCTCGTCACCTCCGATGAATTGTATAGAAGCTATCAGGAGGCGTTTCCAGAGGCGCGCAAAGAGGATCGGCGGGCGGAGTTCGAGACGTGTATTGGACGCGTCGAGGCAGCAGGCCTGATCAGTCGGCTCTCGTTCGGCAAGCTTGTCCTGCTCCAGCCCGAGCTGCTCGATGCCTACGCCTCGGCTCTGATCAATGAGGTGCGCGAGGAGCCGGATGGCCTGGGCTATATCACAGAGCAGTCTGTTCTGGAAGGCGACTTTTTCATCCCCTCCGCTGAGCGGATCAGCGATACAGTGATGGAACGTCTGCTGCTGATCGCGATGGTGGAGAGTCTGTTGCGCCGTGAGCTAGCGCTGCGTGAGGATGCATGGCTCGTCTTTCCCTCTGAATCGACGCGTGTCAATCCTGATCTGCCAGATGTGCAGGGGGAGAGCGTCACGTTTGGCTTTGAGGGGCCGGTGCAGAATGTGTATGCGACGCTGGCGGTGCGACTGTGTAATAGCGGCGCGCTCTTCAAAAAAGACCAGCTCTGGAAAAATGCGATTACCTATAAGGCGCGTCCATCCGGCACCTGTGGCCTCTACCTCAAGCATATCGACGAGGGCCGCGCCGAATTAACCCTCTTCTTCGATGAGCAGGCAAGTGGCGAGACACGGCTGCACTTTGAGGACTATGTCTACACGCACCTGGATCGCCACGTGCTCGGGAGAACGCTCAAACGCAGACGCCACTACCGCTGTAGCTGTGGAACGACTATGCCTGAAGCATTGATTCAAATTGCACAGAAGCAGCAGCGGGCAGAGATAAAGTGTTTTATTTGTGGACGTTCTATCTCGTTGCGCGATCTCGACGAGCCTGTGGGACGTGTGAACAATGAGCTGATTGCTAGCATGGATGCCAGCGCCGATGAGCGGCGTGAGCGCGAGGTGAAACAGATGACGATTCAAGGGAAGGAAGCGACGGATGACTTCGATGTCTTTCTGTGTCATAATGGAAGCGATAAGGCGGCGGTGAAGGAGATTGGCAAGCAGTTGAGGGAGAAGGGCTTGCTCCCCTGGCTCGACGAGTGGGAGCTGCAACCCGGCCTGCCCTGGCAGCGTGCCTTGGAGCGGCAGATAGACAATATCAAATCCGTCGCCGTGTTCGTCGGCAAGGATGGGATGGGGCCGTGGCAACAGATGGAACTGGAAGCGTTTCTACGCAAGTTTGTGCGCCGTGGCTGTCCCGTCATCCCGGTCATTCTCGCGGATGCACCACGAGAACCACAACTTCCAACGTTTTTAGAAGGTATGACCTGGGTCGATTTTCGCAAAACTGAACCCGATCCTCTGACACGTCTAATCTGGGGCATTACGGGGCGCAGGCCGGATTATGATTGATTGTTGCGATGAATCGCGAAAAAGAACCAATTGCACCACATCCACATCCAACCCAATTGATTGGTCGAAAATAGGGACCCGGTTCTACCGCGTCCGCCGCGATTTATCGCAAAAAAATCAATTGCATCATGTTCATTTCCTCGGAGTTCACTACCATGCGCAATTCACACATCACCACAACAACCCTGAGTCTTCTCCTTCTTATAGCCTTACTACTCTCCGCATGCATACAATCGACCACGCCTCCATCAACTGCCAAACAGCGTGCAACTCCCTCTTCTACAGCTTCAGCAGCTACCAGCCAGACGAGTCCGTCACCACTTCCATCTGTGACTGCCAGCGCGACGGCGGGAAGTGCCCCGAAGAGTTATACGGCTCAGGTACGCTTACAGGGTGGAGCACGACCCGATGATCTGGCGCTTGATAAGCAGGGGAGGATTCTTTTCAGCGACGAGTTTAATGAGACGATCAATCGTCTGAACAGCGACGGCTCGGTGAGCGTACTGTTGCGTGATCCGGCTGGTCCTGAGGGGCTGGTACCGCTCGCCGATGGAACGATTCTTTTCGCGGAACAGGATACAAATCGGATTATGTCGCTGGCACCTGGAGCTAACACACCCACCGTTGTACGTGATCTGCCCGGCAAGGCGAGCACGGCAAACTGCAAACATGGCGTCGATGGGATCGGGCTTGATCCGACGACCAATACGCTGATTGTGCCCGATAGTCCAACGGGCGAGGTGTACCGGATGAGCCTGGATGGTAAGATGTTCACTCCTCTCGCATCCGGCATCGTACGGCCTGTTGGAGCGGGCGTGGACGACGCGGGCACAATTTATATCGCCGACGAGTGCGGACATGCGATCTGGAGCATCAGAAAGGATGGCAAGACGACGCGCATCGACGGCTTCGGTATGCCGGATGATGTCATCTCTGATGGTCACGGCAACCTGCTGATCATCGACCTCGATCCAAAAGTGCACTCGCTGATCCGCATGAACCTGGCGACCGGGCAGCGTGAGACCCTGGTAAGCGAGGGCTATATCGAACCACAGGGTCTCGTCCTCGATGCACACGAGCACATCTATGTCTCCGATGATTACGCGAATGTAATCAAGGAGTATACTCCGGCCTGATTGCAGCTTTCACAGCACGAGCAAGACTTTTCACGACAGCGAACAACATGTTGAAAAGACCGGGTGCAATGGTATAATAGAGGTGCAGGAAATACGAGATAAGTAGAAGAATATACTCAATTTCTACTCCAAAGGTATAGAGTAAAGGGTTACAAGAAACTATGAATACATCTCCACAGGATGCACCTCCATCTCCTATTGAAAGACATATTCTGTTGCGCACGCTACCGTTAGTGTTAACCGGCGTTGTAGCGTTCTGGATCTCAGGTGGCTTTCCTCCTACGATATGGAAGCTCTTTTTTCAAACGAGTGCACAATTTAGCACTTTATGGTCCACGCAGGGATCGACTATGCTCCTCCCGTTCTATCTCCTGCTGCTGCAATCGTTGCTGCTGCTTGTGGTATGGGTCGCTTTTGCCTGGTTCCTCTATAGCGAGAGTAGATATCTTGTAGAGCTCCTTATCGCTACCAGGAAGCGCCAGTCCTTTCCTGGTCAGAACGCATCCGCTCAAGGCTATCCGCAAACGCCATCTTTCACGCGTACGCATATATCTTCATCAACATACGCGCAGGATGCGTTTCCTGCACTACCTTCGCTTCCCCCTGACAACGAAGCCGTTGAGCGAGCTTCTCTCTTTCCGCGTAGCTCACTCTTCGCCGCCCCTGAAGCGAGTACAGAGGTACAACCCTCTGAAACTACTCATGTAACCCATATAACTCATGTATCTCCACTTTCATTTTTACAAGAGGAGCAGCCATCGCTGCCTCCCTTTCTCTCTCCTGACACTCCCGTATCGAGTGCGCAAACGCCTTCTTTTACACGTACGCCACTCTTCTCTGATTCTGAATCCATTGCTGAGCTACAAACCCCTCAGTCACAGCAGAACGCTCCATCCTTTTTGCAGGAGAACCGTGCTGATACTCCCCTTTCCATGCCTTCTGATTTCCCATTCGCACCTCCAGAGAACGTGCCTCTTACACCAGTGCAGGACGAGCGACTTGAACATGTTTTTGACGGCGGAGCTGAGTACGAAAATCGTTCATCTGTCAATGATAGAGGTGATACACCTTTCATGGTGGAACAGAAAGAATTTCCGCCTGTGCCCTCTACTGTTGATGCATCCTTACAGAGGTTAGAACTCAGGCAGGAGGATAAGCAGAGAGAGGGATAAGAGAAGCTGGTGTATAGAGCAATGTTGGCGTTGCATCTTCTGAGAAGATCACTGTCCAAAGAGTGCAGGAACGACAGCGTTCTCCCATACGCACCAGCTTAAGGAATAGCTCTTTAAAAAATGGACAAGCAACACACGTGTATTTCGGGCTTTTCATGCTTTAGAGCCTTCGTAGGAACCATTATTCATGGCGTCCGCTGGTGGGGCTGCTCACGTGAGCTCTCTGATCTCTTCTCGTGATGTGTATTGGACCCGATTGCATCGCGTCCGTTTCGTCGGACCGCACGATTGATGGCTCTTGTTGCTTACGTTGGTGCGCAGGGGAGTGAGGCAAGCACGTTCCCTGCGTGATCTATAACTCTCGATGCCTATGAGCTACGCTGAGACCGGTCCCCATGTCGGCGTAGCAGCACGGTCACGTTTGAGTTCAAACAGATTCGCATCTCCCAGCGCCCAGGCAAGGTGGTCCCACATCTCCCCTGCCGCCTCCCCACGCGGTACGCTGTGAACGATGGGTCCATAGAAGCCAACGTTGGAGCCTACGTAGCCAATGGTAGGAACGCCGAAGGCATGGTAGCGCTTCGTCGCCTCTTCATGATCGCCAAGCACTTCCTGAATTGTACTCTCGTCCGCCAGCGCGCGTGCTACAAAGTCTACACCGAAACCTGCCTCCTGTGCGCACACTGTCACGACAGACCTTTCACGAATACTCTCTTTACGCCCATGCTGTGCATTGCCCAGCGCGACGTAGAGCTTCTCAATCCCCTCGTTTCCACCCTGGCGACGTGCCAGAGCTAGCGTACGCAGTGCAGCCCAACCAGGGCCATTGGTATAATCCGGCTCCGTCCCCGGCTGGCGATTAACGACCTCCAGGCTAAATAAGCGCCACGTCACCTCTAATGGACGTACCTGGCGTGCCTCGCGCACCCACAGCGCAGTACGCCATGCTAAGGGACAGAGCGGATCAAAGTGAAAGAAAATACGAGCAGTGTTTCCCTGTTGTGCATTCATGCCGAAAACCCTCTTCTTCAATGTCTAGGAGAGACTTCTATATCGCTTCCAAAAGTGAAGTAACACACCATCGTTAGCATACGTTGAGAAAAAGCACCCTGTCAAGAATAATGTATGCAAGAACATTATTCCAGTTATCATCAGCAGTTCATCGCTTGAGATTTCCACATCAGCCTCTCGCGTTTTTCCCACGCTTAGCAGTGATCACTATTCCTTTTGTTCTCCCTGTGGTGGCAGCTCTTCGAGCTGTGGGAGTGGATTCGGCGTATCGAAGTGCAGCCAGCTCTCAACAATCTTCCCATTGACAACCCGATCTGTACTGCTGCCCTTGATCGTATCCGCCTGGGCGGCCTCTTGCGGATTGGCAGGCATGCTCATAACAGGACCGACGGGGAAGCTACTTCTAGCCGTTACCTGCGTGATCACCTTGTCGCCCTCGACGCTCTGATCCTCAACAGTAAAGCGCAGGTTTGGATAACCACTGAGAAATTGCTGCGTAAACTGCTTGAACCCTTCCAGTCCAGGTGCAAGTCCAGGAGGTGTATCAGCGTAGTGGTACACATAATCAGGTGAAAACAGCTCGTCTACAAGCCTGGGATCTCTCTTTGTCAGAACCTCTTCGTAGTAGCGCCTGACAAGCGCCTTGTTTGCTTCTGCTGACATTGCATAGCCCTTTCTGAAGAGAAAACACCGAGAACATTATCCTACTCGCTGCCTACAAAGCCTGCGAATCATTTGGAAGAGAACCATCTTCTTTAGAACACGTCGGAGAGAGGTTAAAATGTCTCAAAAGAGACGTAATAAAGATAGGGGTACGAGATGATACACTGAAAAGATCGGAAATACTCTCTCGGTTTCACTATCGGAAGGAGTAACAATGGGAAGAAGACTTCATATAGCCAGACTGCTAGCAACCTATCTACTTCTGACAATCATAACAGGGTGTGGGACAACATCCCAGAGTGGAACGAGTGCGGCAAGCGTGACAGCAACAGTGGTTGCGAAGAAGGCAGGAAGCGCGAAAAGGATATTGATCTTTTCAAAGACAGCCGGTTTTCGCCATGCCTCTATCCCGGATGGAATTGCAGCGTTGCGCACCTTAGCGAAAGAGCATGGCGTGGGGATCGACGCGAGCGAAGACTCGACGGTGTTCACGGATGACCATCTGAAACGCTATGACGCGGTTGTATTTCTCTCCACCACTGGCACGATTCTGGATGAAGGGCAAAAGGAGGCGTTTGAGCGCTATATTCGTGGGGGAGGTGGCTATGCCGGTGTGCACTCTGCCGTTGATACAGAGTACGATTGGGCCTGGTATGGTAAGCTCGTTGGGGCCTACTTTAAAAGTCATCCATATGTGCAGCCCGCAACCCTGCACGTTGAGGATACGCGCCATCCCTCAACGTCGATGTTGCCGCAGAAGTGGGAGCGCAGCGACGAGTGGTACAATTTTCGTACCAACCCGCGCTCCTCAACGCATGTCTTGATCACTATTGATGAGTCAAGCTATGAAGGTGGTGCCATGGGCAAGGACCATCCCGTCTCCTGGTATCACGAGTTCGATGGTGGGCGTGCCTGGTTTACCGCTCTGGGTCACACGTCGGAGAGCTTTCGCGAACCGCTCTTCCTGCAACACCTCTGGGGCGGCATCTCCTACGCCGCCGGATGGAGCCGCGTGGGGTGAAAGCCTCGTGATCAATCCATTTCACCGCAGAATGACTCTCGATTCTCCCTCTTTGAGGTTGTAGAAACTACCGCCCGAAGCGGCGCAGCCGCAGCGAGTTGCTCACAACGGTGACGGATGAGAGCGCCATGGCTGCCGCCGCGAAGATCGGAGCTTGCTCACGCAAGAACGGGATGAGCGGCGAGAGAATCGCCGTTGGGATCAGCACGACGTTGTAGGCAAAGGCCCAGAAAAGATTCTGGCGAATCGTGCGCATCGTTGCCCGCGAGAGCGCCAGCGCGGTTCCCACGCTTTTCAGGTTGCCTTTGACCAGGGTGATGTCGGCAGCCTCCATCGCGATATCGGTGCCTGTGCCCATTGCGATGCCCGCATCCGCCTGGACCAGGGCTGGTGCATCGTTGATACCGTCACCTACAAAGGCAACGACGCTTCCCTGCGCTTGCAGCCGTTTCACCTGCGCCGCCTTCTCCTCTGGCAGCACCTCGGCCAGCACGTGCTCTGCCGGGATACCGACCTGCGTTGCGATAGCCTGCGCCGTGCGTCGATTATCGCCCGTGATCATCCACACCTGCAATCCCTGCGCGTGAAGCTGTGCAATCGCTGCATCTGAATCGGTTTTGATCGTATCGGCGACCGCGAGCAGTCCAACTGCCTGCCCATCGATTGCAGCGAGCATGACGGTTTTGCCCTGCGCCTCCAGCCGTTGCATCTCCGCTTCCAGCGTGGTGTAGGTGATGGCGCGCTCGGAGAGCAATGCGCGTGTGCCGATAAGGGTGACTTTGCCGTCGCTTGTCGCCTCTACGCCACGCCCTGGTAGTGTCGTGAAGTGATGGGGATGTGCAAAGATGTCGAGTTTTCGAGCATGAGCCGCTTCTACAATCGCTCTCGCCAGAGGATGCTCTGAAGCCTGTTCAACCTGCGCAACTCGGCGCAGCACATCATCCTCTTGCTGTCCAGGGACGACAAGAATATCTGTCAGTTGGGGTTTGCCGCGCGTGATCGTGCCAGTCTTATCGAGCAAGACGGCGCGAACAGTCTGCACACGTTCCAGGCTCTCGCCGCCCTTGATCAAGATTCCCTTCTCTGCTCCCTTGCCGGTCCCGACCATGATCGCGGTAGGTGTCGCCAGACCAAGCGCGCAGGGACAGGCAACTACCAGTACCGCCACCGCCGCAACCAGCGCCGTTACCCACGGATTGCTGCTTGCCATGCTCATCCCGGCCATTGTTGCTGCCGCTGCTCCTGCCCCTATATGGAAGATGTTGCCAAGGATGGCCCAGGCGATAAACGTCAGCGTAGCAAGCAGCAGAACGACAGGAACGAAGATACCCGAAATTGTATCGGCCAATCTCTGGATCGGAGCCTTTGATCCTTGAGCCTGCTCAACCAGGCGGATAATGTTGGCGAGCATCGTATCGCCTCCGACACGAGTTACACGCATATGCAGCAGCCCGTGCTGGTTGATCGTTGCTCCAATGATGGTTTCATTGGCGCTCTTCTCGACTGGCAGACTTTCACCTGTAATCATCGACTCGTCTACAGAAGAGCGGCCCGAGAGAATCACGCCATCCACCGGTATCTTCTCGCCGGGGCGAATCACCAACTGGTCACCAACGCGCACTTGTTCGATAGAAAGCTCAACCTCCTGTCCATTACGCAGAACATGAGCAGTCCGCGCTTGCAAGCCGATCAACTTGCGAATCGCCTCGCTTGTCTGTCCCTTCGCGCGCGCCTCCAGGTACTTGCCCAGCGCGATCAACGTGATGATCAGCGCGGCAGTGTCGTAGAAGGTGATCCCGCCTGTAATCGGAGGAAAGAAGGTTGCAACTACGCTCAAGAGATAGGCCGCCGTCGAACCGAGCGAGATCAGCGTGTCCATGTTCGTGCTGCCGTGACGCAGCGACTTGAGCGCTCCTGCGTGAAAGTCCCAACCAACAAGCGCCCAGACCGGCGTTGTGAGGACGAGCAGGAGAATATTCTCGCCCGCGAAGCGGTTCATAAAGAACATACCTAGAACGAGAGTAAACGCTGAAAGGACAGCACCGAAGATGAGCATATTGCGTTTATACGCCAGCTCTTCCTTGCGCCGTACCTCGCGCTCATCCTCTCTCGGGGCTGGCAATTCGCTCTCTGCTTGTGCAGGAAGAGCTTCGGCTACGTCTGAGGCTGCTAGCTCTGCTGGAACAGGAGTTGTGGCTGGCGCATTGAGAGGGGTAGCAGTGTAGCCAACAGCTTCGACTTTCTGCACCATCTGCTCCGGCCCCGTCTGTGTGGCATCATACGTCACCGTCGCACGTTCGGTCGCGAGATTAACCTGTGCATCGAGCACGCCTGGGAGCTTTTTGAGTCCTTTCTCGACGCGCATTGAGCAGGCTGCGCAGCTCATCCCCTCGATTGCAAAGGTCGCATTAGATGTTGTATCCGACTGTG
>DAOUDD010000244.1:0-31385 GCA_034431765.1 Ktedonobacteraceae bacterium | reverse complement strand
TCGGTGACGCGATCCTGCGGGAAGTTGTAGGTGCGAATCTTCTCGCTGCGATCACCCGTCTGCACCTGGGAGCGACGGTTCCTGCTCAGCTCCTCCTGCCGCTTGGCCTCTTCCATATCCCACAGCCGCGCCTTGAGAACGGTGAGTGCCTTGGCTTTGTTCTTTAGCTGTGACTTCTCATCCTGACAGGTGACAACCAGGCCGGTTGGCAAGTGCGTGAGACGAACCGCTGAGTCAGTAGTATTCACGCTCTGACCACCGTGTCCTGTTGAGCGATAGACATCGACACGCAGATCGGAATCTTTCACCTCGATGTTGATATCATCATCGGCCTCAGGCAGCACAATCACTTTGACGGTCGAGGTATGGATGCGCCCATTGGCTTCAGTAGCGGGAACGCGCTGCACGCGATGTGTGCCGCCTTCATATTTCATACGGCTGTACGCACCTCTCCCCTTGACAACAAAGCTGATATCCTTGATACCGCCCTGCTCCGTGTCATTTACGTCCATCACCTCGATCTTCCAGCGATGGTTATCGGCATAGCGGCTGTACATACGGAAGAGTTCTGCCGCAAAGAGCGCAGCTTCGTCACCACCGGCACCACCCTGAATAGTGACGATGGCATTTTTGTCATCCATTACATCTTTTGGCAGCAGTGCAATCTTCACCTGTTCGAGGAGCCATTCTTTGCGAGCTTTCAAACGCTCAACCTCCTCGTAAGCCATATCGCGCATCTCACCCTCTTCGCTTTCGTAGAGTTCCTGAGATTCGCCAAGCTGTTTATCGGTTTCGATAATCTCATTATATGCCTGCACGACCTCTTCAATCTCAGCATGCTCACGTCCATAGCGTTGTAGCAGTGAGATATCCGCGAGCACCTCTGGCTGCGCCATAAGTGAGTTTAGCTCTTCATAGCGACGTGCCAGGCTAGCAAGTTTATCCATCAAATCCATCTGTTTATCCCTTATATTTCTTCTATTCTTTCCGCTATCTTCCGCCGATTCTCACTCTCTACTGGAGGTTGCGAGCAGCATGCTTTATATGAGGAAGATCCTTTTGCGTTTTCTCCTATAATAGAAAACACGGGAAGACAGGGAATCTATTGCATGAATGAGTGTATGGAGAAGCCGTAACAATACTGTGGCCGATCGCGCACGGACACCAGGAGAGTGGAAGGGCGTGAGCGTCCGAGAGGCATGAGAAAACGTCGCTACCCGGCAGTGAGCAGGTAACGTTCAATAGAGACGCTGCGTCTTGCATGCGAGCGTTGTCCTGATGCGAGAAAAAAGTACGTGATTATGAGAGCACCTCTCTTTGAGAAGTATAACTTCTTATGCTGTAGTATATCATGTTTCTCTGCCAAAGAAAATACGTTCCTCCATTTAGGATGCAGTTCAAAATTGTGCAGCCCTGCTCAAACGGCTTTTCTGTCAGCACGTCGCTCAGCTCACGTTGCAAAAAAATGATTTGCACCTCCCCATTTACATTGCTGAGATTTCTGTTTGCCGACAGCGAGCAGAAATCTCAGCAATGTAAAAAATAAAACATGGCCCATTTATGGGCCAGTACCGTGAGCAAAAGCGTAAAACGCCCCGCACAACCTCATTTTCTGCGCCAGATTACATAACTCCCTTTTCCATATGAATCCTCATAAGGCACTTTCGCAATCTGCTCGTAGTTTTTATCGACCTGAATCTGATTTGAGAGAGCATAGGAAAGTTCCGCTTTATATACGTAATTCAGCTCAACAATATCGAAATACCCCTCGTGCAGCGCTGCACTATACGCTGACTTTCCTAGAAGATGGTGCCCCTGCCTGTCAGTATACTCAAAGTAGTCGAGGCTGACCCATTGCCAGGAAGCAGTAACATCCTGCGTAGAGTAGCGAACCACATCGAAATCCTCGCTCAGGTAGTACCCTGAACCATAGTGAAGCTGCGTGTGCAGCGCCCGGCTCAGATCGACGCTAGACCCCCAGCTCTGATACATCGTCTGCGCCTGAGGCAAGCCGAGGGAGAAGATCAGTACACAGCAACTCAGGGCCGTTATCCAGTAACGACTGGAGCCTGTCCCAGGTCGATAACCCGCGATACGCGCCGTGGCATAGCCCGCCAGAGGCATCAGGAAGAAGGCAGCAAAGGCCATATGCTTATTTAAAGAGACAAATTCGCCTTTGTAGAGGTGATAGACCGGAGCGAGCAAACCCATGCCGTAGAGCAGCAGGCCAGTCAACCAGGTCTGCCGACCCATGAAGAGCAAGCCGAGAAAAGCGAGCACAAACAGACAGCCAATCAGCGTGACGATGCTTGTCAATAAGGTCAGAAGCGGCGTACGTATGAATGTCGCACGATTGGTTGTGGTGAAGCTCAAGCCTGTGAGCACATCTTTATCCATCAATAACCATGCGATACATGCGCAGAGCGCCAGTGAAAGCAATGCCAGACCTGCACGCAGCAGCATTCTTTTCCAGCCCAATCGTTGCAGGCTGCGTATCACAAGCAGAGCCAGAATACCCGGCAGGAAGAGGAGTGCCGCGTACTTTGCAAGCACCGCTAAAAACAGTAGTGGACCAATGGCAAGTGCACACCATGGCGTTCGGTGTTTACTGACATACAGCACCAGACAGGTTGCCAGGGCCAGGAACGCGAGACAGAGCGCATCATACGTCGCCAGCCTTGTCAGGAAAAGAACCGGCCCCTGAAAGGCAAAGAGCGCCGCCGCAAACAGCCCGGCACTCGTCGAAGTAAGTCTCCGTGTGACGTAGTAGACACACAGCGTAACCAGCAGCATGCACAGCGTACTGAAGAAGCGCGCCGCCTCAACTCCCCCCAGCATGTCCAGCAGGCCCCCGATAACCGGATAAAATTGCGGATAGCCCGAAAAATAGAGCCCATAATGATCCTGCATAGCCGGTCCACCCAGCCAATTATGGACAATCTGCCGACCTGCAAACAGGTAGAGCGCCTCATCCTGGAAGGCACTATTGTGCATAGTTATAAGAGTAATTGACGCTTGAATAAGTATAATAAGCATTAATGATGCTTGTACGCGCGAAATTCTTCTGAAGAAATAAAACCATTTCTTTGTCGGAAACGCGGAAAACGCGTTCGTGGTCAAAAACTGAAGTGAAGTGTTTGCCAAAGTGAAAGTTCCTTCCTGTGCACTCTTCATTACTGTGGAAGTTTACTTGTGCCCTTAAAAAGCTGGCGTATCGTCTCGGCTGAACGCCTGTCTGAGAGCATCGACCACTGCGCGTTCAAAACCTGTGACGCATGGAGATCTGGAGCGCCCTCATGATAGATAAAGGCATACACATTCGGCGTGTTATGGACTGCTGTGCTCACATCATTGAGCCAGGCCGCCTTCTCATCGGCAGGTCCCGCAACGCTTGCTTCAAGCAAGATAGGCGTATGCGCGTGCCGTTTCACCACCTGTTGCAGCGCCTCTGCCGGTTCTACCCACCGCGTCTGTGGATAACTGATCAAGCTCAGCAGCACTGCATCAATATCTTTCTCAGGGGGTGCGTATTTTTCATCGTGAGCCGGGTCGGCAGGTGCCCAGACCCAGGCCACATTCTTTGCGTTGTTCGCCTGAAAAACTGCTTGCACATGCCTCCATGCTGGTGCGACATCCTGAGGAATTCCGCCATTGGCAACCGCCGATGAAAGCGACCAGTTACGATCAACATGCTGCAAAATCGTGATATACACCGGTTTCCCATAATCGCGGATGTCACGTGCCCAGCGCTGCAGGAGCGAGTCGTGCAAGCCGTTGCTGATGGCGAGTAAGCTGGCATCAAGCGGTGGTTTGCCGGAGGCGTCAAACGTGCCAAACTGCAGCGTGATCCATGGCCGCTGCCCTTGCTCAGCTAGCTCATCGGCCCATGCTCGATCAAAAAAGTCATGCACATCCTGCACGCGCCCGATAATCCCAAATTGGTGCTTCAGCTTCTGCTCAAGCTGCCTGGGCCGACCCTTTAAAAGCTGGACTGGCAAAGAGATGCCTGCATATGGCGCGGTATGCCGTTCCGCAGTCAGCATAAATGGAGCCGGGCTAGATATAGGCACGTCGATATAGCCGCTAGTGAACAGGGCAAAGAATGCCAGTCCAGCCGCAAGTCCTTCGCGCCAGGGAATACTTCCCGTCTTTGCACGTCGAGCAGCCACAACATATTCCTGGATGGCTGGAACAACCTGCTCTTCTTGCGCGCTCCCTTGAAAGCGCATATCTTGAATACCCAGGAAGAGCACGGCACCAAGCATAAAAATAAAGTAGACGATCCAGAGCACGCTGATAAACATTGAAACCTGCTGACTCCCGGAAAAGCGCATCGCCAGGAAGAGACAGGCGAAACAGAGGACGAGGAAGAAGATGTAAACCAGCAAATGATTGATTGAGCGGCCTGTCCCACGCTGCTTCGCTGTCACTGTAAAGCCGATTTTGCGTTGCAGGACCACCGAGAGCAGACTCTCGATCAGCACGGGAAAACTGCCAAACCCGATCACTACGCCACGCATTCCAGTAACACCACGACCCGCAAACCAGAAGGCCGCCTGCGTCACAAGCGCATAGGAGAGAAAGTGCTGCAAGAAGACTTCCAGTGTCGATCCTTGCACCGCAGGGATGCCAGTGAGCAAGAAGAGCACCGGGCTGAGTAGATACAACAGGTCGCGCAGGCCACAGAGATAGTGCGTACAGGCCAGAAAGTATTGTACGCGCTGCTCCAGGCTCAAGCCGCTGCGCTTCGGCAGAAACAGCATCGGCCAGTGGCTACGGAAAACGCCCAACGTGCCAATCGCCCAACGACGCTGCTGCTTTAAGTACGAGGGCAGGTCCATCGGCCCCAGTCCAGTTGCCAGAACCTCTTTCAAGAAAATGCTACGCCAGCGTGCGTGCAGCGTGATCGATGCAGAAAAGTCTTCTGTGACTGAATCCTGTGGTAGCCCACCGATCTCATCAAGCGCCTCAGCACGGATCACCACGTTTGTACCACAGATAAAGACCGCGTTCAAGGACGCTTTGCCAGGACAGAGCAACCGATAAAATAGCGCTTGCTGATCATCGGCCCAGCGCGTGACAGGATTCTCAAGATTGCGATAATATTGTCCAGTCTGTACCCAGCCAATCGTCGCATCACTGAAGGGCAGGACTGTGTTGAGCAGGAAATTCTCTTTGGCAACCTGATCGGCATCAAAGATAACGATCAGGCTCTTCCCAGTCGCACCTACCTGCTGCCGCGCATGCTCGATATTGCCCGCCTTTGCCCCCCCTCCTACTGTACGCGTAATGCATGTCACTCCCAATCTGCTTGCCAGACGTTCCGCATCTTGCCAGTTCGGATTCCCCGCAACTCGCCCATCGTTACAGATAATGATGTTTACCTGGGCGTGGGGATACGTGTCGAGATAGCGTTTTCGTGCTGTCAGCGCCCCCTGAATCGTCGGTTCGAGTACTGCATTGCCTTCGTTCACTGTAGGGATAAAGATGAAAATTGGCAGGACTGTCGGGTCGTCACGCAATTCAAGATTCGGGCGGCGGCGTGGCCAGAGCGTATATTGAAATCCTAACGTGTGGATCGCTCCTAACGTCTCTGCCGCCAGCAGAGGCAGCGCAATCCACCAACCAGCCCAGTTCGTTACTCTAAAGCGCCACGTTAGATAGTCAACTATGGCTACCGTTACGGTGACAGCCAGCCCCATAATGACAGATTGCTCTATATCAATATCCTGCACATATGTGATGGCAATGCTCAGCGCGAGGACAATCAGTGTAAACCAGGGCTGGGCGTGAATCCAGATGGTCACTGTTACCGCGAGCAGCATCACTAGCAGAACGATCTTTAATGCTGTTGTGCGGGGGGTTGCTGCCTTGCGCACAACCGGCACACGCTGCGTTGTCTCGTTGATCAGGCGGCGCTGCTCCCCGGAAAGTGCTGAGGATGTAACGTGCGTGATAATCTCTTTCTGCGACAACATCTGCTGAAACGTTTGGAAACGCCGCATTTTTTCATCTAGCGCGGCCGCTTTCTTCGCGGCAGGGGTGACCGAAGAGGAAAGTGCCAGAGGAATATCGACCTCTGTCTGCAACTCTTCCAGCTCGTCTTCTTCTATAGAACTACCCAGTGAAGCAGGCGAAAGCTCCACATCCTCAAACAGTGGATACTGTATCTCAGGTTGGGCAGGCTTCGCGTCCCTTGGAAAAAACATTTTAAGCAGCAAGAAATTACAAAGCGCCACCAGTAGAAACACTCCATATTGGAGTACATTCCATGTGGGGCGCAGAGCATTTGCTAACAAGGAAATTCCCGCGGCAAGAATGCCATTAAATAATACGAGAAGTAAGAGCTTTCCCCCTTGTTTCGCTCTATATCCCTTTTCCAGTGAAAGAGTGGAGTCGGAGAACTGAAGTGAGGAAGAAATCTCTGCACCCTCGGCAAGAGCTGTTTTCTTTCTGTTCGTATGATCCTGTTCCTCGATTTTGCTTGTCATCTATACTGCCTATCCTTTAGTAAGAGAATACATAGTGTACACAATTGCTAGAAAGAAAGCCTGGAAAACATAGAGAAGCATCTTCAATAAACAATGGAAATACAAGGAAGATCGCTATCCAGCTACTTTGCTCGACTCGTCACTGTTCCACTCGTCACTGTTCCATTTGTAGACATAGATGAACTCGTGCAGGCTGCCAATACTACCACCACAGAATACAGCACCAGAAGCTCTCTGCACCCACTCCACAATACCGCTCTCTTGCACATTTACACACCGCTACACATCGCTACACATTGCCATTTCCTATCATCTTCATGAAGATGACGATAGTCACTATCACACTGTAGCACAAAATTAGGTCTTTGATCTCAATTTTATACTATTTTACTAGTTTAAGGAATAGATCTCAGAAAAGACCATCGCAAATAGTATCTTAAGGGGACGCATCTTTGCTATTTTTGTTTCAATTTGTGTCATTCTTTCTCTTAAATATAGAGAGTAAGAAGTACTAAACATTTTTATTTATCTAGATATCCTTGTATACTATCTCAAACTGTTCGTTTTTACATGTGTGACTACCATATTTCCTATTTTCTTTATTATCTGCCGCTATTCTTTGAAGGAGATGCACGATGCAACCCCGCCTTTTTAATGAACATGGAAGAGCTTATCGCCTTCTACTAAAACGGTCCTTTTTTTTCTCTGTTGTCCTCTCCCTGGCACTCTTGTTCACAAGCGTTTGCTATCTACTATTCCACATACAAAGCCCAGGGCATGCTCATGCAGCAGCACCCGCAAATACGGCTGTTGTAACATTTAAAAATGATATATCTCAAAGCGGACAAAATCCATACGAGACAACACTGACGACGAGTAACGTCAACTCCGCTTCATTTGGCAAGCGAGTCAGTTATCCTGTCGATGGGCAGGTGTACGCCCAGCCGCTCTTTGTTCCAAATGTTAGTATCAATGGCTCGATACACAACGTCGTGTACGTTGTCACTGAGCACGATAGCGTCTATGCCTTTGACGCGGATCACGCTGGCAGCGCATCAGCTCCCCTCTGGCAGACAAGCTTTCTAACCTCTTCGTCGATTACATCCGTTCCCAGCGATGATATCTCGACCTCTTGCAAAGACTTGATTCCTGAGGTCGGCATTACTGGCACCCCCACAATTGATCTGGCAACAGGCACGCTCTACCTGGTGGCGATGACAAAAGAGAACGGCGTCCTGACCTATCGGTTACATGCGCTCGACATCACAACCGGCTCGGATAAGCCTGGTAGCTCTATCGTTATCTCCGCGTCGGTACAGGGCACAGGCGACGGACACGTTGGTTCAACTGTGACTTTCGATCCACTTCATGAGCGGCAGCGCGGCAATCTGCTGCTAGCGAACGGCCAGATCTACATCTCCTGGGCATCGTTCTGCGATAATGGCCCTTACCACGGTTGGATTATGAGCTATAGCTACGATGGCTCGGCATTTCAGCAGAAGGCGGTATATAACAATACACCAAATGCGGGTGGCGGCGGCATCTGGTCCAGCGGGGGCACGCTTTCCGCTGATAGCAACGGCTCAATCTACTACATCAGTGGCAATGGCAGATTTGATCTCAATACGCCCGGTGGTCAGGATGCATCTGATAGCTTTGTACGCCTGAATGCGCTGTTGCAGGTACAGGATTACTTCACTCCATTTAACCAGGCTTGCCTGACGCAAAAAGATGCCGATCTTGGCTCCGGCGGCCCCCTCCTCATTCCAGGCCAGAACCGCTTGATCAGTGCAGGAAAAGAGGGACGTATCTATGTGCTCGATACAACCAATATGGGCCAATATAACGCTATTGATAATCCATGTGGCAGTGTGAGCCGAACAGATGTCGATAGGGTGGTGCAAGAGTTTCCACCACAGACAACCGGGGGCATCTTTAGTACTCCCGCTTACTGGAATGGCTCGAATGGACAATACGTCTACTTTACCGGGGTGGGCGATCCGATCAAGGCCTACTCCTTCAGCAATGGCAAGCTATCGAGCACGCCAGTCTCGCAGACCCCGCAGACATTCGGCTTTACCAGTGGCAATAGCGCGGTCTCCAGCAATGGAACAATAGCGGGAACCGGTATTCTCTGGCTCGTCGATCCCAACGCGAAGTTGCGTGCGTACGACGCGACCAATCTCGGCAACGCACTCTACGATAGCGGACAAAATCCGGCACGCGACCGCCTGGATAGCTACGTCAAGTTTAGTGTCGCGACCGTTGCCAATGGTCGTGTCTTTGTTGGTACCAAAACCACCCTCAGTATCTTCGGCCTGCTCAACGATTCCCCACCAGTCTCACCAACACCTTCTCCATCACCCAGCACCACAGTCTCACCGACTCCCTCTCCATCGTCCACTGTAACGCCAACTCCCACCAGTGGCTCAGGCTCACTGACTGCCAATCTCGGCACACCGGCAGGCACGCTCAATTTGACAGGCGAGGGCAGCGCTGACTGGACGCACTGGGGAACGTCTGCAAGCTGGTCATTCGATCATAAGGAAAGTACAGTACAGCAGATCAGCAAATACTCACATCTTGGCAACGGCCCAGTCTCTTCATATACAGATAGTACAATAGCTTATTCCTGGAACGACGGTATCCCCAGTTCAAACGTGAGCAACTCAAAGAGCGGCATCTCCGTCACAGGTCCTGGAAACGGCTTCAAGTTCAGCGTTCCCGCTGATACAACCCCACGCACGCTGAAAGTCTACCTCGGCGTCTCTAGCGCGCAAGGCATGTTCAGCGCTGCCCTCAGCGACAACAGCGCCCCCATCTATCACGACACCTCGCTGAGCAGCGTCAAGGACTCTGCGAAAACGAACGGGGTATACACCATCACATATGCCGCTGCGTCAGCAAACCAGCGCCTCGTCATAACCTTCACAATCAACAATACCTTCAATGGTGGTGGTACGCTTGGCCTGGAATCCGCGACCTTAAGCGGCGGAAGCAGACCCTCTGGCTATAACAACATCGGCATCACCGCCGACAGCAACACCGCCCCTGGCGACTTCGACGGCTGGGGCCACAGCTACTCTCGCCAGGCTCTCCAGGCGCAGGGAATCAACGCCGGCGACAACGTCTTTGCCGGAGGTATGGTCTTCACCTGGCCCGATGCGCTCGCTGGAGCACCCAGCAACTACGTCTCCAGCGGACAGACGTTGCCAATCAGCGCCTCACCCAACGCCACGACCCTCGGCTTCCTTGGAGCCGCAAGCAACGGCCCCTCCGACGGTAGCGCAACCCTCACCTACAGCGACGGAACAACGCAAAGCTTCACTCTCAGCTTCTGCGACTGGACCCTGAACGGAGGCCAGACGGCCTCAAGCTGTAGCAACACCAGAGCAATCACCATGCCCTACTACAACAATAGCAACGGCAGGGCCTCCTATTCTGCCTACGTCTTCTACCTTTCGGTCAGCCTGCAAGCGGGCAAAACACCGCAGAGCGTCACTCTGCCCTCCAACGTCGGCCACGGCCAGCTTCACGTCTTCGCTATCGCCACCAAATAACGCAGTAGCGGCACCGGACTAGCTACCCGATCCGCCGCTGCAAAATCTGCGAGAGGCTCAGACACCCACATCCCTGACCTGAGCCTCTCGCGGATGTGCAGGTGGAGGACCGCGTAAGGGAGGGCCTCGCGCCCTCCTACTCGTCGCTGTGCACAACGGTTCACCATCCTGCACCACGATCAGGACAACCACAACACAAAACACACAACCATCCCCCACCCTCACCTCCCTGTATGATACTATATATAGCATCTACAACCTTTGTAATCTCGCACACTGAAACACTTCTGTTTTTCTGGTAATTGAAGTTTAGACTAATTTTACACCAATCGGCCTGAGGAGCGGGCGAAGCATTTAGTGAGTGATTGTACCAAACGGCTTCTCACCTAACTTCACAACGAGTTCGTCTAAACTTCAATGGTAAAGAGGAGTTTACTTTTATGGTAATGCAGTTGGGGCAACAGATTCTTGCAGAGTTTGATGTGCCGGCACGCATGCGTGATGGCGTTACGTTGCGCGCGAATATCTACCGTCCAGCAGGCGAGGGAAGCTGGCCCGTGTTGCTCACACGGCTCCCCTATGGCAAAGATTTCCCGCAGTCGTTCGATCCGGCGCAGTTTGCACGGCGCGGCTACGTGGTGATTGTGCAGGACACACGCGGACGCTTCGCCTCGGAGGGCGAGTGGGACCCGATGCGCAATGAGGCCCTCGATGGCGTGGATACAATTGCCTGGGCTGCTGAACTGCCCTACAGCACCGGCGAGGTCGGGATGTTCGGAGCCTCCTATTTCGGCTTCACACAGTGGATCTCGGCGATCCAGCAGCCGCCCGCATTGAAGGTCATGGCACCCTATATCACCTGGAATGATCCGCTCAATAGCAATCTCTTTCGCGGCGGCGCGCTCGAACTCGGCCTGATCGCGAGTTGGCAGATGTTGATGGGTGCGAACGATTTGATGCGCCGCCACGCCTTCGATCCCGATCCACGCACGCTCGGCATGGCGTTCTATCAGTGGGCGCAGGAGCTGGACGCGTTGGGACCTCAGGGCTACTGGTCACTCCCGCTGAAAGACTTCGCTCCCTTCAAACGCACAGGAGTTGCACCCGCCTTCTTTGAGGCGATAGAGCATCCGATGGATCGCGAGTATACCGACGAGATCACGATTCTGGGCAAGCATGAACGCGTCCAGGTCCCCACATTCAATTTCGGCGGCTGGTACGATATCTTTCTCAAGGATACTATCGAGAACTTCCGCTTGATGCGCGAACAGGGCACAACCGAGCGGGCACGGACGACGAAGTTGCTGATCGGGCCGTGGGCGCATACCAGTTCAGGCAATCCGATTGGTGAGATGAACTTTGGTTTCGGCTCCACGGCTGCGCTGGTCAATCTGCAAACGGATGTTGCGAGCATGCAGTTGCGCTGGTTTGATACCTTCCTCAAGGGGATCGATACGGGGATGCTGAACGAGGCCCCGATCAAGCTCTTTGTGATGGGTGCGAACATCTGGCGCGACGAGCAGGAGTGGCCGCTGGCGCGTGCCGTCGAGACCCGCTACTACCTGCACAGCGCTGGCAGCGCCAACACGCTCTCAGGCGACGGCTCGCTCAGCCCTTCCGAGCCAGCCATCGAGCCAACTGATCGCTACGACTACGATCCAGCCAATCCAGTGCTGACGCGTGGTGGTGCAACCCTGATGACACCCGAGTTCCGTGCTGGCGTCCTTGATCAGCGTGAGACAGAGGGACGAGCCGATGTGCTGGTCTACACAACGCCCGCTTTAGAGGAGGATGTTGAGGTCACCGGTCCTATCTTTGTTCACCTCTGGGCGGTTTCCAGCGCGCCTGACACCGACTTTGTTGCTCGCCTGGTTGACGTACATCCCGATGGCTACGCTCAGAACTTGACGGATGGCATCATCCGCGCCCGCTATCGCGATTTCGCCTCCGGCGCACAACCCTCGCTGATCGAGCCTGGCCGTGCGTACGAGTACACGATCGATCTCTGGGCCACGAGCAATCTCTTCAAGCGTGGGCATCGCATCCGTCTCGACATTACAAGCAGCAACTTCCCGCGCTGGGACCGCAATCCCAACACCGGCCACGATTTTGGCACCGATGCTGAGGGTGTCGTCGCGCACCAGACAATCCTGCACGATACGGAACATCCTTCCTACATCCTCCTACCAATCGTGCCACCAATCTAATGCCCAATACAATTCACTTAGCGTGAATGATAACCCAGGAGGAAATGTGCTTGCCTCGCTCCCGGACGAGAGTGAGGCAAGCACGCTCCCTACGCGAGATTCGGTTGTGAAATGTATGGAATCTAATGACCATGCCAGATTAGCAACAGCGTCGTGATCAGCGCAATAGCAATAAGCAGTAGAACGATCAGCGTGACCAGCAGCAACGCAACAAAGGGCGAAAATTGCACCATCCGGCTTGACATCGACTTCTGAATCCCATTCAGCGTCGGAATGGCCGAGAACAGCGTAAAACGCTCTGGAAGCGTGCGTACTCGGCCCGGCACAGCCCTCTGCTCAACCGGCTTCTCTAACGTGGCAACTGAGACGCTCTGATCAGGCTGCTTTTCACCTGCACCCGCGTGCTCTACACGTACAAAGGGTTGTGCAGCCCGCACCTGCTTCTGAGTCGCACCAGGCTGACCGGGCTGATGCAACTCCAGCCCCTGCCCTGCTTGTCGCTGTTGACGCATCTCGTTGTGCTCAGGTACAGCTAGCATGCTGTGAACAGTACGGTTTGCGCGTAAAGCAGCGTCGTATGCCTGAGCAAAAGCAAGGATGCCAGAGAAACGCTGCTCAGGCTTCTTTGCCAATGCACGCAGAAACACATCGTCCAGCCCCTTGGGAAGCGCTGGATTATAGAGGCTTGGTGGATCTGGTGGTGTGTGATGATGATGGTGCAGCAACTGCGCCGCCGTCCCCTCGAAGACAGCACGCCCCGTCATAAGCTGATACATCATCACCGCTAACGCATATTGATCAGCAGATGGTCCAACATGAACAGAGGTTGCCAGCGAGGGATCATCAAATTGTTCGGGTGCCATATAGAGCGGTGTGCCCACGGAACGATGCATCGAGCGCCCACTGCGATAAAACGCGGCCAACCCGAAATCCGCGAGCAAGAGATGTGGACGGCCATGCGGAAAGATTTTCGCAAGCTGCGCCTGTTGTTCCCCTTTGAGGGGACCTCGTTCAACACGAATCAAAAAATTGGTCGGCTTAATATCGCGGTGAATAATGCCATGATCATGCGCATATTGCAGGGCCGACGCCGCCTGCATCAGGTAGTACCCCGTCTCCTGCGCGGAGATCGGCCAGCCGAAGCCGAACTGCTGTGTACGCTTCTGCAGCCAGTTCCACAGTGATCCCTCAGAAAGATACGGCATCACCAGGTAGGTCACCGGAGCACACCCCGAATCAAGAACCTCATCCCCAAAGTGGTAGAGCGGTAAAATATGCTCATGTTCCAATTCGGCGACAGCTTTCGCCTCACGCTCAAAACGCTTGGCTGCTTGCTTGCCCTCCGGGGTGTTAGGTACCGCGCGCAGGTCACCACACACAACTTTAATCGCTACTTTCCGTCCAATACGGGCATGCTGTGCCAGGTAGATGTCACCCATACCCCCGCTCTCGATGAGCCGCACCAGGCGATACCCTCCAAGAGTCTTCCCCACCAGCATATTCATAAACAAAAATCCTCAAGAGAAATACTACTCTTTTCTGCTTTTTTTTGACCCTCTAAGAATAGTATACAAAGGGCAAGAATTATCCTGCGCTAGCGCTACACCTGAAAAATGCTTGCTAAATATCAGGGAGTTTGTTATAGTGTCGGTGAGAGTGCTGGCACAAACGAGATTAAAGGATAGAGGTAAGCCAGTTAAATTGAGAGAGTAAGGGGACGACCTATGCACGTTGGTCTGCTTGAAGATGATGTGGCAATCCAGGAAATGTTGCACCTGATCCTGGTGGATGAAGGGTATAAAGTGACTGATTTCTCAGATCCGCATCTCTTTCTGGAAGAGTTAGGTGTAACAAAAGCGGTAAATACTTCTCTGGAACTCGATCTGTTGATTGTAGATTGGCGCTTAAGTAGCTCTCTCTCAGGCATCGAAGTGATCACGCACTTGCGCCACCATCCACGCTTCCAAAAGTTGCCCATCATTTTAATGACAGCCGCCGCTTATGTAGATACCGAACAATTGCAAACACTCCACGTCGTGCTGATGGAAAAGCCGTTTGCAGTTGACGATATGACAGACCTGGTCAAACGAGTAACGCAGCCTATCTCTCCTTCGTAACACTTCTTCACCTGACTGGGACAAGAGCGAGAAACACCTTTCTGCTTTCTTTGGCATCTTCCGCATAATTATGTCCCCTGCACAGCTTTCCATCCTATTGAGGAGTTTTTCTCTCTCGCCGGCAGAGCTTGATAATAAGCAGATTACCTGAACTATTATTAGAACCTGGTGAGCTTAGATTAGAGAACGCTGAAACTTTTTACTGATGACTTGTTCTTGAGCGCTTTAGCTGTTATGCTTTCTCTGTTCAAACGATGCGCACCGTTTCAGAGGGGACAGTGCGTGGTGACATGAGGGGACGCACCCTGTATCGCTGCTGTACCAGTGTAAAATAACTGCTTATCGAAAACCTGAGCGAAGCTCGCTCTGCGAAGAGCGTTGGTTTGCGCATAAGATATGAGCCTATTTTGTTCGCAAGTTCTCCTCTATAAAGCAGAAACGTGAGAGGAAGAGCAAGCGTTCGGCACTGCTTCTCGAAAGAAATTCTCCAGTTTCCCCCAAAACCTGGAAACATTTCCACAAAGAAGCAACCCGATAAGCAAATCTCAGGCGTCTCATGTGTATCTAAACGACAAGAGTAGTCGTGTTTTACATAGAGGTATACAGCACATCCGCTTTACCTCATGTTACGTACTAGAAGGACAAAAGTTGTAAGGTTAGGAGTTGGGACAGGTGGCTAGCACTCCTGTAAAGCTGGCTCCTGAAGTCGTCAGAGGGTGCCTCGCACTCTTTCGCACCCTGAGAAGGAGTAGAACAATGCAAGGACAAAAAGGGCGTGGTCGTGGTTTTGCCTCAATGAGCCCCGAAAAGAAACGTGAAATTGCCAGCAAAGGTGGAAAAGCTGCTCATGCACTAGGTACAGCCCATAAGTGGACCAGTGAAGAAGCCCAGGCCGCCGGGCGTAAAGGTGGTTCAATCAGCCGTCGTCGCTCAAAGTATAATGTACAAGTGTAATACACCAGCTCAGCTCAATGCAACAAAGGATAGGTTGGCTTCTCCCAACCTGTCCTTCGCTCTCTTCAAAAGCATCTTCTCCTGACACCTCTGGCTTTCCCATTTCCGCTCATATAGCTATCTTTTCCCCCCCCATTCTCACCCGGTTTTGGCTTTTGCTCTCTACCTGAGATAATGAACAGAGAGAGATTAGCTTTTCTCAGACTACAAGAAAAACGTATCATCAGCATCGAGTAAAAAGAGAAGGAAGGGCTTGTTAGTATGAAGAATGTCGAAATGCACGTTGAGGGCAACACTTTAACTATCGTCGTTGACCTATCACAGGATTTTGGTCCATCATCAAGTGGCAAATCAATCACCGTCGCCAGCACTGAAGGCAACATCGCCGTCCCAGGCCGCGAAGAAGTCAAGATCGGCCTCAACATCTACAAACCTCGCCCCAAAAACTAAAGACAGGCAAACGCAGAAACGAACGAGGGCGCAGCTTGGTCCCCACTTGACTCGTTTCGCCACATTTCTGAAGAGGTCGCATACGATGAGAGAGCAAGACAAGCAAGAGATATGGGAGGAACTCAAAATGCACTATCAGTACGATGAACTTATTCAGACCAACCTGGATGTGATCGAACTCGTGACACGCGAACGGCTCGAAGGCAAAGCTCAAGGACTTACAGAAGGCAAGCTCGACACGTTGAAAAGCACTATTATTGACCTGACACTAGCACGCTTCCCACATCTGCTGGCGGCCGCGCAACGCTACACAGCTTCCACAAACGCCATCGCGGAACTGCATAAGGTCTCTCGCCAGCTTATGACGCTTAACGATGAGGCAGAAGCTCGCCAACTCCTCACAAACATTCCATCATAGAACTCTACCATACGTGACACGCTTTGATCGACAAAAAACGAGAGGGAAAGGCTCCATTGCCCTCCCCTCTCGCTATCACAAGGCGAAAAAATCTTCTATGCAATTCATTGCCTGTGGAATAGGGACCCGATTCTATCGCGTCCGCCGCGATTTGTCGCATGTTTTGATATTCGCACTAATTTGTTAAAATGCATCTGTCGCGTCCGCCGCAATTGGTTGCATGTTCCTCCACATCTACCTCACACACATATCTCAACCCCTACCTGACTCCTGTCTCTCACCATCTACCCCACACATGTCCGTCAATATGCAAATAATGCACATTGAAAGGGCATCCACCGGCTCCATAACATGCTACACCTCTTCCCCATCTCGCCCACTAATGCAACGCACTCAGCAACGTGCCATCGTACTCGTTCGCGTCCACAAAGTCGCAGGCAGAGGTGGTGGTACCCCTTGGCAGGACGCGCCAGAAGGAGCCGCTGACACCCTCCCAGTCCCGCAGGATGCTTTCCGCATGCTTGCTACGCGTCTTGCGTGCGTGCCAGCCGATGACGGTGCGCAGCGCAGCCAGCTCTCGCCCATCCTCGATGCGCAGCAGATCGACCAGTTCGGTATTGCAATATTGTGGAAAGCGCTGCTCCACGTCCAGAACATATGCAACGCCGGAGGACATGCCTGCGCCAAAGTTCTGGCCTGTCTCGCCCAGCACAACGACCATGCCGCCAGTCATATACTCGCACCCGTGATCGCCAACACCCTCCACGACGGTAAGCGCGCCGCTGTTGCGCACGGCGAAGCGCTCACCTGCACGCCCTGCGATGAAGAGCTGCCCACCTGTGGCTCCGTAGAGTACTGTATTTCCAACAATAATATTCTTATGCGCGACAAATGGTACGTCTGCCGGAGGTGCGATGATTACCTGCCCGCCTGCCATGCTCTTGCACACATAGTCGTTAGCCTCGCCTGTCAATATCAGCCGCATGCCGGAGACGTTGAACGCGCCAAAGCTCTGGCCCGCCGAGCCGTTGAAGTTGCAGGTGATACTCACTCCCGGCAGACCCTTGTTGCCGTAGCGCCGTGCAATCTCACCTGCAAGGCTGGCACCAAGCGAACGGTCATAGTTGGCGATGCTGTACTGGGTGATGACGCTGCGCTCACCGGCTAAAGCCGGCTCGGCGTCCTGCAACAGTTTCTCAGCAACCGCTGAGGCCGGAACGCTGGCACGCCGTTCACCCGATGAGCTTACCGGTTTGGCAATGAGCAGCGCTGAAACATCTACGTCTACGTTCTCTTCGCAGCGCAGCAGGTCCGCGCGTCCGATCACGTCTTCCAGCCGCCGGAAGCCGAGCTGCGCGAGTAAACCGCGTACCTCTTCCGCAACGAGCGTGAGGTAGTTGATCAGGAATTGCGGCCTTCCAGTGAATTTTGCGCGCAGGTCTTCGCGCTGTGTGGCGATGCCTGCCGGGCAGGTGTTAAGGTGACATTGTCGCGCCATGTCACAGCCGAGCGCAACCAGAGCGGAGGTGCCAAAGCCAAACTCTTCCGCACCCAACAAGGCTCCGATCAGTACGTCGCGCCCGGTCTTGAACCCACCATCAACGCGCACACGCACCGACTGCCTCAAACCATTGCGTACGAGTACCTGCTGCGTCTCGGCCAGCCCGCGCTCCCACGGCATCCCGACATGCTTGATCGATTGGATCGGTGAGGCTCCGGTGCCTCCATCGTGTCCACTGATCAATACATAATCGGCGTGCGCTTTGGCGACACCGGCTGCGATTGTGCCTACGCCAATCGTGGAGACAAGTTTGACGCCGACGCGCGCCTGCGGGTTGATCTGGTGCAGGTCGTAGATCAGTTGCGCGATATCTTCGATGCTGTAGATGTCGTGGTGCGGCGGCGGCGAGATCAACGAGACGCCGGGCGCGGTATGTCTGAGCTTTGCGATAAAGGGTGTGACCTTGCTCGGCGGCAATTGTCCTCCCTCGCCTGGCTTCGATCCCTGCGCCATCTTGATCTCCAGCTCTTCCGCGCGTATCAGGTACTCGGGTGTGACGCCGAAGCGCCCCGACGCGACCTGCTTGATCTTACTGCTGACTGGATACCCCTCCAGCGTCTCGCTATACCAGGCTGGATCTTCACCGCCCTCGCCCGTGTTGTTGCGTGCACCAATGCTATTCATCGCCGCGGCAATTGTCTGATGCGTCTCAGGACTCAGTGCACCAACCGACATAGCAGAGACGACGAAGCGTGCGCGAATCGACTCCATCGACTCGACCTCATCCAGTGGAATCCCTGTTGTCGGCACAAAGGAGAGCAGATCGCGCAGTGCTGTGGTAGGACGGTTGTAGACCAGCGAGGTGAACTGCTGATAATCGCTCTCACTGCCACTCTGCGCAAGCTTCTGCAATGCACGCACGATCAATGGATTGAACGCGTGATACTCGGCGTCCTTACGGAAGCGATAGCGTCCCAGATCTGCCAGTTTGCGCCGTTTGGCATTGCCCTCGATCACCGCCGGTTCCTGCTGCAAGCGCTCACAATGCTTGATCAATTGTTCGGCCACATGCTCATATGTAATCTTGCCTGGATGGAAGGCGGAGCCGGCGAAACAGCGCTCGGCAAAACCTGGCGCGAGTCCCACCACCTCGAACTGCCCGGCTCCGATGATATTGCGAATGGTCGAGATGCCCATGCGCGCCATGATCTTGCGCAGACCGTCTTCAACGACATGGATGTAGCGCTCCACCGCCAGCTCGGGTGTCAGATGCTCCAACTTGCGCTCACCCGCCAGAGCACGCACGCTGGCAAGGGCGAGCGTCGGTACGACAACTTCCGCTCCATAGCCGAGCAGCACGGCGATCTGGTGAATATCGCAGATCGTTCCCGTCTCGCACAACAGTGATACCTGTGTGCGCAGCCTGCGCCGGATCAGCGCGCGATGCAGCGCTCCCACTGCGATCACCATCGGTATTGCGGCACGCTGCAGGCTAGCGTTCTGATCACTGAGGATCAGCAGGCCGACGCCCTCTTCAATCGCTGCTACCGCCTCCTGCTCCAACCGATTCAGTGTGCTTTCGAGCGCCCCCACACCTTCAGCAATTGCGAAGGTGGTATCAAGCGTACGAGCACGGAAACGCTCATCCTCCAGCGAACTCAGAATCTCTAGCTGCCGCTCAGTGAGCAGTGGCGTCTCTAAATGTACCAGCCGCGCGTGCTCCGGCTCCTCCGTTAACAGGCTACCACTAGGCCCGATATAGGTGTCCAGAGACATGACGATCCGTTCGCGCAGTGGATCAATCGGTGGATTCGTCACCTGGGCGAAGCGCTGCCGGAAGTAGTCGTAGAATGAGCGTGCCTGACCCGATAGTACCGCTAGCGGCGCATCATCGCCCATGCTCCACGTCGGTTCCTTGTTATCTTGCAACATGGGACGGAGCACCATCTCGACATCCTCATGTGTATACCCTAAGAGCTGCTGACGAGCGAACAGGACTTCTGCATCCAGTACCTCGTGTCCCGCTTCTTCTGCCGCTAAATTGGCCAGCCGCAGCATATGCTCCTTCACCCACTGCTCATATGGTTGACGCTGGGCCAGCAGCGCCTTGATCTCTGCATCGTGGAACAGCCGCCCCTGCACCAGGTCCACGGCGATCATCTCGCCTGGCCCCAGCCGTCCCTTCTCGACAATATACTGCGGTTCAACCGATAAGACACCTGCCTCCGATGCGACAACCAGCATGCCCTGCGTGGTCAACATATAGCGCGCGGGCCGCAAACCATTGCGATCTAGGGCCGCACCAACTACCTGTCCATCGCTGAAGACGAGCGCCGCTGGACCATCCCATGGCTCAAGCAGTCCCGCATGGTACTCACACCAGCCACGCTCAGCGGCGTTCATCTCGGTATCATGCTCCCAGGCCGGGGGAATCAACATTTGCATACTTTGCAACACGTCGCGGCCCGCATTGCTCAAAAGCTGTAACGCGTTATCCAGCCGTGCGGAGTCGCTGCTCTGCACCTGAATAATCGGCAGCAGATCTGCTATCTGCTCCTCCCACAGCGGTGAGATCAGTTTCCCCTCGCGCGCCTGCATCCAGTTCTGGTTCCCCTGAATCGTATTGATCTCACCATTATGCGCAAGCAAGCGCAACGGCTGAGCCAGGGGCCATGAGGGGAATGTATTGGTGCTGTAGCGCTGATGAAAGACTGCCACTGCGCTCGTATAGCGCTCGTCTGCAAGATCGCGGTAGAACAGCGCCAACTGATCTGGGGCGAGCAACCCCTTATACACAATCGTCGTTGCTGATAATGAGACGACATAGCAGTCGTGAATCTGGGCCTCAGCCACTCTATGCTCGATCAAGCGCTGCGTACGATAGAGCACTTTGTTGTACTGGACAGTGCTCAACGAGTTCGGAGATGAGAGCAAGATCTGCACGATCTCTGGTGCTGTCTCCCGTGTACGCGTGCCAAGCACACTATAGTCGATTGGTGGCACACGCCAGCCGAGCAGCGTCAACCCCATCTCCACCACAACCTGCTCAATAATCTGCCTGCATGTCTGATTGCTCGCATGTTGTACGGCGGGGAGGAACATCATCCCTACAGCCAATCTCTCCTGATCGGCAAGCAGAATATCTCTTTTTGCCAGTTCCTCGATAAGCAATGCGCGGGGAATCTGCGTCAGGATGCCAGCACCGTCGTTTGTCTGGGCATCTGCATCTTGAGCACCCCGGTGAGTCAGCCGCGCTAACGCCTCCAGACTGGCCTGAACGACCTCGTGTGTCGCCTGCCCAGAAATGTTCGCAAGAAAACCAGTACCGCAGGCATCATGCTCCCAGCGGCTCTCATACAATGGAAATTGTCTACACGCAGCGTCGATGATCGCTTTCTGCTCGTGCGTCATGCATTGCTCTCCCAAAAAAGACTATCTGCCCAATGCTTAGAGGCACCAACGCTGGGGCCGAGGATTCGACGAACGGTCATTGGCCGTCGAGGTCATTCACTGTGTTCTCGAATACTTCGGGTATCTCTCGTGTTTCTGGTCGGTTGAGTACATTTCAAGAGGGGTCAGTCTATTTCCTCGCACAGACTGAATACTGATATGATCAAAACTGAAGCTGCCAGGCAATCCTTCGCATCCCATTGCCTCATAGCAGAGTTAACTGCTTATTCGAAAACCGCAGCACGCTAGCGTCGGCCGCACCAGTCTCCGCCTAAGATTACGTAACCTGGCCTGGGGTCAAGAGGCAACACTACCACTTACTTTTCACAGAGTATAGCATACACCCAGGCCAACACCTATAGCGAAAATGCCTACACTTGCTCCCCCGCTAATAGTACATTTTCACCGATCCCGACCCCTACTAAAGAGACGCACCTGCCTGCCTTTTATTAAAAACACAGCATATCTAGAATAAAAACAGTATATATGAGGGATTTTTTCTCGTTTTCCAGTAAAAGTGTTATTTCGCAACACTCCTCACCACCTCCATCCCAGGCTCCATGCTTTACATTGTGCAAAATATACAATAATCTCAAAGATCGGTGAGTTTTTCTATTAGGACATCCCCGCTCCCCCTCCTCTTCAATGCTGGACCAGTTGCGCCAGCACCCCTACCGCTATCACCGCTAACAACACGGCTATCAGGATTAATACCGCCAGGAGAATCTGCTGCCGCACATTATGCGGTTTCGCTGTCTCTGGCTGATATGGTTCCGGCTTCACATTATCAAGATGCTGCAAGGCATTCAGCAATTCGTTCATCGACTTGTAGCGCTTCTCAGGATCGCGTCGAATCGCTTTCATCACTACAGTCGCTAGCTCAGGAGAGAGATCAGGCTTGTATTCGAGGATAGAGGGAGGATCTTGTGTGATGTGCTGATTCATGACTGCAAACACATTCTCACCATCAAAAGGAGTACGCCCACACAGCATCTCGTACAGAATGACTCCAACAGCATAGATATCAGACCCCGCCAGGCCCCGCTCGCCCTTCAACTGCTCCGGGGACATATAATCTGGCGTCCCCACCGTCCCCGTCAAACCACGCCACGTCACACGCCGCGCCCCCTCAAGCAGAGCCACCCCAAAATCAATGATCTTGATCACCCCATCATCCTGCACCAGAATATTCTCTGGCTTGATATCGCGATGAAACACACCATGCTCATGACAGTACGACAACGCATCACATATCTGCCGCACGATGCGCAGCGCTTCAGAAACGGGCAACGCCTGACCTGGATGCTCCTCCAGCACCTCGCGTAGATTCTTCCCCTGAATATACTCCATCACCAGGTACTCATCACTACGCTTCTCACCCATATTCAGCGAGCGCTGCACATTCGGATGATTGATACGGTTGCCAATCTCTGCCTCACGCTTATAACGCTCATAGACACCAACATTCCCTATCAAATCATCGTTAGGAAACTTCAGGACAACCTGCTGCCCGCTCTGTTGATCACGTGCAAGGTATACACGACTCATCCCGCCATGACCAAGCTGGCGAGTGATCTCATAATGGTCGATATGTGCCCCCGGTGTGTACACTGCTGTCATAAATCTGCAAATTTCTTCTTTACTTTATTTTCAGACAGTAGGCATCTATGCGCTCAAGTATAGCACGCAAGCACTGGCGACACCAGGGACAAAGCGCCCAAACTTTCCCCTTTCTGCTGGCACTAAAACACAACACTACCATAAATAGCACAAAAAGAACCTCTACCCTTTCGGAGAGAGGCCCTTCTACAATCACAAAACGCACTAATAACTATTCAAAACCGCTTCTTACACACCTGCAATTCATTGCAACTAATCCCCACCAGCACCAATCGGCACCTCACCAGCGGTTCGCGTCTCCTTATAGTCCTCTGGATGCAGAATTGGCGTCCCCTTCATTAGCTTACGCCCGAACAGGAAGACAAAACCTATCACCAGCCAGGCAATCGAGAAGATGCCCGCGATAATCACATTCGTTCGTCCAGGATCACCACCGACAATCGCGAAGTAAACCACTCCAATCAGCATGGCAATATTGAGAATCGCTCCCAGCACAGGTGCGACAATCGTGCTAAACACCCCTCGACGCGGAATACCGGCAAAGGAGATGATACACACGATGCAAGTCAAACCATACAGAATGAATGTACCGATGTTCGAGATGACTGCAATCTGCACCAGATTATTCGCGCTCAACACGCCGTACGAACCAATCAACGCCGAGACAACTGTCAGCACGATAACGCCGACATGTGGTGTACGGAAGCGCCCATGCAGGAAGCCGAAAACCGCCGGCAGTTCTGTATCCTTGCCCATCGCGTACGTCACACGCACACCTGTATTGAGACAGGAGAGCGCTGTACCTACCAGCGCAATGACCACTGAGACCGCCAGAATCGCGGCAAACGCTGTCCCAAACGAGCTACCACCGAAGATCTTTGCCAGATCACCAATCGGCGCAATTGAGCCTGCCGCAGCATCAAAGCCTGTCAACTTGCCGCTCTTGTAAAAATCTCCCATCACAAAGTTTGCCGCAAAGTACTCAAAAAAGTAGAAAATGACAGCTTGAATAACAAGCGACAGAATAACACCACGCGGAATGTCACGTTGTGGATTCTTTGACTCAGCCGCCAGTGCGGTGGCAGACTCAAATCCCACCACCAGCAGAATTGCAATGGTGGACTGGTAGATGAAACCGTTTGCATCGTGCGGTACCAGCACACTTAACGCATTCGGATGCGTGTAATTATACTGGGGATGCTGCAAACGGAAGACGATAGCGACAATCGAGAAGACGAGCAGAGCGATAATCTGAATGGCGTTGATGATGATGTTTGCCATCGTCGAACCCGTCACACCGACATATGCGATGGCACCAACAACTATCGAGAAAACAACACAAAGTGTGATCAACTGTGCGGGCGTACCAAAATCTGGAATAAAGAAGCTAATCAGATAGGCCAGGACGCTTCCCATAAAGGCAACCATCACGCCTGGATAGATCCAATAGTAGAGGTGTGAGGCCCAGCCAACCAGAAACTTCGCCAGGCGTGCAAAACGGAAGTGCCGATGCTCCTGCTTGTGCAGGAGCGCAACCTCCGCGAAGTAGTACGAACTTCCTGTCCCTGCCTCAGGATAACGTCGCGCAAGTGCGGCATACGCAACGGCTGTCAGCAGAGCAATAATGGTCGCAATCAAGACGGAAGCCCACATACTTGTCGCGCCTGTACCAGACTGCGACGCAAAGGTGGTCCAGAGGAATGCACCGGGCGCGATCAGCGCCATAGCGTTGATGGTGACTCCAGTTAGCCCTAGAGTCGGTTTCATACCGGTATCAGTGGATGCTTGAGCTGCCATGTCATCTCCTTCTCTCTATCTCTCGCTCACAATTTGGCGACATTGCACAATGACATAGCTCTCATAGCTGAAGATGAGGTCATAGGCACCTTCTTTGCTCTCTATGACATCCTCTTGTGGGGACTACGAGACGATGTATCAAGAAGCTCGCTCTTCTCTACTATCGTTCTCTATAGATAAAACTACTAGTAAGAACAGTATATAAATCGCGCGACTCAAAGAGAACTGACAAAATAGCAGAAGCCTTCTACATTCTTTTGTACACTCTGCACAAATTCCATAGAGAGTAATCCTCAAAACATGCTCAAGAAATGTAGAAACATGCTCAAGAAGTATTGATTCTGTTGAAATTTCATGCTCATCCTCATCTTTTTCCTTTGTGCAAAATATCTGTAACAGCCTTTCCCCGACTCAAACATAACCAGAAAACACCTTGACAAAAAGAATACAAACACAACGGCGAGCACAGCTCTGTCCCGTCCACGGTCAGAACAGAGCTGTCTTCCCTCTTCCCCTTCAAATCTAGATCTGTGCGCAGAACATCTCGTTCTATGATGCCTGAAAGGGTGCACACTCGAATTGGGCAAAAAACGTCACTCTGGAAAAGCCTTCATATACCCGGATGGATCCCTCTCGCAGTAACCTCCTCCTGAATCATCGACTTTGCAGCAGACCCCCTATGGTTTATACATACCGTTAGTAATACTCGCAACAAAACCCTTGCAAGCTCCAGGGAAAATTGGGTAATCTATGACTAGAATAATTTCTTTTATTCACACATTTTCTTTTAAGACAAATAAGTCCTGAGAGCGAAGAGAGGTTTGCAAAAATAAGCTGATGCGCTTTTCATTGGACACATATATGAGGACACTACCCAGCTCCAATACATTTCACGTCAGGCCACATGTCCACAGAAAACTGGAACAAACGGTGCGTAGGGAGCTGCATGGACAGCGGCGTCCCCTCCGATATATAACTATTAGGAGCAGAACGAATGAGCAGAGATATAACTATTCAGCAGGTGCAACAGGCACTGCTTGAGGCCAACGACTCGCAGGGAGCCGCGCTCCTGAGCGATCCCTTCACGGAGATCACTATCTATCCAACCCCATTTCTGCGGCGCTATCGCATCTACCGGCTGCTTTATCACGCACCCTATAAGCCGCTTCTGTTGTACCTGGGGTTCGCTCCCAGGCAGCCTCATTATTGGCTACAGAACACGCCACACGCTTTGGATGAGCTCGCGAGGGCTGAGCCGGTGGAGCTTACTAGTGCTGAGGAGGCGAGCAGGTACGCTGTGATGTTTCTGGAGGTGACGCGCGATCTGTCGGTGCTGGTCTATCTCGTCAAATCCATAGAGGAAATCAGATTTGCGCCGAGGCTGACACCAGCACAAGAACAGGTCAAAGCAGTTCTTCAGGAGAAATATCGCGGCATTCTTGCACCTCCTAAAGCTGCAGTGACAGAGGAGGGCTATCGTGTGACTGTGTATATGGTGCGGCAACAAGAACTCGAACGGCATATCTTACGCATCAGCCGAAAAGGGCAGGTGCAAAATACCATCACGGTACTGGAGCGGGAGATGCCAACCGTCATTGGCGTCTAAACTCCTGTAAAAAGCTTGTTGTTGGCGCATGTGTGCAGCTAGACGCTTTATGACTCATTCCGAATTTTCGATATCGTTGGTGAAGGAGGAAGGCAAGGGCAAAGATGCCGGAACCCAGACCGGCAGGCGCTCTGAAGATGCCACCTCTCCCCTGGGTGATGAATCTGGGGCTGTGGGGAACGCAGCGGTGCCGTTCGATCCCCTTGCCCACCCAACCAGTTCCTCTCCCCAATGGGGAACGCACGCGGTTTACCGTCATGGGGAGGACAGCACCCCAGGGCGTTCAGTGCGGGGGGATTCTCTCACGTTCGCCAACGCTATCAAGTTCGGGATGACTCATAATACACAGTAACGTTTGCATCAGGGAACAAGCTTCCGTAGTGTCGTTTCTGGCTGTATTGATATGATAAAATAGGACAAGGTTCAGCGCTGTACCGGTAGAGATAGGCATAACGATATGTCGTTTTTTGAAAGGACGCACACATATGCCAGAGCAAGATAGCCGCCGCGAGAAAGACGCTCCTCTACGTCAGGATGTTCGCACACTCGGCAATGCGTTGGGCCAGGCGATCCAGCGCCAGGAGGGTTCGCTCGTCTTCGAGACGGTTGAGCGCCTGCGCAATGCCTGCAAAGGGCTACGTGACGCTAATCAGCGCCTCGCGCAAGCAACAGATGACGAACGCTACGACCTCTCAAAAGAGATCGCCCAGCAGAGCGATGAGATCGCGCATATAGTCAACAACTGTGATCTCGAAACCGCTATCGATGTTATCCGCGCCTTTACCGTCTATTTTCACCTGGTCAATACCGCAGAGCAATACCACCGCATTCGTCGCCGCCGCATCCATGAGCTGGATGAACAGAATTCTCCACAACGCGGCTCGCTCGCTGCTCTGATCTCCTTTCTCCAACGCAATGGCCTGGCAGAGGAGACGGTGCAGCAGTTACTCTCCAAACTCTCAATAGAACTCGTCTTCACAGCCCATCCTACTGAAGCGACACGGCGCAGCTTAATCACCAAGTCTCGTCGTATAACCGATCTACTGGCTCAGCACGATATCGCGGAACATACGACCAGCCGAGAGCGGCAGCAGTGGCAGCGTGAACTCGAAGCAACGGTTGACCTGCTCTGGCGCACAGATGTGGTGCGTCACGTGCGCCCACAACCACTCGATGAGATCAAAATGGGCATCTATTATCTCGACGAGATTCTCTACGATGCTCTGGCCGATCTCTATAGCGAGTTTGGAGAGCTTTTGCACCAGGTATACCCGAATGTAGCTGTTCCGCCCTTCCTGCGCGTCGGCTCCTGGATCGGTGGCGACCAGGATGGCAATCCCTTCGTCAGCGCCGAGACAATGCTGAACGCACTGCATCTGCAACGCGGTTATATCATCGCGCACTATCGCAGCGCTATCGAGGCGCTGGCAAAAGAATATTCGCAATCGGCTGACCACTCCATTATCTCACCCGAACTACAGCATAGCCTGGCACAAGATGCGCTCTGCATGCCTGAGTACGCACGCGAGTTAGGACGACAGGTCACGCTGGAACCCTATCGTGCCAAGCTATCGTTTATGTGGAAACGTCTGGAGGCCACGCTCTCCACACAGCAGGCTTCGCCTGCCATTCCCAGAACCTTCTCCTCACGCACCATCCCATCCTCACCAGAGTCTTCCACATCTCCCACATCCCCCGCATCCCCTGCATCCCCTGCCTACACGCATGTCGAAGACCTCCTCGCGGACCTTCATCTGCTTCGGAACAGTCTGCTTGCAGATGGTGAGAGTGCGCTTGCCCACAGCTCTCTCGCAAAATTGATCCGCCAGGTTGAAGTCTTTGGCTTCTATTTCGCCGCCCTCGATGTGCGTCAGCACAGCGAACGCCATGCCCAGGCCCTCGCGGAACTCCTCCAGGTCACGGGTCTACATCAAAAAGACTATATGAAGTTGAACGAGGAGGAGAGGGTGGATCTGTTGCAGGACCTGCTCTGCGACCCACGCATCCTTACACGCCCCGGTCTAAAGCTGAGCGAGGCGACGCAGCACATCCTGGATACCTTCCAGGCGCTTGGCTACGCTCGCGAGACCTATGGCAAACGGGCAATCACCTGCTATATCATTAGCATGTCGCATGGTCTGAGCGATCTGCTGGAAGTGCAGTTCTTCCTGAAAGAGGTGGGTATCTCTGATCTGCGCATTGTGCCGCTCTTTGAGACTATTGATGACTTGCGTAGCTGCACCGCCATTTTAGAGCAGGCCTTTACCTCACCCGTGTATCGCTCCTATCTGGAACAGGGCACACACGAGCAGCATGTCATGCTCGGTTACTCTGATAGCAGCAAGGATGGCGGTATCCTCACGTCGAGCTGGGAACTCTACCAGGCACAGCGCCGCCTGACCGAGCTAAGCGCACGCTATTCCATCCCCATCACGATCTTCCACGGACGCGGCGGAGCTATCGGGCGCGGCGGTGGACCTATCCACGAGGCGATTCTTGCGCAACCCCCCGGCTCAGTGCATGGACGCCTGCGTATCACCGAGCAGGGCGAAATGCTCTCATTCAAGTACGGCTTGCACGAGATCGCACTGCGCAACATGGAGCTGGTTGTGGCTGGCGTTGTGCAATCAAGCATCCCCGATGAACACATTCTCGAAACACAGGTCCATCCCACTCCCACTGCGCGTTGGGAAGAGATGATGTCTGCGTTATCAGCAAGCGCTCACAGCCATTATCGTCAACTCATCTATCAAGATCCCGCGTTCCTGACCTTCTTTGAGGAGGCCACGCCCATTCTCGAAATCGGCTGGCTCAATATCGGCTCACGCCCGGCACGTCGCACACAAAATCGCACAATTGAGGAACTACGTGCTATCCCCTGGGTCTTCTCCTGGATGCAGAGCCGCTATGTTCTGCCAAGCTGGTATGGTGTGGGAAGCGCGCTTGAAGCGTACGTTGCGGAGAATCCCGAACGCTTGAGCGAACTGCAACAGCTCTACAAACAGTGGCCGTTCCTGCGCGCCTTTCTCGACAATTTGCAGATGACTCTTTCCAAGGCCGATATGCACATTGCACAGAGCTACGCCACCCTGGTTAAAGACGAGGCGATCCGAGAACATATCGCGCGCAAGATCCAGCGCGAGTACGAGCGCACGCGCCTCATGGTCCTCTCCATCGTTGGGGGAAAAGAGCTGCTCGATAACGCCCCCGTGCTCCAGGAATCGATTCGCCGCCGCAACCCTTACGTGGACCCATTGAGCTACTTTCAGGTCGTCCTGCTTCGCCGTTTGCGCGCCCTCGGTGGCCCCCTGCAACTCGCTGAGCACGATCAGGAGCACGCAACCCCCGAACAACGTGAACGCGCTCGCCTCACCTACGCTGTCCTGCTCACCATCAACGGCATCGCCGCTGGCGTGCGCAACACAGGTTGATAATACGAACCGTTGAACGCGTAGGGAGCGTACTTGCCTCGCTCTTAATCTGAGCAGGAGCGAGGCAAGCACGCTCCCTATGCGCTGTTCAGTTCTACTTTCTCCCGACGCTCGTGGAACGACATTACGTGAAGTGTATTAGGACTTGCCTCTCTCCTGTTCAAACGTTGTGCTGAAGCAGCATCAAATTACCTTCCACACTCGGACTAGCTTATCATCACCACCGGAAACAATGCGCGTCCCATCGGGCGACCAAGCGATTGATCGTAACTCATCAGTATGCTCACCATAATTCAGAAGCATTTTGCCGCTGCTTGGGTCCCACACCTGAACCGTTTTGTCTGTTGCAGCTGAGGAGATCAATTTTCCAGTGGGCGACCAGGCTACATCTCTAATATCAGAGCGCCGGTCATGTCCCCAGTAGGTCCGGCCCTTCTTTCCAGTGGAGGCATCCCAGAGCTGCACACCACCGTTGTTAGCGAACAATATGATTGGGCAACTTCCACCTGAAGCAACATATGCGCTATCAGGCGACCAGGCTACTGCATTTATATGATTGATGTCCTCGTTCTTCACGTCGGCTATCTCGTAAAACCAGATCTTCCGACCTTCTGCTCTCCAGACCTGAACTGAACGATCAACGCCCCCAGTAACAATGCGTGTACCGTCAGGAGACCACGCAAGAGACGATACATATGGATGACCTTCGTAGTTCAAGAAAGGTTGACCATCGCTCGCGTTTCGTATCTGAATCGACCCACTATCAGAATTTCCATCGCTTGCGATCTGCCGTCCGTCAGGAGACCACGCGACCATATAATTAGGAGGCCGTCCCAGGTCCTCCTGGTGTATCCAGAGCTGCTCTCCATTGCTCGCATTCCAGACCTGAACCTTAATAGCAAACGGACTTCCTACTGATGCAATACGTGTACTATCAGGAGACCATGCAAGATTACCAGCATCAGAATGACCTCGATACGTTAAGAGATGCTGCCCATTGCTCGCATTCCAGATCTGTATCGTTCGGTCATCCCCTCGTCCAATTGAAGCAATGCGTGTACCATCAGGGGACCAGGCTACTGAGCTTATGCCAGAGGGATGACCAGCATACGTGTAAAGAGTGGGGGAAGGGGCAGGCTTGAAGAGGGAACTCCACCAGGAATCGCTAACTCTCCCAGCTACGAACAGCGCTCCCCCTACCCCTCCTGCAATTCCCACTTGTAGCAACTTGCGCCGCGCGGGGGATACAAGCTTCTTATGATTATTGTTTGGATACTTGTTTATCATAATTTCTCCCTAAAGATTTTTCTTACTCCTTTCCTAAGAATATAGGGAGAAATAATGAGCAGAACCAGTGCGCATACTCACCTCTTCCACTCATTCTCGCTCACTCATGTATCTTAGCCCTTAATGAAATTTAAGAAAATAAGCGGATGATATTCGCGTGTACCTTCATCTGGTTAATTCTTTAAACTTCATAATGGGCCATCTTCACTGCAAGCGCCGCAGATGAGAACATACAATCGAGAATGGGAAAGCCCTGCGTTCTATTTTTAGACTCTTGAATTCCTGTTCTCATTCTGGTATTCTTTAAGGAGAGAGTCCTCGCTCTCCTTCCTCCTCTTCCTCCCATTCCATCTCTCCCCTACGATTTCGGAAACCCGATGAGCCAGCTCCCCCTCGATATCGGCACGTTTGCCTCGCAGGTGCTCGGCATGCCGCTTTATCCTTACCAGTGCAGGATCGCGCAGGCGATTCTCGACTCGGTACTGGGAGGGTATGG
>DAOUDD010000243.1:0-10514 GCA_034431765.1 Ktedonobacteraceae bacterium | reverse complement strand
CTGTTCAATTGCCCGATCAGATCGCGAATGCGCTGTTTGGCAATCACGTCCAGGCCAATCGTTGGCTCGTCCAGAAAGACGACCTCCGGCTTATGCAAGAGTATCGCCGCCAACTCGCAGCGCATGCGCTCACCCAGACTCAGCTTACGTGCCGGCGTGCGTATATATTCCGCGATCTCAAACACCTCGATCAGCCAATCGCGCCGCTTGCGGTACGCCGGCATATCAAGCTCGTAGATGTGCGCAAGCAGATCGAATGTGTCCTGTGGCGGCAAGTGGTACCAGAGCTGAGAGCGCTGCCCGAACAGGCTAGCAATGCGATATGCAAGCTGCTGACGTTGTCGCCAGGGAGTCAGCCCAAGTACATGCGCTGTCCCACAGGAGGGATAGAGAATGCCTGTCAGCATTTTGATTGTTGTAGACTTTCCTGCGCCATTGGGACCGATAAAAGCCAGCACCTCACCTGCATCAAGCGAGAAACTCACCTTCCGCACAGCCTCGCGTTCACGATAGCGCGGCGAGACAAAAGAGCGAAGGCTACTCGCCAGCCCTGCCGCACGCTCACGGCTCCTGAATGTTTTCGTTAAGCCATCAACCTCAAGAATTGACATAGACATCCTCCTGAAAAAAAGAGAAGCAAAAAGAGAGGGGCGCAGGTGATGTCCCTGCGCCCCTCTCTTTTTGCTTCTTACGCGTCACCGCGTAGCGGTGAACCTGAAGAGTATCTCGAAAGAAGGCAGCGACACCTGACCGGGAATACACACCATAGGCATAGCGGAAATGGGAAGAAGCCAGATGGAAAGGTCAAGATGGGCATGACAAACAGAGGTAGGGCATTGAGTGAAATGCTCTGCGTACTGTCGTCTCGCCATGATGTTGCTGTCCTTTACTGAAGGAATCGTAATTGAATGTAGAGTAGGATGCGTTGCTAAGCAGAATGCCCTGCTATATCAAGTGTACGTACTCCTTTGCGTTTTGTCAAGATGCGCTGCTAGGACTTCCCTCATTATCTGAAATCACTCTTTGACAGTTACTCACATCTTACTTGTGGCTAGAACACTGAAGTAGCTAACTCATCTGCCTACAGAAGTGCTTTCATATCTAATGAAATAGCGCTGCTGTTGAAAAACCTGTGTGGTTCACCTCGATTCGCCGTGCTATAATACGACGGGTATGGCTCTGGCTTGCGGTACTCTCACCATCGCCACACGTCGCCCCACGCGTTTGACAATGCAATGCGGGCATTGTCTCACTCCTGGCTAATTCCAATACTCATGAAGATATAGTGTGAGAAGGCTTATGGATATTGTTTTTCCTGACACGCAGCTAATGCGCTCCTCTCCTACCCTGCTCGACGACTCGCGACAATTACGTTCTCTGCTCCAGCAAACACAACAACGTGCGCTCCATCTCGAACGCGAGGCGATTGCTAGCTTTACGCTGTCTTTTCCTCTGTATGATCCTCTACACGTCTTCAATGCCTACCGATCTCTGCGCGGGGAACGCTTTCTCTGGATGCGACCAGCCGAAAACAAAGCACTCGTAGGACTGGGCAGCATCAACGCGCTCGAAACACAGAGCATCCTTGGCGTATCACGTGCGGCTCGGTCCTGGCGCTCTCTACAAAAACAGATCGTTGTCGATAGGGCAAAAGATGTTACACCAGCAATAAGTGATGGGCCGATCCTGTTCGGTGGCTTTGCCTTCGATCCACTAAGCCGCCACACTGATCTCTGGAAGAACTTTCCCAATGGCTTGCTCGTCCTGCCACGTCTACTGCTCCAACGCGACGAACACCGCGCGACGCTGACCGTGAATACTCCGGTCCAACCCAATGCTGATATCGAGCTGCTTATGACCGAGTTGACCAATTCGTTGCAGCAGCTTCAGACAGCACTGGCGGAAACACCGCTTCCTTCCCTGGAGACAACAGAGGAGCAACAGCTTGTCATTCACAATCTCTTAGCAGCAGAAGAGTGGAAACAATTGGTGCGCGATGCAGTAGGGATGTTGCAATCAGAAGAACTCGCAAAAGTCGTCCTGGCACGTGCGGTACAGGTTATCAACGAGCAGCGTGAATTTGATCCTCTCACAGTTTTATCTCGACTAAGACACAATTATCCTGCTGCTCGCATCTTTGCACTGCAACGGGGAGAGCGCTTCTTTCTGGGTGCAACGCCCGAACCTCTGATTTACGGTGCCGACGGAGAAATTGGGACGGTAGCTCTAGCTGGCTCAGCTCCGCGTGGCAAGGATGAAACTGGGGATCAACATCTGGGCGAAGAACTGCTGCGGAGTGCGAAAAATCAGGGAGAGCATCGCGTCGTTGTAACCACCATCGAGCGTGCTCTAACTGCTCTCTGCTCACACGTCTCCGTTGCTGAGACACCACGCCTGCTCAAACTGCGGAATATCCAACACCTGGAGACGCCTATCACAGGCACGTTGTTGCCAGAATATAGCCTGCTCGATGTGCTTGCAGAGCTACATCCAACACCGGCCGTGGGTGGCTACCCACGTGAGCGTGCACTCGCGCTCATCCGCGATAATGAAAGGCTAGATCGCGGCTGGTATGCAGGCCCGATTGGTTGGATTGGTATGCACAATGATGGAGAGTTTGCGGTAGCTCTCCGTTCCGCTCTGCTTGAAGGGCAGAAGGCCACACTTTTCGCTGGCTGTGGCATTGTCGCCGACTCCGATCCAGAGAGCGAATATACTGAGTCATGTTTGAAGCTACAGGTAATGCTTCAGAGTCTACGTGGTGATGGGTAGTCGCGATAAATTGCGGCGGACGTGGTAATAGATTTCTCGCACATCATTACGTATATCATGGTTTCGCGATGAATCGCGGCGGACGCGATACAATCGGGTCCCTATCTCCGAGTAATGAATTGCTGATGGTAACGGGAATACTGGATGAAAGAGTATGATCTATGGCAAAATTCTCTCCTATCGACAAGCATCTCAATACAACGTATGCGTATGTGGGTGCGTTTATTGACGAGTTGCAGCGCATAGGGTGCACAAATATTGTGATCTGTCCCGGTTCTCGCTCAACTCCGCTCGCACTTGTCAGCGCACAGCATCCGGGGCTGCGAGTATGGATGCATGTTGACGAACGTTCAGCGGCTTTCTTTGCACTGGGCATGGCGAAGCGTTTGCGCCAGCCAGTAGCGCTGCTCTGTACCTCCGGTACGGCAGCGGCGAACTTTTTTCCAGCAATTGTTGAGGCAAAGCTCACACATATTCCGTTGCTTGTCCTGACTGCTGATCGCCCGCACGAACTGCGCGAGAATGGCGCGCCGCAGGCCATCGACCAGAATCGTCTCTACGGCACACACGTCAAGTGGTTTGTGGAAGTGGCACTCCCTGAAGGGACGAATTCTGCGCTGCGTTACATCCGCACCCTTGCAGACCGTACCGCCGCACTTGCTCAGGCGGTGCCAGCAGGTCCCGTTCACCTTAACTTCCCACTACGCGAACCACTCACTCCAGCAGCGCTGCCTGAGCAATCACTGCCTCCAGAGGAACAACGCGATCCCACCGCGTGGTATGGCCGGCCCAATAATATCCCTTATATAGGGGTTGATGACGCGCCACTTGCTTCAACTGCATCGGTAACACTCAAGCGAGTTGCAGAACAGTTGAGCAGCACAACTCGCGGACTGATCGTTGTAGGAGCACAGGACGATGCAGAGATCAGCGGGCCATTGCTCTCTCTGGCCCAACAGCTTGGATACCCTATCCTGGCTGATCCACTGTCGCAATTGCGTACGGGTCAGGACGATCAAAGTGCTATTGTGACCGCTTACGATGGCTTTTTGCGTAGCGAGACATTTTCGTCATGCATGCAACCAGAAGTAGTTCTGCGCTTTGGGGCAATGCCAACTTCCAAACCGTTGCTCCTCTATCTGAAACGCTACGCCTCCTGTCCCCAGATTGTTATCGACGGCAACGGAGAGTGGCAAGAGCCGACGCAACTCGCCTCGCAGATGATCCACGCTCAACCCGCCGCCTTCTGCCGCGACCTGCACACGATTCTAGTGGGGGGAAGAGATAGTGCAAAGTCGGGCTCTCCATCGGCATGGCTCTCTACCTGGTTGGAGAGTGATAGGATCACAAGGGAAACGCTACAGGCGACGCTACAGGATTTCTCGCCGCTCTTTGAGGGCCGTGTTTTCCGTGAGTTGGCCGAGCTGCTACCGGAGAACACGACGCTTTTCGCAGGCAACAGCATGCCCATCCGTGACCTCGACACCTTTTTCTGGAAGACGCAAAAGAAGATGCGCCTGCTCGGCAATCGTGGTGCAAACGGGATCGACGGAATTGTTTCGACTGCACTGGGCATTAGTGCAGCTTCGCAGCGGGATGAGCATACCGTCCTGGTCATCGGTGACCTCTCCTTCTACCACGATCTGAACGGCCTGCTCGCCGCAAAACTGCACAGGTTGAACCTGACCGTGATCCTGGTGAACAACGATGGCGGTGGCATCTTCTCATTTCTCCCCCAGGCCGCTTACCCGGAGCACTTTGAGAGCGTATTCGGCACGCCCATTGACCTCGACTTCGTCCCTATCGTCCAGGCATATGGTGGTCACTTCCAACGTCTCCCAGACTGGCAAACATTCCGCGAGGCTGTTGGACACAGTATCACGTCAGGAGGACTCTCCGTACTCGAAGTGCGCACTGAACGAGAGAGCAACGTCACGCTCCATCGCCACCTGTGGCAAGCGATCGAGAATGCGCTTCAGCAAAGACTATAGGAAGTGAAATAATATACAAGAGCATACCTTTTCATAAATTATTGTGGGTATGAGTGAGTGAAAGGGGGGGATTATTGGTGTCTTTCGAGGAACCAACCTGCACACGAATTATGCTCAATGATGTTCAGATGGGTGTTGTCGAGTACGGACAACGCTTGCCAGGACAACCTGTGCTCGTCTTGCTCCACGGCTTTACCGGGAGCGCGAGTAGTTGGCATGCCCTCCTCCCCGCTCTTCTCCTGCCAGGCTTGCGTATTCTCGCACTCGACCTGCTGGGACATGGAAGTTCCGATGCACCAGCCGATCCCGCACGCTACAGTATAGAGCATTGTCGAGATGATCTGCTCGCCATCCTGCAAACACTTGGGGTTGCGCAAGGAGCGGCTATTCTGCTTGGCTACTCGATGGGAGGACGGATAGCTCTGTACAGTGCGCTCTCCGGCTACTTCCGCGCGCTCGTACTGGAGAGCGCTTCCCCTGGTTTGCGTACGGAGCAAGAACGAGCAGAACGACACACTAGCGACAATGCGTTGGCTGAACGTATCGAGCGTGAGGGAGTAGAGGCATTCATCCATTACTGGGAAGGGCTGCCTCTGTTTGCCAGCCAGCGCAACCTGCCCAACGAACGCTATCAAGAACAACGCGCACAACGCCTGCACAATTGCCCGCAAGGATTAGCAAACAGCTTGCGTGGAGTCGGCACGGGAGCTCAACCATCCCTCTACGAACGCTTGCCAGAACTGCACCTGCCAGTGCTCCTCCTCGCGGGAGCGCTCGACACAAAGTTTAGCACCATCGCTCAAGAGATGGCACAGAGGCTTCCACAGGCCCACCTCCATCTTATACCGGGCGCAGGCCATACCCCACACCTGGAACGACCTGAGCAATTTGCCACCGTGGTACGCAATTTTTGCACAGCGGTGCTAAGATAAATACAATAAGAGACTACCGCAACTTCTATATAGAGGGGATTTACCAATGTCAATCGAATGGAACAAAGTGTGCGACTACACCGACATTATTTTCGAGAAGGCCGAGGGAATCGGCAAAATCACAATTAACCGTCCCGAAGTGCGCAACGCCTTTCGCCCCGAAACGCTGAACGAGCTTATTGACGCCTTCAACAGATGTCGTGAGGATCAGGAAATCGGCGTCGTCATCTTCACCGGTCAAGGAGAGAAAGCCTTCTGCTCAGGAGGGGATCAGCGTGTACGTGGCGAGGGCGGCTACGTTGGCGGGGATGGTGTGCCCCGTCTCAACGCGCTTGAATTGCAGAAGGTCATCAAGTACCTGCCCAAACCGGTCATCGCGATGGTTGCGGGCTATGCCATCGGAGGTGGCAACGTCCTGCAATTGCTCTGTGATCTGACCATCGCTGCCGATAATGCTCGCTTCGGTCAGACAGGGCCACGCGTTGGCAGCTTCGACGCTGGCTGGGGTGCAACGTATATGGCGCGTGTCGTTGGACACAAAAAGGCGCGCGAAATCTGGTATCTCTGCCGGCAGTACGACGCCCAGGAAGCGCTCGACATGGGGCTGGTCAACAAAGTCGTCCCCCTGGCACAACTGGAGGAAGAGACTGTCCAGTGGGCACGCGAGATTCTTGAGAAGAGTCCGATAGCGATCCGCTTCCTCAAATCAGCCTTCAACGCCGATACTGACGGCCTGGCCGGTATTCAAGAGCTTGCAGGCAACGCCACCATGCTCTACTACATGACAGAAGAGGGAAAAGAGGGCAAAAACGCGTTTCTGGAGAAGCGCAAACCCGACTTCTCCAAGTTCCCACGTTTGCCATAGGTTATATATGGCAGCCCCTGGCTTTCTTTCGCTAGAATAGAAAGAGAGATGACCTTCGGAGTAGAGTAGTTTAGCGAGAAAAGACACTGATAACGATTCAACACATACGGTGGCACCCGTATAAGGTGCCACTACGCAACAATTTCACTACGGCACATGGTTCTCTCCCTGTCCGGGAGGGAGCCATCATTGAGATCCTTACGACAGATGGGCTTTCTGGCTACGGAGAGATCGCGCCTCTTCCCGACTTCGATGGCGTCTCACTCAGCGAAGCACTCGCAGCTCTCCCACCGCTTGTCGAATCCCTACACAAGCAACAACTCGACGCAGCACTCTCCTTGCTCGAACAAACAGCTCCAATTCCTGCCTGTACACGCTTCGGTCTCGAACTCGCACTGCTCGACCTGCTTGCTCAACAACGGCAAGTCTCACTGAGCATGCTCCTCACCACAACCCAAACATCCAACGAACTTTCACACACAAACCACCCCTCCAAACCGCCATTCATGGCCCGAGAAATAGGGGCCAGATTTATCGCGCCCGTTGTTCCCCACCCACGTGCCAGTGTTCCTGTTAACGCTGTTATTGGAGCAGCCTCGCTTGAGACCACGGTTGCACGCGCTCAAGAGGTGTATGAGACTGGCTTTCGTTGCATTAAGCTTAAAGTGGGTAACAATATTTCTCATGAGTTGCAACGTATTGCAGCCGTCAGGCAGGCAATTGGGCCGGCAATACATCTGCGGCTGGATGCGAATGAGGCGTGGAGTTTCCAGCAGGCACATACTATCCTGACACGTTGTGCTGAGTTTGATATCCAGTATGTTGAGCAACCCTTGCGGAGAGAGCAGCTTGAGGATATGCGTAAACTGCGTGCCCTCGTTCCAGTGCCTATCGCTGCTGACGAGGCGGTTCTGGACATCCAGAGTACTCACCGCCTGCTCGTTGCCGAAGCCGCTGATGTTCTCATCCTCAAACCACAGCTTGCAGGCGGGCTGCTGGAGAGCCAGCAGATCCTTGCGTTAGCAAGCCAGTATGGGGTACAGTGCGTTCTCACCAACTCTATTGAGACAGGCATCGGCATTGCAGGCACGCTCCATCTTGCCTCTGCATCACCCTATGTTTCGCTGGAGTGCGGACTGGCAACGCTGGACATGTTAGAGGACGATCTCATCGTTGAAAAGCTGGCAGTCGATAATGGGATGCTAGCTGTCCCTCACGCTCCTGGCCTGGGTGTACAATTGGATCGACAGGCATTAGAAAGATATAGGCATTCTAGTTCTAGAAGAGATAGATTGTGATGACAGCGGAAAAACTACCGAACTGGCTGTTGCGTTGCGCCGAAAATATGCCTTCCAGCCATGCTATCTGCTGTGGCACGATACGCTGGACGTTCGCCGAGTTGGAAAGGCAGGTTGCACGTCTCGCTCGCCAGCTAGCTGGTGCGGGTATACATGCCGGAAGTCGTGTCGCCCTCCTCGCACACAATGGTCTCCCCTATGTAGTAACCGTCCACGCGCTGACAAAGCTGGATGCGATACTCGTTCCCTTAAATATCCGTCTCACGCAGGAAGAGTTGCGCTGGCAACTGCATGATGTACACGCCAGTTTCCTCCTCAGCGATACGCATTTTGAGGGTCTTGCCGCGACGCTTGTGCAGAGTGTATCAGCACTCGAACACGCAACGCTCCTGCACGATGAAGAGCAGGGAGACGTTGTTCTGCGCGGATATGCTGAAATAGATATCGCGCTCAATACATTGATCAGTCTCGACGCGACGCAGGCGATTCTCTACACCTCCGGCACAACAGGTAAGCCGAAGGGGGTTATTATTACCTACGGGATGCAGTGGTGGAATGCACTTGGCTCCGCACTCAACCTCGGCCACTCGTCGAATGATTGCTGGCTCGCCTGCCTTCCCCTCTTCCACGTTGGTGGACTCTCCATTCTCTTCCGCAGTGTTATCTATGGTATTCGCGTTGTGCTGCAGCAGCGCTTTGATGCGCAGCGAGTCAACACAGCTATTGCAGAGGAGCACGTGACGATTATCTCAGTTGTGGCTGTGATGCTGCAACGGATGCTCAACGCGTTGGACCAGGCACAGCAGGAAGGAACACTCAATCGCTATCCTGATACACTCCGTTGTGTGCTGCTTGGCGGTGGTCCTGCACCACGCCCATTGCTCGAAGACTGCGCGGCACGTGCTATTCCCGTCGTTCAAACATACGGTCTGACCGAGTCCTGCTCGCAGGCAGTTACACTTGCACCAGCCGATGCTCTACGTAAGACTGGTTCGGCTGGTCGTCCGTTAGCGCACCTCCAACTACGTATCATGGATGAGAACCGTCTGGCTCAGCCAGGTGAAGCGGGCACTATCCATCTCAAAGGACCCAGCATCTCCCCTGGCTATGACAATTTGCCAGAGGCAACGGCTCAAGTCTTTCAGGATGGCTGGTTCTCGACTGGCGATATCGGCTACCTTGATGAGGAAGGCTACCTGTATGTGCTTGATCGACGTAGCGACCTGATTATTTCGGGTGGGGAGAACATTTACCCGGCTGAGATTGAGGCGATCCTGCTCGCTCATCCCGCCGTTGCCGAAGCTGGTGTCTGTGCTCAGCCCGATCCCCAATGGGGGCAGGTACCGGTCGCCTTCGTGCGCCTCCATCCTGACAAGCTAGCAAGCAGTGAGGACTTGCTACAACACGCGGCTTCCTACCTGACTCGCTATAAGCTTCCCAGGGTGATCTACGACGTAACAGCGAACGTCGAACAGTTACCTTGCAACTCGGCAGGGAAATTGTTACGGAGGAAGCTACCAGAGCTGCTCCTCAATTTGTAAGGAAAAGGGACAGTACTGTTCCCTCAATTCCGCGAATCGCCAGGTGAAAGGTGTTCATTTGAAAAGCAAGGGAGCAGGAAGAAGCTCTGCTTTTCTATAAATAGCCGTGTAGAAACAGAGAGATGTTCGTTTGAGCACTTTTTCCCTTATGCTCCCGGGCTGTTATAAAGCGCTCTCTGAGTCGTCATTACAAACGAGCACATATACTTATTTACGGCCAGAAGGGATATCGTTATGTACGGAAATTTACCAGGAGGAAACACGCCCTCTTCATCACCACAAGGCAAGCCACCTACCCGATTCACACGTCCACTTTCTCAATCCAGTTTCCCTCCTAGAGAACAGCAACAGGAATTTCCCTCGTCATCTTTCTCCACAACGCTTCCTAACCAGTTAAACCAGTCTGCTCCTCCTGCTAAGCTGAGTCGCTTTCTGAACCAGTCAGCTATCTTCAATTCGCCGCTACAACCAGATAATGAAGCGCTATCCTCGCAGCAGGAGCGCCTTGCGGCACTGCGCCGCACGCACACGCTCACATCCTCAGGGAGATTTTCTCCACGCCAATCCGGTGGGATAAATGTATTAGAATGGTTCAAACAGCAGAATCACGATAGGCGTATCGCAATTCTTTGCGCATGTGCTATCCTCTTTCTGCTATCACTTGCAGCTATCCTGACAGTGGCAAGCGGTGTGAACTTGGCTCTCCATCCAGATCGCTCGGATTCACAGCCCGCTATCTCCACCTCCACCAACTCAGAGGATGTGCACAAAACGGCCAGCACAGCAACGCCTTCCCCAACAGCCACTACGACACCTACTTCCACGCCTGTCACCAGCACACCTACACCTGACGGCGATAGCACGGATAACACCGTCCCAACTGTTCCAACAGAGCAACCAGTGATGCCAGCAGGCGGCACGGATTCTCCTCCACCGACAGCACCTTCGCCAGTACGGACACCTCCTCCAGCACCGACGCAACCGGCAGCAACTCCTACTCCAACGGTTCCGGCAACATCAACAGTAGTTGCTACGCCACCGATTGTGCCCACTAGCACGGTGTCGCCTTTTCCCACTCCCACTGGACCCAGCCCGACACCTCAAGGGCATAAATA
>DAOUDD010000242.1:0-25563 GCA_034431765.1 Ktedonobacteraceae bacterium | reverse complement strand
ATATTCCTGCCTTATTATAGTAGTATATTAAATTGTGGTTTGTCTATTCCACTCTTTCCGGTTCCTATCTAAATATGATGCAATCTTGCTTCTCAAGCCTTTTTATAGTCTCAGGAATGATGAAAAGCTTATTCCAGCGCAGATCTAACTTCTCTAGCTTTGTCAATATGCCAATCTCTAGCGGCAACGTTGTGAGTTTGTTTGCTCGTAGGTCTAGAAATGTGAGGCTTTGTAGTCCGTCAATAGAGGAGCCAAGAGAAGCCAGTTTGTTGTTTCTCAGATCTAGAGAATGAAGCTTCGCTAACTTACCAATACCTTCGGGAAGCGCGCTCAGTTGATTCCCAGACAAGTCAAGCTTCTTTAGCCTTATCATATCTCCAATCGCTTCTGGTAAGGAGGTCAGTTGATTGTTTTGTGCGTGTAACTCTATCAGATGTGTCATCTGTCCGATGCACTATCTCCTTATTTTTCATAAATTTTGTGAGGAATATATAGACCTATTGTATTCCATCTTCTCCTATAGTGAAAATGCGAGGGTTAAATAAGAAATTACGCGTCACCCCCAACCTCTATTGCAGAAGTTGGGGGTGACGCGTGTATCAATGTATTTAGAAACGGAGATTGTTTAGAGAGATTGTAGGGCATCTGCATAACGCTGTGCAACGACATTCCAGTTGACGACATTCCACCACGCGGTCAGGTAGTCGGCGCGGCGATTTTGATAGCTGAGATAATAAGCGTGTTCCCAGACATCGTTGCCGAGAAGAGCAATCTGGTCCTCTAAAAGAGGAGTATCCTGATTAGCCGTCGAAGTTATCAACAATTTGCCACTCTTGTCAAGAGCAAGCCAGGCCCAGCCGGAGCCGAAACGTTTTGTGCCAGCTTCGTTGAAGGCCGTTTTGAAGGCATCGAAGGAATTAAATGTGCTGTTAATGGCATTCGCTAAATCACCAACAGGCGTTTTACAGCCACCCGGTTTCATGGATTCCCAGAAGAGAGTGTGGTTATAGTGCCCACCACCATTGTTACGTACTGTTGTACGAATATCCTCAGGTATTTCGTTCAGACGGCGAAGCACTTCTTCGATAGGCGATGAAAGAAAAGGGCTGTCTTTAAGTGCTGTATTGAGATTGGTGACGTATGTAGCATGATGCTTATCATGGTGCAAATGCATGGTGAGCTCATCAATATATGGCTCTAACGCATTATAATTGTAGCCCAGGGGTGGAAGGACGAACCCTGTCGAGGAATCGGTTGGTGTTGCAGAAGGATCGCTTCCTTCGGCATGAGCATTGTTACCCGAACGAATCGCGGCAGTTACGCCTGCGCCAGATATAAGGCTTAGAGCGCCTGCTACTACTGAGCCTTTGACGATGAATTTACGACGGTTAAGAAAGGGAAATTTCCGTGACGTACCGTTCTCCATGTTGTATGTTTCTCCTGATCTATCAATCGCTATACCATATATAGCAGCAACTCAGCATGCAGGCTTTTACACGCTATCCATTATTGGTAGCCATGACACCTTTACATAGTGCGGGACAGTCAGCACTTTTTCCGGTCTGCTCACTGCTCAGAAAACCTGCCTCGTGAATATCAGATACATGCAAGATTATAAGCCATGCATGGGTAAGCTGTAAAGTATATAGGAGAATCGGGTATGCTGGTTCCCTATAGGACCTGATAAATGGAATTAATGAAAGGTCGATAGTATTTGTTGTGCCACGTCCATCCCATGCTCTAGTGCAAGGTGGACGCGGCCACCGACGAAGGCGTCACCGCAGAAGGCGAGTCCGGCGGGGATCGTCAGGGTGTTGAGCGCGTTGGCGTCCGCTTTTGCAGAGGGGAGGGCGTAGCGCCAGCGTTTCAGGTCGGAGAAGGTGGGGGTGGGCAGGTCTTCATCGAGAAGGGCGGCAACCTGCTGCGCAACATCTCGAACGATAAGCTCGTCGGGGGTGTTGCTATGGTCGGCGCTGTAGAATGGTGCCATCTGTGCGATCAAAAGGCCAGCGTTTGCGGGGACGCGTTCAGGTGCCTTTTCGTGTTCCCAGGCGAGCCAGGAGATCGGATGCTTCTTGTCGGTATTGACGAGGGCATAGTACGGACGCGTCTGCGGACGCGTTGCGTAGCCAAGCATGACCGAGAGCAGTGGGTTATATGCGGCCGTACCGAGAGACGTCAGAATGCTCCTTTGCAGCGCCGGATCAAGTCTACTGCCTTTGATCAAGTCGCTCCCCTGTGGGGCAGGAATCGTGATGAGCACGGTATCGAAGTTGCCAAGCTGTTGTCCTGTTTCGGAGAAGAGTGCCCAGCCAGGCGAGTGCCGCACGATGCGCTCAACACGTGTTGTGAGCTGCACGTCGAGGTCTTGCGCCATGCGCTGACCCAGTGTAACCAGGCCGCCACGATAGCTCCATTTTGGCTCAGCATTCTGCTGTGAATTCCCCTCCTGAATCTTGCCTGAGGAATCGAAGGTCCAGACGGGTTTTGCAATATCGAGCAGATCGGGGGCACGGAAGCGTTCGGTAACCAGCGCAACGCTAGCGGGCGAGCCCTGTTTGATGTACTGTGCACCGTGGTCGTAGATGAAGCCATCCCTTTTGCGTGTCGCTGCCCGACCACCGACTCCTGCGCTCTTCTCAAAGAGCACAACCGTATACCCTGCATCTCGCAACGTATGTGCTGCTGCGAGGCCACTACACCCTGCGCCTATGATTGCAATGGATGGCATCAGCTTTTACCCTTCTCCTGTGTTATGCGGTGGACGGGATAATGGAGTTTTAGAAATTATTTCGAGTGTTGTGTGTCACATGTTGCGATGAATCGCAACGGACGCGATGAATCGCAACGGACGCGATGAATCGGGTCCCTATTTCACGGGCAATGAATTGCGATGAATTTTCGGGGTACATTGTGAAATAACAGTCGTATGCCTGATCCGCTCCATCCTATTCTCGTCCCCTATCCTCGGAGACACAAACACGAGCGCCAACTCGTCACCCCCAATTGATTGGGCGAAAATAGGGACCCGATTTATCGCCCCACCGCAATTCATTGCCTTTTCTCCCACCCCATCACGACGCGGTGCTCGCGCTTGCCCTTGAATGGCTACGTAACCAGTTCTCCTTCCAGAGATGGGAGCGCGCAAGCATCTCCTCCGCATTCTTCATGGCGACCTCGCTAGCGTTGCCGCCCATGATATGCGCAATCTCGCGTACACGCTGCTCCGGGCGCATCTCAGTGACAATCGTCATGGTGCGATTATCGAATACCTGCTTACTGACATTGTAATGTGTGTCAGCAAATGCTGCGATCTGTGGCAGGTGGGTGATGCAGATTACCTGGTGGTTGCGCGTGAGTTGCCAGAGCTTCTCTCCAACGACCTGCCCACTGCGTCCACTGATACCGGTGTCGATCTCGTCGAAGATCAGCGTTGGGGTGGCATCGGCATGGGCAAGAATCGTTTTCAGGGCCAGCATCAGGCGTGATGTTTCACCACCGGAGGCAATTTTGGTGAGCGGCTTGAACGGTTCGCCCGGATTGGGGGCGATCAGGAATTGGACGCGGTCAATACCAGTGAGATCGCAGGCGTAGAACTCCTCAGCCTGGTCATGCAGACGTGCGGGCACACCCTCCTGATCGGGAACCTGGGTGATTTCGACCTGAAAGCGGGCGCGGCGCATGTTCAGGTCGTTTAACTGCTCCTCCATCGCTCTGGCGAGGTGCACGGCGGCTTCCTGGCGACGCAGCGAAAGCTTCTGCGCGATGATGCCGATCTCGCTACGGAACTTGCCATCCTGCTGTTGCAGCTTCGCGATCAGCTCATCGCGGTTCTCAATGGTTTCAAGTTCGGCCTGCCCTTTCTCTGCGTACTCCAGAATCTCCTCAATCGTAGCGCCATACTTGCGTTTGAGTTTGGTGATCAGGTCCAGCCGCTCCTCGATCTCCATCAAGCGGCGCGGGTTGTCCTCGATATCTGACTCATAGCTGCTGACAGCGGTCGCGACATCTTCAAGCTGGTAGACGGCCTCGGCGAGCGTGTTCTCGTACTCTTCCATGTTTTTGTCGAGCCGCACCAGCTCGCTCAGGCTGCGCTGTGCAATGCGAAGCTGATCGAGGGCGGGCTTGAACTCGTCGCCACCGGAGTCGGAGCCGCTGATCGAACCGTAGATCAGCGTACACAGTTCGCGCAAGCGTTCGGCGTTGCTCAACACCTTGCGCTCCTCCTCCAGCTCTTCGATCTCGCCGGGATGGAGGTCAGCCTTCTCAATCTCCTCCAGCTCGAAGCGGAGAAACTCGGCGCGGCGTTCCTGTTCGCGAATATTCTGTTGTAGCGCGTGCAGTCTCTTGCGCGCCTCACGCCACTCCGCAACCTTCTTGCCAAGCTCATCGCGTATAGGAAGCGTCTCGGCATAGCGGTCCAGGAAGTTGATATGCTGCTCTGTACGCAACAGGCTGATATGTTCGCTCTGGCCGTGAATATCCACCAGCCAGCTTGCCACCTGCTGCAGCACCTGCTGCGAATAAGCTCGCCCATTGATGCGTGCCACGGTGCGACCAGAGCGGAAGATATCACGCGCCAGGATAAGCTGCCCATCTTCGGGGGTAATATCGTACTGAGCGAGCAGGCTGGCGAGTGCGACGCGTGCATCGGCGCTGTCGGAGTCTGGCTGTGCAGGTCGCTCTGCGTGTTCAGCATGCTCAAAGATATCGAGGAGAGTAGTTGCGCCGTTGGACGTGGCTTCGGCTGCTGCGTCGAACGCTTGCCAATCATCGGAAACAGGTGGGAGGGCATCGAGGGAGAAGACGCCTTCGACAGAGGCGCGCTCACTGCCGGCACGAACGAATTCCGCGCCGATCTTCCCACCGAGCAGCGCATTGACTGCGTCGATGATAATCGACTTGCCCGCGCCCGTCTCGCCAGTAAATACGTTGAAATGACGATTGAGGCTCAGGTTCAGGGAGTCGATGATGGCAAAATCTTTGATCGTTAACTCAAGTAGCATAATTATTTAAGCTGGCGAGCTCTCGTGAGTGCTATCGGTTCTCAACTTCGCATTAATGATCTGGTAAAAGTACGTTGGTGGTCTTCGTCGTAGGAAACGGGTCGTGTGGTTGCTTCTTTGTACTGTAATAATCGCGCCATCCTTTACTTCGCGATTCAACTGTCCATCGGCTGAGAAGACGCCGTTTTGCGAGTCTGTAAAGATTTGCAGCTTGAGCCTGACCTCGGGATGCAGAATGAGCGAGCGATCAGATGCCAGGTGAGCCGCGATAGGCGTCAGGACGATACTCTGGACGTGCGGATGGAGAAGCGGACCTCCTACAGCCATATTATACGCTGTGGAACCGGTGGCTGTCGAGATAATCATGCCGTCTGCATAGCTGGTATTATAGTAGAAATCATCGACCCAGACGCGTACCTGGACCACGCGCGGCCAGGTGCCTCGTGCGATAACGATATCGTTCAGCGCCAGAAATTCCTCGCTCTTTCCGTCCTGCTGTAGTTCTGCATGCAGCATCGTGCGCTCGTCAACCCAGACCGAACTGTCACCATTGAGATAGTATTGGAGATGTGTCGCGACCTCGGCAGGTTTGAGTTCGGTCAGGAAGCCGACGCGTCCGAAATCAATGCCAACGAGAGGGGTGCCGGCACAGGCGAAGAGGCGTGCCGCATGCACAATCGTCCCATCACCACCCAGCACGAGGACAACATCATAGCCCTCAAGATCTGCGGCAGCACATTCCTGATCTTCTTCACGAATATCCAGTGTACGGACCTTAAAGCCCTGCTTCTCAAGCGTTGGTGCGAGCTGGGCGGCAAAGCGGGGAGTATCCGCCTTGCGTCCCTGGTAGAATATCGCTATACTCTTCACAACTTCTCTCCGCAATGGCAAAGGGCGAACACACCGTGCCGCCCTTACATCTATCGCCGTTGTAATGGTACGTCATGGGACAGATGTTGTCAACCAGCTATGCCTTTTTGCCAACCTGCAACAAAATCACATAGGAAGCTCACTTATCTCGCTCAAGAGAGCGAAAGCGAGAATACTTTGCTTGTGATAAGTCCAACCGGTTGCATTAACTCACTTTCTCACTGCGTCTCGCAACCACGCTTTTGCCTGTTCGCCCTCGATGCGTTGGGGAGTTTCTTCACTGCCAATGTCAAGCCATTCGACCTCAACGGTCTCGATGTTGGTTGCATCCGTAAAGGTTGCACCTTGAACCTGCGCACCCGTGAAGATAGCATATGCAAGACGAGCTTTGACAAGATATGTGCCGCGCAAATTGGCACGAGTAAAGTTAGCACCTTCCAGGTTTGCCTTCTGTAAATCAGCGTCGAAAAGGTCGCTTTCTTCCAAATTAGAATTAGACAAATTGGCCTCATAAAGTTCGGCACTTACTGCTTGTACTCTTCGTAAGCTTGCTGTGGAGAAGTTGGCATTGGTAGCCTCTACCTGAATTAATATAGCGTCATCCATTATCGCTTGAACAAACGAAGATTTATATAAATACGTATTACGCAAGTCAGTTCTATAAAGGTGTGATCTATCAAGAGAAATTGCTGATAGGTCTGAATTTGAGAGATCATAGCCTGAAAGATCTAAATCACTGAGATCGACATTTTGTGGAAGAAATTGTTTGCCTTCTTTTCTAAAGCTCTTTACCCAACGCTCATGCTCTTTAATGCTTGTCAGTATGTCTGAAGGAATTATTCTAATCATAAGTATCTCCTCTATCTTTTGTTTGTTTTGTATTGCTTTTAGCCACAATACGTATATATAATTTTTCTTCTCTACTAATTAATCAATCATTTTACGGAGTCAACGTAGGAGTGTTTGGCCACCATATAACATCACCATCTTGTCCTTTGGATTTAAGCCGCTCATACAGCTCCTGTATCTCCTTTGGTGTGATATTGCTATCATCAAGAATAATCTTCTCGCCTTTGGCAAAGTCCTTTTGCATCCCGTCTACAATCTTATCTGCATCAAAGATAGGTTGTCCATTTGGTGTTGTAGATCGAGGTGACTTAACATCCCACTTCTGTCCATGCGAGTCGGTTGCCTCATAATCACGATTAGTTGATGGTGTCATCGGTCCATCAACCAAACCCATCTCCATCGCACCTAGTTCCACTATGGCTTCATCTATTCCCTTGTCCAGGTTGCTTTCCACGCAAGGTTTTTTAGCTGTGTAATCACCTCCATGAGCTGGATCATAGGCAGATAGGGCGATAAACTGTTGGAAGACAGCCAGTGCTCCAGCCTTTTTGACAAGGTTGGGATGTTTTGTGATGACATCTCGATAACGATCCAGGAGCTTGCGCAGTTGCGATTCACTCAGGTTGGGGTTCGCGGCGATGATGGCGCGAATATCGTCGAGCGAAAGGCCAGTGCCTTTGTAGTCATTATAGAGCTTGTTCGCCAGTTTTTCCTGTTCGGTGGTGAGACTATTTTTGGGTTGTCCACTGTTAGGTTTGGGTTTCGGTTTTGGCTGTGGTGGCGTTGTGCTCTTTTGTCCGTTGAAAAACTGAGAAATACCATCCCAAAGCCAGTTGATGAGCAACATGATTCCCGCGAAGAGAAACAGGACGGCGGCGCACAGCACCAGAAAATCCCAGATAGGATCTTCTGGTCCAGGGAGAACATCCTCTGAATTGTTCCAGGCGTTTTGCGCAGTCTCCTCCACTTGTTTGATGAATTCGGGGTCAATTACCTCGGCGGGAGCGGAGAGGAAGGCGGATGCTGAATTAAAGCCAAGCACAGCCAACGCCGCCATTGGAGCAGAGAGGCTATTGACTTTACCGGGCATCTGGCTCAGGTAGTGGCTCGTGTACCCCTGGAGTGTTGCGTGTCGTATCTGTTGCGTCTGTGCATGTTCCACCAGATCAGTGAAGTGCTTATGGTAGTCTTGATGCGTCTCTTTAAGCGTATCCGCAGCCGAACCTGTGTAGGAGAAGGAGTCGCTGTTCTGAAACAGCTCTTGCATGTGCGCGTCAATTGACTCTGCTGTCGTTTGGTGCAGATTGGCGACTTGTGTCCAGTGTTGAGAGAGCTGCGAGAGCGAACCATCCAGCTTTTTCACCGGCCCTGTCAGCCGCTCAAGCAGCAAATGATGTGGATCGCTACCCATCAGGCTGATGATGCCAGATAGAAGCCCGGTTACGGAAAGCCCCATTCTGGCGGCAGTCGAGAAAACATCAACGCCATTGCCTGAGAGATCGTTGACGACACTTTCTAACACGCTGACATCTGCACCTACGGTAGCAGCCAGACTATCTACGGTATGTCCAATAGCGTTTGCAATACTATCGAAGAGAGACATCATGTCTCCTTTTTATCACAAGAGCTTACATGAGAATTATCGGATGTAAAAAATCACGAGCATGTATTGGTGTTAATCTATAAAGGAGTGAAAGATAAAACAGGCGCTTTCACTCAAAAGATGTAGCCACATCCTGGTCACTTTGTTGGTATTCATCTGCTGCTGTATGCATATTGCTTGCTATCTGATGGTAGTTTTCGTAGTGATTTCCGATAGCTGTGTTCCAGGGATGATTGGCGTGAAAATGAGTGGCGGCGATGTCACGTGGGAGCATGGCGACCTGTGCAGAGATCTGCGACCAGAGGTATTGATGATTCATTTTACTCTCTTCAAGTAATGTACGAATCAGATTGGCCTTTTCACGGAGCGTGACGGTAGAAACAGTTAAATCTCCCATCTCTCTCTCTCCTTAGCAGCAAAGCTGCAATTTTATAGAAGCTATGATTTAGAATTAGAGATGTATTGAATAAGAGTATAGCATAGCGAAAGCAAATTACAACCATTTTCCCTCGGATTTTTTGTAGTGTTAGATACTGGGATATATCGTTTCTGTTTGATATACTAGATCTCTACCGGTCCGACTTCTTTTGCAGATACTCCTCGGCAAACCACAACGCGTCCTCCTTCGAGGCGATGCGCCCTTCAGCCTGCGCCTCAGAGATAGCTTCGAGGAGTTGCCCAACCAGAGGTCCTGGGGGGAGATTGAGGCGGCGCATCAACTCCTCGGTTTGCAGCAGGCGCGGAGGGAGAAGCTGTTCGCGCTCACGAATATAGCGTGTGAGCAGCAGACGCACTGTAGCAAGGTGGCGATACCAGTGCTCGGTCAGCGGTTGCGGGCCGCGCATCGCCAGGTGGTCCGCGAGGGAGATCAGCGCTACCAGGATACCCGTTGGTCCCAGATCAACAAAGTAGCGCCGGACCGCCCGCTGTGTAACCGTATCGGTGCTGAGCTGCCCCGGACGCATATGATGCGCGACAACCTGCTGAACAAGGCGACGATCCGCACTGCTGGTGTTCAGCCGACGCAGTATCTTTTGAGCAACGGGCACACCTTGCTGCGGATGATGATAAAAGGTGATATTCCCTTCCTCATCGCGAGCATATGTGCTGGGCTTCCCAATATCATGCAACAGGGCAGCCAGCTTGCTTACTGGCTCCGCAAGTGTTGCGAACTGAAAGATTCCTTGCTGTTGTGCTTCGTGCAAGAGGGAAGAGATTTCGCGTAGATCATGTGTATCTTTTGCTTCGAGAGGGGATTTTTCGATAAGATCAGGCGTACTCTGTAGCAGCGCACTGAGACGTTCGAGCGCTGCCACCGATTCTAAGGAGTGCTCGAATACATCCCAATAGTGCAGCGGTGGCTGAGGCATGCTCCGTGCTGGAATGAATTCGGGAACGAGAACTGTGAGCAGACCGTGCCTATCGAGTAGACGCAGATGATCTGTCGCGTGTGGAAGTTGCAGCAGGGCATAGAACTCATCGTGAATTCGCTCGGAGGCAACCTGTGGAAGAAGTGAGGCGTTCCGTGCAAGCAGCGCGGCAGTGTGTCCCTCAATCGAGAGACTATAGCGCGCACAGAAGCGGAGCGCACGCAGCAGGCGCAAGGGATCGTCCTGAAAAACTCTATCGGACACCGCGCGCACTGTCCGCGTTTGTAGGTCGCGTTGTCCTCCGGTAGGGTCTATAAAGGAGAAGGGGGTGCTGTTTGTGAGTGCGTTGAGAAACTGTGGCAACGGCAGGGCAATGGCATTGATCGTGAAGTCGCGCGCGGCCAGATCGGTTGTAATGCTGTTTCCCTGTAACGGAGCAAAATCGAAGGTTGCTTCCTGTTGCTCCTTTTTCACTGTCACGCGGCTGGCGCGTTCATGCAGGTACGCATAGAAGCCGCCCAATGTGTTGGCAAGCTGGCGAGCGAGGACATGTGTCTCGCCCTCGACTGCGATATCCCAATCAGTGATCGGCTCGTGCAGGAGCAGATTGCGCACGGGACCCCCGACGAGATATGCCGAGCGAGAGTGAGTGTCAAAGTAGTCGCTGATCCGTTTCAAGAGAGATATGAGCCATGGATCGGGGTAATCTATCTTTTTTGTCAAGAGGGAATCCTCCCCCATATCAAGCGGGCTGCAGGCTCCGCGTTATTCACAGGCTGATTGTAGGGGTCAGGCTCAGGCATGGCGGCTAACCTTCCAGAAAATGTCTCGTAGTTATCCTATCATAGCTGTCCAGAGCGAATGAATTGTCCCCTCTCTTCCAGGACGTTCTCATTATCTGTTGTTCCCTCGCGTTCGTAGTGTTTTGCGTGGTGAGATTTTTTGTGCATGGGACGTGCACAAAAAATCTCACCACTCGAAAGAAAATGTCCCATTTATGGGCTAAGACAGACGTGAGCGAGAATGGGAATGCCCTGTTCTCTCTTTGTTGAGGTAGAGCTTATGGGGGGATGAGCTAGTCATTTGCGCGATAAACTGTTATAGTAGGTGGATAGTGCGAGATACCCAATGTGGTATATCTTTTGATGTCAGGAAGAATGCATGGGCGTTAACGAGAACTATGGAGTGCTCCGCATTGTGCATTGGAATGGAGATGGTAGAAGGGACAAAAACGCTCGGGGCGAACAAATCGATCAAAACAGCGATGCGTATCTCCCGGAGTCGCGCCAGGGCAGCATGTTTGCCAGGACTCTTGCTCGGCTGCAAGGCAAGAGCACGGCGACTTCCTTTCCCGAAGCGCGGCTGGTCCATGTACTGACGCAGCGCGAGACAACGATTGGCCGTGGGTTAAGCAATGACATTATTTTGCTGGACCCGATGGTCTCGCGTGAGCATGCACGCCTGGTTGTCGATGAGCAGGGCTGGCATATCCAGAATGTAACTCTCTCCAATATTGTGCGCGTGAATGATCAGACCGTTCCAGGAGGCAGTGATGCCCCGGTCCATTCACAGGATCTCCTTTTGCTTGGTAGCACGCTGGTGCAGTTTATCTCTCCGCAGGGGATGCTTGCGCACGACGAAGAGGTGTCCGCTCTCTCTAGCGAGAACGAACCTGCCTTATCTCCCTCATTGCTGATAGAAGAGCAGAAGGAGCGCGCTCGTATGGACAAGCAACGCGATGAGCCGATGGTACTGGCGCAGATAGCCCAACCAACGCTTCTACCGCCTGTCGCGGGCGATGAAGAGCTGCTGCAGGAATGGCGGGAGGATCAGGAGAAGCTCTCGCGGATGGGCGTGACGATGGAGTTTGCACTCTCGCATCGGCTAGGGAAACGTCTCCGCTGGATGTTTGCGGGAATCGCGCTGCTCGTTCTGGTGATGGCGACGCTGGTCGTTCTGCTGCTGAATAGTATGAACGGTATCGTGGTCTTTGCGCAGGATGGCCTGTTCAATGTGCTGCTCGCGCTCACTATCCCTATTGTACCCGCGCTAGGAATCAATCTGCTGGTCAATTTTATTGATCGCTTTGAGCGGGAACCGTGGTTTTTACGCCTGGCCGCCTTTCTCTGGGGAGCGTTGATCGCTATTCCACCGGCGGTCTTTATTGAGCAGATGCTCGACGGCGTTATCTCAGCGGTGTGGGGTTCAGATATTGTCCTGCATGCCTTTTTGCAGGGACTCAACTTCGGTCTCACAGAGGAGACTGTGAAGGGGTTGGGGTTGCTGCTGCTCTTTTTTGTCTTGCGCGACGAGTTCGACAACGTCACCGATGGTATCGTCTACGGTGCGCTCATCGGTGCCGGCTTTGCCATGGTCGAGAACTTTTTCTACTTTTTGCAGAATCCGAAGGACATCTACATTTTGATCGTTGGTCGTATCGTGCTTGGCTGGTTGGTGCACTCGACCTATACCATCTGCTTCGGCATCGCACTTGGTTCGATTCGTCATACGTGTGTGCACTGGAAACATATCGTGCTGCCCCTATCTGGCTATATACTCTCAGTTGGATTGCACACGCTCTTTGATTTCATCAATAGCCTGGTCAAGGCGCTCCTACCGGCCTACTCAAAGAATCCTACTGTCACTACCTTCGCGCACATTGCGATTGTCGGTGACTACATCCCCCTTTTTATCGCGCAGCTGGGGATTCTCTACATCTTAATCAAGGCCCTGGCACATGAAGCTTCGATCATTCGTGAGTTCCTGGCGTCCGAGGTAAGTAGTGGCACGATTCGGGTGGGAGAGTATGCGCTGTTGCAGCACTCGTTTGCGCGCATTCGCGAGGAGCGGCGCATACTCTTTCGCTACGGAGTCAAGCAGTGGGTCCTGGTACGTGGGCTCTACCAGGCCGAGATCGGGCTGGCCTTTCGAAAGTGGCACGTCAGCATGGGTGACAAGCCCAAGTTCGGCTATCTCCAGCCAGAAGATGCCTACCGCAAGCGCATCCAACGCTTGCGCCAGGAGATCGCTGCCGGACGATCGCGTGGAAGCAAGTCGCCTGATAGATGAGTGCAAGATACAGGAGCAGTCCTCTACGATGAAAAAAAGCGCAACATATGTCCCAGCCGTTGCTGTTTCGTCTGGAGATACTGTTCGTTGTGACTCGATGGGGGTATTTCAAGTGGCACACGTTCCGTCATAATACCGCTTGCGCTAAGAGCTTGAGCTTTGACGGGATTGTTGGTAAGCAGCCGTACCTGTGTTACACCAAGCTTACAGAGAATCTCAATCGCTACCGTGTAGTCTCGTGCATCGATCGGGTAGCCAAGGTATTGATTCGCTTCCAGCGTGTCGTACCCCTGTTCTTGTAGTGCATAGGCCTGCAGCTTGCCCGCCAGACCTATGCCTCGACCCTCCTGTGGTAAGTAGAGAAGTAAGCCACGCCCTTCCTGCGCTATCTGATGCAGAGAACGGTGTAGTTGGGCCTGGCAATCGCACCGTTGTGAGCCGAAGATATCGCCAGTGGCACAGGCAGAATGCAGACGTACGAGAGGCGATGGCAGGGAAGTGTGGAGATCGCCAAGGATGAGCGCGAGGTAAGGCTTTCCAGTTGCAATTTCCTGAAAATGATGGAGTTGAAACAGCGCTTCGGCAGTTGGTAAGGTGGTCTTTGTAATGAAGCTAACGCGATTTTCCTTGTGATAGCCAATCAGCGAAGTGCTAGAGATAATACCGGTATGCCACGAATTGGCTCTACGCAAGAGATCTTGCCCTGCTAATGGCCTGTCATCTGCCGCAAACAGTTCACACAGAAGAGCAACCGGCTCTAGTCCTGCGATACGCAGGAGATCGATTGCTGCCTCGGCGTGACCTCTTTGGGCCAGGAGACCGCCGGGGTGGGCACGAAGAAGAGAAAGGGAACTCAGATCCTGGCGCATTTCGAGCGTGATTGTCGAATCAATAAGAGCATGTATAGTATCCACGAGAGCGTGCTGTGAAAACGTCTTTTTTTCACCAGAATCCTGCGCACGAGCGGGTGAGGTTCTATCGGAGGATAGTGCGCGTTGAGTCTCCTGCGCGATGAGAAGTGAGTCAAACCTTTCTCCTGTAAGTGCTACGCGAAGGCTATCTCTCATGAAGTGAGTAAGGAAGTCGATGGCCTCGACCGTCGCAAATTGCGCGGCCAGGCAAAGAACTGCACCGTTTTCCTTATAGTTATCATCACAGAGAAGAACGAAATGTCCTTCGCGTAGCTCTTGAGCGGCTTCAGGCACAGTCAGGAATTGTCCGGGAAGATTCTTGATATCATCCATGCTTTTCTCTACTTTCAGTCTGGCGAAACTCTTCTGTATATGTATGCGTGGAGGTGTGGAGCAATTCGCCCTCTATAAGCAGGTCTTCCGCAATCTGCTGGATCTGTAGATTCTGCAAACGTTGAGCATGTTGCATAACTGTAAGGCCATCTCCTCCGATAGGTGAGGGTGCCTTTGCTCCGCCGACGAGCTTCGGAGCGACAAAGACGGCCACTGCATCGATGAGATCCTGGTCAAAGGCGCTTCCCAGCATACTTGCACCGCCTTCCAGTAAGACGTGCATGATCCCCTGCTGCGCAAGGAGCAGCAGCGCCTCGTGTAAATGAATCTGTCCGTGCAGATCTTTAGGCGCTTTGAGAACCAGAGCGCCTGTTTCCTGCAGGCGCAGGTAGTCCTGCTGTGGGATGTCTTCAGCGACAATAACGCATGTTCCTGAAGCCAGATCCGGCTGAAGGAGCTGAAGGTGTGCCGGGAGATCTCCCAGTGTTGCCAGGACAACGCGCAGTGGCCCCTGACGAGCTTGTCGGAAGATGGTTTTCTGTTCATCGGTAAGGCGAACAGTCAGACGCGGATTGTCTTTGCGGGCTGTCTCAGCGCCGATCAGAATAGCGTCCACACGATCACGTAGATTGTGGACCCACGCTCGCGCGGCCGGTCCACTGATCCAATAGGCGTCTCCACTCTGTGTTGCTAGCTTCCCGTCCAGCGTCATTGCCCATTTAGCTGTGACGTAGGGGCGTTTCTCCTTAAGGAACGTCTTGAATGGCTGGATAAGCCTGAGACTCTCGTGCTCCTCGACGCCAATAACGACTTCGATGCCTGCCGCACGCAGTTGCTCTACCCCTTGCCTGTACACACGTGGATTGGGATCGAGCGCTCCGATAACCACGCGCCGCACCCCTGCGCGAATAATTGCTTGTGTACAGGGTGGAGTATGGATCGTGACACAACAGGGTTCGAGGGTTGTATAGAGATCTGCCCCATATGCGGCAGATCGGGCTTCTTGCAGGGCATATATCTCAGCATGTGGACCGTAGGGTGGTGATGTTGCTCCACTTCCAACAATATGACCATCACGTACCAGAACCGCGCCCACCGGTGGGCGCGGACTGGTACGACCTTCAACGCGTCGCGCGCAGGCAAGCGCCTGCTGCATCGCTTCTCTATCATCCATGGTAACATTCTCTGCGGGCTAACGAGCGTGTGCTCTAGAGTATCGCTTGCTTGGGGTCAGGACAATCGGTTGCAGCTCTGCTGCGTGAAAAGCACGTGTGTGCCGCTCTTCCGACGCGCGCTGGTAGAGCGTTGTGCGCTGCACCGGAATACGACCGACAGAACGGATAATCTCTTCCATCTGCTGCGCTGGCAGTTCCTGACCGAACTCGCCACCTGCTGCACGAGTGATGCTCTCGTTCATCAAGGTGCCGCCGAGATCATTGACGCCCGCCTGTAAGCAAAGCTTGATCCCCTCTTGCCCCATTTTAACCCAGGAAACCTGAATGTTAGTTATATGAGGGTAGAGCACCAGCCGCGCGACCGCGTGCATGAGAACGGCCTCACGGAAGGTCGGCCCCTTGCGTGCGCGGCCCTTCCAGAACATTGGAGCCTCCATATGAACAAAGGGAAGGGGAACAAACTCGGTAAAGCCACCAGTACGAGCCTGTAGTGTCTTGATGCGCAGCAGATGGCGTGCCCAATGCTGTGGTTGCTCTATGTGCCCATACATGATTGTTGCCGTTGTCCGTAGACCAACGGCATGAGCTTCTTGCATCACGTAGAGCCATTGATCAGTTTTGATCTTATCAGGACAGAGTGTTGCACGCACCTCATCATCCAGTATCTCCGCTGCCGTCCCCGGAAGCGTGCTTAGACCCGCCTCGCGTAACCTCACGAGGAAGTCGCGTACGCTTAGACCAAGGGTCTGCGCTCCCTGCCAGACTTCAAGTGGAGAGAAGGCATGAATATGCATGTCGGGGAGCGCCGCTTTGATAGCACGGCACATGCGTAGATACGTCTCGCCGGTGTATTCCGGGTGAATACCACCCTGCATACACACCTCGGTTGCTCCTCGCTCCCATGCCTCCTGTGCACGTCTGACTACCTCATCGAGTGCAAGGTCATAGGGAACGCCGCGCAGATTCTCACTGAGCTTGCCCTTCGAGAAGGCACAGAACTGGCAGCGAAAGTAGCAAATGTTTGTATAATTGATGTTTCTATTCACAACATATGATACAGTAGCACCATGAAGTTGCTGGCGTAGTGTATCCGCTGCCGCGCAGATCTCATCGAATTCCCCTCCACGCGCCTGGAACAGGCGTGTAACCTCAACCTCTGTGAGGTCAGAACCCGCGAGGGCCTTTTCAATAAGAGCGTTGACTGTTGGGATGGCATCTCTATGGAACGGCTGAGCATTAAGGGCATGCATGCGTTCAAAATACGTGTGCGGGATAGCAGTCTGTGAGCCGGGAGACCATTCCTCAACCCGTGCGTACCCTTCGCTGTCGCTAGCCTGCAAGACCGGGGCAACAAGCTTGCTGTCCTGCCAGCGCTGAGAATCATGGACATAGCCAGGGTAGACGGCGAGACGTTCGATCAGAATCTTATCCTCCCGGGCCGTTTCCTGGGCGAGTTCTTGTAGATGAGGCCAGCGAGCTTCCGGGTTGACATGATCAGGAGTGACCGGAGAGACACCACCCCAATCATTTAATCCGGCTCGAATAAGCTGACGATACGAGCCTGGACTCAAGTTGGGCGGTGCCTGGATATTCATCGCTGGGCCAAAGATGATACGCGCGATTGCTAACGTCCAGAGTAGATCATCGAGATCGGGTTCAGGAGCGTGCGCCATACGCGTATCAGGTTTTGCACGGAAGTTCTGAATGATGATTTCCTGAATATGTCCGTATCTCTGATGCAGAGTGCGCAGCGCCAGCAGCGACTCTATCCGTTCTGCACGCGTCTCGCCTATGCCAATCAAAATACCAGATGTAAAAGGAACGCGCTGTTCACCCGCCAGGCGAATTGTCTCCAGTCTGACGGCGGGACGCTTATCGGGCGACCCAAAATGAGGTGCACCTCGTTCGCATAAACGCTCAGACACACTTTCGAGCATAATACCCTGTGAGATGGAGACACGACGCAGCATAGCGATCTCTTCGCCTGTCATCACACCTGGATTCACATGCGGTAGCAGACCTGTTTCGTTACGCACCAGCTCAGCCATTTCAGCCAGATAGGAGAGCGTCGTCTCATGCCCTAGCTCGCCAAGCTCTTGCCGCGCGACCTTATAACGACGTTCGGGTTTATCTCCCAGCGTGAATAGTGCCTCCTTACAGCCCGCCTCTGCGCCAGCGCGCGCAATTGCCAGCACCTCTTCACTCGTAAGGTATGCACGTTGACCTGGTCGCGGAGGGTGAGCAAATGTGCAGTAGTGACAGACATCCCGGCACAATTGCGTGAGAGGAATAAAGACTTTACGCGAGTATGAAATACGATTAAGGTGGACCTGATCCCGTAGTTGAGAGGCCGTAGCGAGCAATGGGGCAAGGTCAGAGATACCGACCAATGCACGCGCTTCCACATCAGATAACACATATCCTTGCAGAACACTCTCAAGAAAACCGGACTGTTCACGCTTCATGCAAACTGAATCCTTTCGGCTAGAAAAAGGCAGCACTATACCGGGACAGAGAGAAAGAGTGATAGATGGGTGGAGACGGGTAGGATGTGTGGTATGTGGGACTCCTATATTGTGGTGCCTATACCGTGGTGGGCTACTGGCGGTATGCTACAAATAGTTTAAACAGGTAGAACATATGCTCATGTGGGAAGTATAACCCTGGAACAAACTCTACACTGTATAGAGTAAAGTGTAGTGACCAGATGAGCGTTTGTCAAGGCACATACGAAAAAATAATTCACTTGCGCACGCATAAGGTTTGCTAAATAATTTAGGATGAGAGAGGGAGCGATAACAGAGTGCGTAAATGCTTTCTGCTGCTTTTCAACTCCTGGTTTGAAAAGCAAGGGGCCAGGAAGAACCTTTACTTCCTGGCTCCCTGACTATTGAAGGCAAGATGCGCTTCCACTGAGGAGTATGCTCAGGTTAGAGTGCGCTCCACCAATCGACATGGAAGTTCTGACCGCTATCAAGCCCACTGGTATGGTCAAGGATAGTGTTGCCGTTTGCTATATCAAGGGCAATGTTGGGGTAGTTTCCGATCGGGTCCATATATTGGTGTCCATCGAGATACACCTGGCATTGAGAAACGTAGATGGTTCCAAAGTTAGCCAACGGGGTTGGGCCTCCAATAGAGGGCCGTTCCACAATGCACTCTGCTACAGCACTATCGGAGAAGTTGGCTCCACCATATTCATAATGGGAGTTGTAATCATTTGTGCTCTGATTCTGGATGTAGAACTCATCCGACCCATTGTTGTTTGGATTAGAGTTCATGTAGATCCAGATCCGGTCTCCTGCAGAAAGACCCCTTGATAAGGGGAGATCTTGCTCGGCAGCAGGTAACACTTCCCACCATGATACATTAATCTGGTTGCCGTTCTGGTCAAGAGTGGAGTCGATGCCATCCTGAACCAATTTGCCATTTGCTACACCGCCTACACCAGCCCAGATACTAGCATGTGCACCTGACACTGTTGGCTGCAGTGTTGGCACATTTGTTGTCAGCATTGCAGCTTTGTATGTGCCGCGAGGCCCATCGGTCGTAGCGTAACCCGACCAGATACTTCTGGTCTCATTCTCTTTTACCGCCGGGGTGTGTGCTGAATTCGCAGGCTTTGAACCGCAGGTGCGGTGTTGCGCATGCGCAAGTGCGGTTGTCCATTGCTCAAGGTTTGGCCGCATCACATCGTGTGTTGGGAAACCGTATTGTACCAGTTGCGCATCAGATAAGGTTGCGAGATTCATATGCGTTGGCGGTTGAAGACACTGTGTCTCTCCATAACGACTTAAGTTTGTAAGTTCGGTTGGAGACAAATGAGAGGGGGCTTGAGCAGAGGCGGAAGTCACTATTCCACTCCCCATCATTGTAGCAATTAAGGCAGCGAGGGACACAGCAAGTAGACATCTTCGTACAAGTCGTTGGAATACGCGGTTCATCAGCTTCACTCCTTTGTTACTGGTTGCTTCTCGCGTTTGTACAGTCATCCAAGCGGTATTTTGTCAGGATGACATGCATGGTAGAATTGTAAATGTACAGAGATCACACTATAAGGCGAATATACGAGAGTAACACTGCATGAAAAGGAAACGCCGCACGTGCCGATAGAATGCCGAATACTTAAGCCTACTAGTAGGAGAGATATGTACAAGGAGATGTCCAGTAAAATACAGAAGAATACGAGTACAATTAGAAGTATATATGTATATACCAGCCTTGTCAAGGAACGGATGTTCTTCAGCTAGTAATTACATCCTTTGCCACATATATTCCTATAGTTTAGCCTGAACCCTGCTCAACAACCCTCTTGCTTGACACTTCTTCGTGCCAGATGTTAGCATGAACTGAGGTGTATTAGAAAGAGAAAAGGATGTGTGAAATGGAACCGGGGCGGGCTAACCTTGCTAACCTTGCTAACCTTGCTAACCTGCTACAGATCTATTATTTTATGCGTCTCACTCGTGCACTGGAAGATCGAACGCGAACGCTTTTCTTGCAGGGGCGGATCGTGGGCGGCGTCTATACGGCGCAGGGGCATGAGGCGACGACCGTCGGAGCAGCGATGGCGCTGTGCGACGGTGACTGCATTGTTCCGCAGCATCGAGATCTGGGGATGCACCTGGTGCGAGGCGTCGCGCCGCGAGCTGTGATGTGTCAATGGCTTGCACGCGGCAACTCTCCAACCCTGGGACGAGATGGGCAGATTCACATTGGCGATATGCATGCTGGCATTGTGCCGATGATCAGTATGCTTGGTGAATCGCTGCCCGTTGCTTGCGGTGTAGCATTGACGATGAAGATGCGCAAACGCGCGAACGTTGTCCTGGCAGCGTGCGGCGATGGTGCCACCAGCACAGGCGCGTTTCACGAGGCGCTCAACTTCGCTTCGGTGCAACGTCTGCCACTTGTGCTCGTTATTGAGAACAACGGCTACGCGTACTCCACACCGAACGCTGCCCAATTTGCGATAAAGGATCTTTCTGAACGCGCGGCTGGCTATGGTATTCCTGGTGAGAGCGTCGATGGCAATGATGTTCTCGCTGTCTTAAACGCGGTAGAACGAGCCGTGAAGCGCGCGCGTGCAGGCCAGGGGCCGATGCTAATCGAGTGCAAGACCTTTCGTGTACGTGGACATTCAGAGGCCGACCGTGCCGACTATGTGTCGCCGGAGCTACGTGAAGAGTGGTTAGCGCGCGATCCGCTGGCGCGTTTCGAGCGCACTCTAGAACAGGATGGCGTGCTAACTGCATCCGTCAAAGAGGATATGGAGAGAGAGATTCGCGGGCTGGTAGACGATGCGGTACGCTTCGCCGAGCACAGCCCTGAACCGGATAGAGCAAGCGTAGGAGACTATGTCTTTGCGCCTGAGGGACCAATCGCTATTATTGGCGAGCCAGATGCACGCAATCCTCGCTATATCAATGCACTGGATACGCGTATCCAGCAGCCATTCACTATCATACGCGAGGCAGAGGAGGCCGTGGGACGACGATGAGCGAGAACGAGAAGAAAGTTACGTATTTAGAGGCGATCAGCCAGGCAATTCGTGAAGAGATGCGGCGTGATGAGGCTGTCTTTCTATTGGGTGAGGATGTGGGGCAGTATGGTGGAGCCTTCAAGGTGAGCGCGGGCCTGCTTGAAGAGTTTGGCCCTGAGCGCGTGATCGATACGCCGATGGCTGAAGCCGCTATCATCGGCTCTGCCGTAGGTGCAGCATTGATGGGTATGCGCCCGATTGCCGAAATGCAGTTCATCGACTTCATTACCTGTGGCTTCGATCAGATTATCAACATGGCGACGAAGATGTACTGGCGCGTTGGCATGCCTGTGCCGCTCGTCATCCGTGGACCCTCTGGTGGTGGAACGAAGGGTGGGCCATTTCACTCCAGCAGCCCCGAAGCCTGGTTCTTTCATACGCCGGGGATCAAAGTCGTCGTTCCTTCCACTGCCTACGATGCGAAAGGTCTGCTCAAGTCTGCGATTCGCGATAACAATCCCGTGCTCTACCTGGAGCACAAGCTGCTTTACCGCATGCCGGAACTGCGCGAGACGCTGCCGCTAGAGGACTATACCGTGCCACTGGGCAAGGCGATAGTGCGGCGCGAGGGCGAGGATATGACCATGCTCACCTACGGAGCGATGGTGCATCAGTGCTTGAAAGCTGCCCGCATGTTAGAAGAGGACGATGACCTGGAGGTCGAGGTGCTGGACCTGCGTAGCCTTTCGCCATTGGACCGTGAGGCGATTCTCGCATCGGTCAAGCGCACAAACAAGGTGCTGATCGTGCACGAAGATACTCTGACTGGCGGCATTGGAGCTGAGTTAGCTGCGATCCTCGCCCAGGATCTCTTCGAGTACCTGGATGGACCAATCACCCGCGTTGCAGCACCCGACGTGCCCTTTCCCTACGCCCCTCCACTAGAGGAGGCGTATCTGCCCAACGCTGAAAAGATACTGACGGCCGCACGGGAACTGGCGGCGTATTGAGAAGAACACTCGAACAGCGTGTAGGGAGCGTGCTTGCAACTCCGTTGGGAAATGAGAAGAGGAGGGCAAACGGGGAGAAAACCGAACGTCATGGGCGCTCTGAAGACGCCGCCCCTCTCCTTGGCGCTCAAGCGCGAGGGCTGTTCCCAACGGAGTCGCTTGCCCCGCTCCAGCCCGTCCCCATTCGAGAACGAAATGGAGCTTAACAAATGATACCGGTAATACACCAGCCATTCATGGCGCGAGAAATAGGGACCCGATTTATCGCGTCCGCTGTCTCTCGTGATACGCTGTCTCTCATAATATAAGGTAAGAAATAATCGTATGTCGAATAATATATTTCAGCCTACAGTGCAATAGAAACAAAGGAGTTTTTCATGCCAACGTCGGTAAAGATGCCTCGCCTGGGTGAATCGGTCGCGGAAGGAACGATTGGAGCCTGGGTGAAAAAAGAAGGTGACTATGTCGAGAAGGATGAGTCAATCGCGGAGATTATCACAGACAAGATCAACGCGGAACTGCCCTCACCCGTGGCAGGCCGCCTGACAAAGATACTGGTCGGAGTGGATGAGACGGTGCCAGTCGGCGTGGAGATCGCGCTGATCGAGGAGAGCGCGGACATCTCGGCTGACGCAACGAATCCTGTTACCGCTCCACAGGCCGCCCCTGGAGCTCCTGGACCCGACGCAGCCCCCGTTGCCAGTCCAGCGCAAGCCGCCACTCCCGTGTTTGAGGATGTCACTTCATCTAGCCAGCGCGGAACCTCTCGCGACGGCATTGGTCAGAGGCAGGTGTACGCAAATGGTCAGAGCAGTCAAGGGGCAAGTGGAGGGGTCGGTACACAGACCGTACAGAGTGAGGAGGAGCGACCGCGCATCTCGCCATTGGCACGGCGGCTGGCCCATGAGCACAGCGTGAACTTACAGGATATCGCAGGCACGGGCATGAATGGGCGTGTGCGCAAAGAGGATATTCTGGCGTATGTTGCGCAACGTTCGCAACTGCAAACTGTCTCCCCGGCTGCACGTGTACAGCCTGCTCAACCTGTCTTCGCAGCTCAAGCCGCTCAAGCCGCTCAAGCCGCCCAGGTCTCTCCAATACGTACGGATGGACCGACTCAGCCGCTTGCCACCTCCACAATTGCCGCCCCTGCTCCGGCTGCCGTCACCGACACGATGCCGACAGTGGGGCTGGATGAAGAGGTGATACAGCCGAGCCGTATGCGCCTGGCGATTGCCGAGCATATGGTGCGCAGCAAACGCACCTCGCCACATGCCACCACGGTAGTCGAGATCGATATGACAAATATCGCGAAGTGGCTGGCCGCGAACAAAGAGGACTTTAAGCGGCGCGAAGGCTATGGTATCAGCTTCGTTCCATTTGTCATGAAGGCCGTCTGCGAGGGGATTCGCAAGGTGCCGATGATCAACTCAACGTGGACCGAGGATAATCGCATCATTCTCAAGAAGCGTATCAACCTGGGTATCGCTGTAGCAACCGATGCCGGGCTGGTGGTGCCGACAATCTACGACGCCGACCAACTGACGCTAGCGGGCCTGGCGCGGCAGGTGAACACGATTGCACAAAAGGCACGCAACAACAAGCTGACGATCCAGGATATGCAGAATAGCACGTTCGTTGTGAATAATCCTGGTGTCTTTGGTACAATTATATCTATGCCGATTATTAATCAGCCGCACGCCGGTATTCTCAGCATGGATGCCGTGGTGAAGCGCCCGGTTGTGGTGGAGGACGATGCGATCGCGGTACGCTCGATGATGTACCTCTGTCTCTCCTTCGACCATCGCCTGCTCGATGGTGCTGGTGCGGGTGGATTCTTACAGGCGGTGCGCCAGAAGCTGCAGAGCTATGGCCGCGAGATCGACGTATACTAAAGGAAAACTTACTATGACGACCATTATTCCTGAAAAGCGTCCCGAATGGCTGCGCGTGCGCGCTCCTAAAGGCGAAAATTTTCGTGAAGTGAAGCAATTGATGCGCGGCCAGTCGTTGCATACAGTGTGTGAGGAGGCGCGCTGCCCCAATATCGGCGAGTGCTGGGGCCATAAAACCGCCACGTTTATGATTTTGGGGCGAGTATGCACACGCAGTTGCGGCTTCTGCGCTGTGGAGACGGGGCGGCCGCTTGGGCTAGACTGGGAGGAGCCGAAGCGCGTCGCCGAAGCGGTGCAGCAGATGGGCCTGCGCCATGCCGTCGTCACCTCGGTCAATCGCGACGAGCTGAAGGATGGTGGCGCGGCTGTCTTTGCCTCGACGATTCGCTGGATTCGCCGCCTCAATCCTGAGTGCAAGGTCGAGGTGCTGACGCCAGATTTCAAGGGCATTCCCGATGCTCTACGTGTAGTGATGAACGCGCAGCCGAACGTCTTCAACCATAATGTAGAGACAATCCCCCGGCTCTACAAGCAGGTACGTCCGCAGGCGGTCTACAAGCGTTCGTTGCAGGTGTTGAAGTGGGCCAAGGAGATGAATCCGGGCGCGCCAACCAAGTCGGGCTTTATGCTCGGACTGGGCGAGACCTGGGATGAGATCCTCCAGGTGATGGCTGATATGCGTGAGCACGAGGTCGATATTCTGACGATTGGGCAATATCTGCGCCCGTCCTTCCAGCACCTGCCCATCCAGCGCTACGTGCCCCTCGAAGAGTACGCAGCTTTAAAGGCCGAGGGGAAGAAGATGGGTTTTCGCCATGTCGAGGCCGGTCCGTTTGTGCGTAGCTCGTACCATGCGCACGAACAGGCAGATGAAGCCACAAAGGAGCACATGGAATAGTGAAAGTACGAGTGAACGGCGTTGACATCGGCTACGATGATCACGGGGTCGGCATACCGATCCTCTTCCTGCACGCGTTTCCGCTCAATCGCAGCATGTGGACCGGTCTGACGACAGCGCTGCTCGCGGAACAGCGCTTCCGTCTCGTGGCCCTTGACTGGCGGGGCTTTGGCGAGAGCGGCCTGCCCGGTTCTATCTCAACCATGGAAAGCTTCGCCGACGACGTGGCCGGGCTGATGGATGCGCTGGGGATGCAGCAAGCAGTTCTATGTGGCCTCTCAATGGGCGGCTATGCTGCGTTTGCTTTTCTGCGCAAGTATCCGCAGCGTGTCGCGGGCCTGGTCCTGGCCGATACACGCCCTGGTGTGGATACTGAGGAGGGGAAGGCGAACCGCGAACGCGTCGCACGCCTGGCTGAGACAGAGGGTACGGGCGCAATTGCCGACCTGCAAGTACCGAAACTGCTCGCCGCATCTACCCGTCAGCATACACCTGATGTCGAGCTGCGTGTGCGACAGATGATTGCAGCAGCCACGCCCGAAGGGATCGCGGCGGCCTCACGCGGGATGGCGCAGCGTCAGGACGCAACGGATCTGCTCGCGACGATTGCCCTCCCGACCCTGGTAATCGTTGGTGAACAGGATGAACTCACGCCACCGACAGTTGCGCAGAGCTATGCTCACTCTATCCCTAACGCACGCTTCGCAACCCTTCCAGCGGCCGGCCATGTCTCCAACCTGGAGCAGCCGGACGCATTTCTCAACGTGCTGCGAGGCTTCTTGTTGGAGGCGTTTTAGAGATGTTGTTGGAAGAAATGGCTGCCAGAGGTGAATGTTGGTGACATGTGGCGATGTACACGGTAGAACAATTTAGTGAGCAAAGTATGAGCAAAAGGGGAAATTGAGTGTGTGGCGAGCAACGGACGCCATGAATGCTGGTCCCTCTGAAAGCTCTGAAGCGCGTGGTAAGGGCACGTGGGGAGGAAATGGGATGTGAGAGAATAATCTTATGAAGTTCGACGGTAACCTCCGTCTCTCTTCGCACACCAGCCGTCCGATTTTCTCTCACGACGGCTTTCCTCTCGCGGTTCTA
>DAOUDD010000241.1:0-5594 GCA_034431765.1 Ktedonobacteraceae bacterium | reverse complement strand
GCAAACAACCGTCGAGGCAGTACTAGCAATGAGCGCAAAAAGATTATTTTGCTGACCGCCACACCAATTAACAACACCATATTTGACCTTTACAATCAGATCAACCTTTTTACAGGCGGGGATCGCAGTTATTTCGCGGCGGCTGGTATTGGTGACTTGCAACGCTATTTTATGGCTGCACGACGCGCCAATCGACAGCGGGAAAGCGGAGTGGCACTCTTCAATCTCCTGGAAGAGGTGGTCATTCGCCGGACACGTCCCTTTATCAAGCAAGCATACCCTAATGCAACCATTAAAGGACAGGCTATTCGCTGGCCTGAACGCAAGCTCAAAACGGTCCACTATAACCTTGAAGCAACGTACGAGGGTATTTATAACAGGGTTGTAAGTCGTGTCGAAGGATTGAGATTAACACCATATCGTTTAGAGACCTATAAGAAACAAGGAATAGAGCGCGATGAGTTTGAGGAGGGGCGCGAAGAGGCATTGGTCGGTATTTTTAAGAGTCGCTATCTGAAACGCTTTGAAAGCAGTATCGACGCCTTCCGTATCAGTGTACGACGAGCCTTAGAGTTTCTTGAGACCTTTGAAAGCTACATTCTTGACGGCAGAGTACTCGATAGCAGCAGCTTTCAGAAGGCGATGCGCTTCCTAAGCGACGAAGACGAGGAGGACGATGCAACACCAAATTCACGTTCTGATGATCTCGATGCAAATGAGCAAGCAAGGGCATTTTTGGAGACGTTGCCAGTACTAGATGCCACACAATACGACCTTAAACGCTTACATAAGGACGTGCGTAAGGATGTCGATGCACTACGTGAAATATGGCGCGATATCGCACCAATTACACATCTACAGGACGCAAAGGTAGCACGTCTGAAAGCGTTATTGGCGGGCGAACTCAAGGGACAGAAGGTTCTTATTTTCAGCTACTACAAGGATACAGCACGCTACCTCTACCGTACATTGTGTGCTGATGACGAAGGGACTGCGGCATGGCGTGTTACAGCAGGCGGACCACACATCCGACGTATGGATAGTGGTGCTGATGGACGAGAGCGAGCTAACATTGTTGCACACTTCGCTCCACTTGCAAATAATAGAGTTGAGATTGCCGGAAGTGATGCTGAGATAGATGTGCTTATTTCGACGGATGTGTTATCTGAAGGCCAAAACCTCCAAGACTGTGGCGTGCTTATCAACTATGACCTTCACTGGAATCCGACACGTATGGTACAACGAGCGGGACGTATTGATCGTATTGGCACCAGTTTCCAGACGCTTTGGGTTATGAACATGTTTCCAGACGACGGACTAGAGAAGTTGCTGGGACTCGTCGAAAGCTTATCGCAGAAGATCGCTAGCATTGACCGTAGCGGTTTGTTAGACTCAAGCATTCTCGGTGAGGTTGTACACCCCCAAAACTTCAATACGTTACGGCGTATCGAAGAAGAGGATGGCAAAGTTGTCGAGGAACAAGAGCAATTCGCGGAACTTGTGAGTAGTGAATTTTTACTACAAAATCTTAAAGGACTGCTGGATAGCGGAATGCAACGAATGCTCGAGGAATTGCCCGATGGCATTCATAGCGGATTGCTACGACAAGGCGCAAAAGGTGTTTTCTTTTATTTCACAGCGGAAGACAGTCGCAAAAGAGACTTACAAGATAAGAAGGAGCGTCATCACTACTGGCGTTATATTGACCTGCTAGAGGATGCGCGAGGTGGGCGTATCGAGGACAATCGCTATCTTATCACATCTCTCATTCAATGTCAGCCCGACACGGTACGCGTCGTGCCACACAATATAGATATCTTCCACTTGCAAGAAAAGGTCATCGAGTCCATTCTGCGCTCCTCTATCGAGCAAGTGGCGGTTGAAGAGGCCCCCAAGCTCCTTGATCCCATACAACAAACGATTGCAACAGCCCTACGACCATACGTCAACAGTCCCGGCATGAACCGCAAAGAAATTATCACCGCTATTCAAAAGGTCAACGTGCCCCAGCCAAGGGTATACATTAAAGCACTTCGCAAAGTCTATGAAACATTCAGGGCAGATGGACAGGTAGCCAACCTATTAGCAGCAGTACAAACTATTAGTAAAGATGCAGAAACAACAGTTGAAAAAGATAGTGAGGTCAAGAATCCAATTCGGCGCGAGGACCTAAAGCTAATATGCTTCGAGTACGTCTGGGAATAAGAGAACGAAATAGTCTAATCGCAAATGACAAAACCGAATTTGCTCACTCCGAGAGGAGGTTGAGATTCGCTATGTGAATTCCAACCTCTTCTCCTGTGATGACCACCCGATCAATCAGTAACTCAACCAGTTGGCGCTTTTGCTCAAATGTTGCCTCACTGAGTCCTTGCTGCACACGCTGACAGAACGCTTCAATGGAGTGCACCATTCCAGCCAACTGATCGTGATGCCCTACATTCGCTTCGAGTTGCCGCTTTTGTTCGGCAATAACGGACAACCTCTGCTCTAATTCGTGCCTACGCCTCGTGTATTCTTCCAGTTGCAGCACACTGGTAAGGTTGGCATCCGTCAAGCGTTCCATCTGTTGTTCTACACTTACCCGTGCTTTCCGCAAATTTTCGCGCCGGGCCTGTAATTCTTGCGGAAGCCATTCTCCCCCTTGGGCACGGTACAGCGCAGCTTCAATCATCTCTGAATGCGTCAGCATCTCACACACATCCCCCCAAACTAAGGCATCAAGTTGTTCGACGGGTACCGAACGTGCAGAACATTTCACATCGAGATGAGAAATGGTGCTGTGACTTCTCCCACAACACACGCGAGTTCGTATATCCACCTCTGCTACTTCGCCCTACACATCCAAGTCGGCAGGTTCCACAACTGACCAAAGCACGTAGGAGGTAGGGGTATGCCGTATTGTTGTGCCGCGCGAACCGCTGGTTGTGCGAGAGTTTGGCTTGGACCAGATCAAACTGCTCTTGACTCACAATGGCTGTGACGCAGATCCCAGTCATCACTCCTCTTGAGAGGTTTGCGTATGGCCTCCTCGACCTTGACCAATGGAACGCAATGCCGAATGCCGTCCATGTGCCTCGGTCGGACGGCTGCGCCCAATATAAACGATTCCTGTATAGACCGGATTGGTGAGAATTCCCCGAATGGTTGCCTGATTCCACCGCAGTTTTCCGGTTGGGCTAGGTATCCTCAAATCGGTCATCTGTTTCGTAATAGCCTTTAAACTCTACCCTTCTTGTAAGTAGGTTGAGAACAGTTCTGTGATCACGGCAGCTTCTGCTGGCTCAAGACGGACTCCTGCTGGATCGCGAGGTCGAGTTGGATCAACCCGATAGCCGTCAGGAGCACGGGTCCAGGGAAGTAATCCACCCGCCTGATATTTCTGCCGTCGGCCTCGCCTCATGCGTTCTGCAATCAGACTCCGCTCGTACTCGGAAACGGCTCCCCGAATCTGGAGCAGCAGTTGGTCGTGTGGGTCACGACTCATCGGTCGATCCACGAACGCTACTAGGCATCCACCTCGTTCAAATTCTTCAATCAGTACCATCTGATGAACGTAGTTGCGAGCAAGTCGATCCGGGCTGTCATCACAATCCGATCAAAGGCAGCTCGTCCTACGTGTTCTCGAAGTCGGTCTAATCCTGGACGATGAAGTTTTGCTCCACTATATCCATCGTCTCGGAAGATATGTTCCTCTTGCCACGGCCACCCATGGCTCTGGTAGTAGGTGCGCACACTCTCAAGCTGCTGCTCAATGGTCCTTGACCCCGATGAGTCATAAGGATGGTGTCGTTTGCTCGCAAAAACTTGTCGATGTCGCGTCGTAGTATGAATATATGCTACAAGCATATCCATCTCCTTCTCTGTGTGCTCTGCATCTGCTATGCTGTGAATAGGTGAATGGTGCACTGAAAAGGATGAAAAAAGGAGTTGAAAGCATGCGAATTGCAGCCCTCTATGATATTCACGGAAACCTTCCAGCCCTCGATGCTGTTCTCAAGGAACTTGAGGATGTGCGACCAGACGTGATTGTTCTGGGAGGAGACCTCCTTTCTGGTCCCATGCCCAGGCAAACCTTGGAACGCCTGAGTCACCTTGATCTCCATGTGCGTGCTCTTCGAGGCAATGCAGATCGGGAGGTGGTCACAGCCTTTGATGATCTCCCCTTCGCACTTTCGGTTCCAGAGGAAGTGCGAGAGGCGACGCGCTGGGTCGCCCAGCAGCTAAATCGGTCCCAACGAGACTTCCTGGCACAGCTCCCAGAGCAGGTGACGCTCTCTATTGAGGGTCTGGGAGACGTCCTGTTCTGCCATGCGACACCGCACAGCGATGAGGAGATATTTACCTCCATCACCCCACAGCAGCGGCTGGACACGCTCTTCGCGAACGTACAGCAGCAGATCGTTGTGTGTGGACATACCCATATCCAGTTTGAGCGACGAGTAGGCAACAGGCGCATCCTCAATGCAGGAAGTGTGGGAATGCCTTATGCAGAGTTGCCCGGTGCATATTGGCTGTTGCTCGGACCACAGGGAAGTGAATTTCGTCGGACTATGTATGATGGAGAAACAGCTGCTGAGCAGCTGCGGGAAAGTGGCTATCCTCAGGTTCAAGACTTTGTGGAAGAGAATGTGCTCACCATGCCTACTGCCGCAGAAGCAACGGAGGTCTTTGAACAGATGGTCGTGAAGAACGATCAAGAGGGACGCATGGGATGAACGAAGGACGATGTGTTGACGAGGTTCTCAAGTTGGTCAAGTAGGGGTGATATGCGCGAAGTTGACACAAAGTGCAACGTAGCCCTATAGCTCTTCCACAGTAATACTTTCTTTGTCTCTCATCACGTCGCTTCTCACCTGCATTCCCATTCAGTTCTTGCAAGGATAACTAGCAGCAAAAGACTGGCAGCGGAAAATGCTTTCTGCTACCAGTAAAGGGTAGTACGTGTAGGGTTAGAACAAAGCTTCGTTATGATAAAACCTCGTTGGTCTCCTGTCCTCACTCAGCTAGACGAGGTTGTTGGTATCTGCCATATGTGTATCTTCCTATCAGCTCCCCCTGATACAATAGCGGTGTTGTTTGGAGACCAAGCTACAGCAAGCACAGGTCCCGAGTGTTCGTATGTAGCAATGATTTTCCCTGTCAATGGCTCCCAGACGACAACCTTCTGATCTGCACCAGCTGACGCGAGATATCTTCCATCTGAGGACCAAGCCACCGTCAATACTGTTTGTGTATGAAACAAATAGCGTTTCTCTTGTCCTGTCTGAATATTCACAACATACACCCCTGTGTCATTTGGATGGCTGGTGAAAGTGCCTAGATCGTAGTCTCCACAACCTACGACGATATATTGAGCATCTTTAAAGTTCTTCGGCGACCACGCAAGAGTGTTTACGCTGTCTGGAAGGTTCAATGGAGAAAACACTGAATGGCCCTTCCCGCTTACAAATGTCATTTGACAATGTACTACTCTTCAGGTATAATTCTAAGCAGAAGCACAGTTCCTCGCTTCACAACCTCTGGGATGAACACACACCCTCCCTTCATATCCATCCATCTACAGGAGACCTCCCACCATGAACCTTATCTCA
>DAOUDD010000240.1:0-11376 GCA_034431765.1 Ktedonobacteraceae bacterium | reverse complement strand
ATCATCACGAACGCCACTCATTTTATCAGTAAAGACCCGCTCGCACTGTGCCTTCTGGATAGCGTCTTCTTGCAGCGCAGTCGTCTGCTTGTCTCTGGACACCCGAATATAGCCGATGTTCATACGACGTGCTCCTTGTTCTTTTCTATTGATGGGTCTATTGTATAATAACCCATCGAAAAGCGCAAGTAGTTATACTTTGATTTTTGCATGGGTAAAAGTACAAAAAAGGGCCTGTTTTTGGGCCTGAATGGAAGAGTAGAAATAACCTTCGTTTTACGGACAGCTTCAACTCTCTCGATATGAGTGGATTTTAGCTGGAAGACATTTTCATAGACTCTCATAACAGAACTTTCTCTGCTTCTTGAAGAACACTCCCTTTTCATAGCTTAGAAGAGATAGAAGTAGTCCGTGTACTTCGTCAAAGAACATGTGTTCTATTTGTTGAAAGCAAGCAAGTAGTATTTAAGCAAGCAAGCATAAATGATAGATGAAGTATTGTAATAAATAGGGTAAAATTATAGTAATATTTCTTCCGGTTTTGTCTCTACAAAAAGAACAGTGTTTGTAAGGAGAGAAATTATTCCAGAAGAACGTCGTGCCCTTTTCGTCGCTCCTCTCTTAACAAGTAGCATTTATGAAAGCGTACAAGGACGTTTTGTTTGAATGCTTGTGTACATACGCGCGAAGATACAATTGACTACTACATCAAAAGATGCAGATGTTACTCTTTGGCTTCTTGTACACAGCTCTCCAATATGAGTTTTTTTGAGGAGATCGAACACGAATGCAGGTACCTGTAACGTCATCAACCCCTACGACACTCGCCGAAATCTTTCCGGTGAATGTTTCTGCACTTCCTCCATTAACAGCATACCAAGTAAAGGCAACTGGTGGTGATAGTGCAACAATTGGTGGTAAGCTCGCCTATCGCCTACAAAAAGCCCTTCCTGGGCATTGGACCTACTCGAAACCCTGGATTATCACAGATACCCCTCCATCTGATGAAGTGGTGCTCACGAAGGTCGTGGAGCAAGCGTGGCGCGACGACCCAACCGTGTTTCGAGGGCTAGTTGCCCTCCAACGACTTGCTACATGGCAACCAGCCGCACAAGCACACGCAGATTTTGTCGCACGGTGTCTCTGGCCAGAACTACGCTTGGAAACGACACGTCTCTTGAACACGTGGGGAGCATCCTTAGGAGGAATGGTTCAGATCAGCCGTTTATGTGAGGTGCGAGGGTGGGTCGTGCAAGGCGAACCGGCTCTTTCCATTTCTCTTGAGTCGCGTCTTCTTACCAAACAAGATGTACAAACATACTTGAAGAATGCTTCGTCTCCTCAAGCGGTGATTGATCTCTTGGTCGCGGACCGAGAATCTACCTTGAAAGGCGTTATTACGAGCATTACTGGACCAGTAAAGGAGCATCGAGGGCGTCTCAGTAATCTTGCTGAAACAAGTCCTTCTCTTGTCCATATTCAGGCTGCCGCAGACAATGAAACAGTTGTGCAGGTCTATGCGACAAATCGAAGCCCCTACGAGTATGTTGCGCGTGGACTGCAGATCATTGTACGCACGGCAGACTACGCACGTTTTCATGTGAATGGACACTATGCAACTGCTCAACTTCGCCTGGCTCCACAGAAGCGTTCTGATATGATGAGCGAACTTGCCCGACTTGCAAAACAGAAGGGATTTATCGGGAATGCTTATAGCTCAAAGAGGCATTCCCACCTCTTTTTGACATCTGCATCCATCACGTTTACACCGGGCCTCACTGTAGGAAAGAGACAACGGCTCATCGATATACGGGATAGGAGTGTTCAGACAAGTTTGCAGCGCAATGGGTTCTATAAACGTGTTACACCCGACGTAGACACACCGATACGGATAGGGGTCTTGAACGGACTTCCTAAGGTCGCGCCTACCACGTTTCTGACTCTTCTCCAAGAAGAACTTCGTCGCTTTGCGTTTCAAAGCGAGATCACAGCAACAGAAGTGGTCACGTTGCTTGAACGCCATGATCTTGAGCGTGCTGTACACTCTCTTCATGGAGGTGGAGCACACCTGCTTCTTGCACTTTTTCCCGACGCTCTCACCGCAAACGTCAACGAAACGACGTGGGGGCCTTATGACCACTTCAAGTCGTTGACCATTGGCAATGACATTCCAAGCCAGGTTGTCCATCAGTCAACGATGACGAATACGCATGCATTGGGGAACATTGTGCTAGGAATGCTCAGCAAGCTCGGCAATATTCCCTACGTCTTATCTGCACCGCTTCCCTATGCAGATATTGTGGTCGGCATTGATATCGCACGGCGCCGAAAGACGAAATTAGCTGGAAGCCTCAATGCAACAGCCATCGCGCGCATCTATCAAAATACCGGTGAATTCCTGCAGTATGTTATCCATGACGCGCAGCTTGAGGGAGAAACTATTCCAGCCGATGTGTTACGCTCACTGTTTCCTGCGAACATCTTTGCAGGAAAACGCGTTGTCATTCATCGCGATGGTCTGTTCCGCGGAAACGAGAAGCAGGTGCTCAAAGAATGGGCAGCGCGACTTGGTGCTCAATTCTTCCTGGTTGAATTGCTCAAAACAGGGACACCACGCTTATACCAATCTGTGAAAATGCTCTCACAGGAAATTGCAGTTCAGCAACCTATGAAGGGGAGTGCGTTCAAACTCAATAATCAACAGGCATTTCTTGTTTCTTCGCTCCCTCCCTTCCAGAATGTGACACCCTACCCAATTCACGTACGAAGTGAAGCTCCATTTCCTATTGAAGAGGCTCTTCATTCCGTCCTGTCGCTGACACTGCTTCATTATGGCTCACTTCGTCCACCACGTTTGCCGGTGACGATCCACTATAGTGATGAAATTGCGTACCTCGCCCTCAAGGGAATCAAACCAAAGTCATTGGAAGGGTCTCTTCCCTTCTGGTTATAGAGAGTTCTTCGTGTATCGTTCGTAGGAGGCGGTTCTTCTCTGTCTACAATGTAGAACATCCACGAGAAGAATTGCCTTACGACAAGCAAATGGTCGTGCTGTAGAGGTTGGTACAGAAGCAAGGAGTGCTTCTCATTGTGAAAGACACGGTGTTCTATGCAAGGATCATCTCATACTGGCTTCGCACTTGCAGGTGCAATGGCAATTAATAGTACTGTCTATGCAGTTCACCCACAACCGCTCCACAACGAGTGGGAAGGAATTGTTCATGTTCTTGGAGTGCCCTATACCTATCACACATTTGTCTGGTACTGGCAGCACCCTGGACAACTCTTGTCCGCAAGCTTGCTTCTCGTCTTATTCTATAAGCTGACCTTTTACTTGACACTCATTGCGTGTGCAATGTGGCCTGATCGGTGGGAGAAAAGAACATTGGAGGATGGCACAACCGAGACACGGTTTTCTCCGCATCGTGGGCCAACACATAGCCTCATTATGCTCGTGCTCATGACCAGTGCGTTTGGGTTTGTGTATCTCTGTGTCATGGCATACACACGACTCTATCATGTGTCCATCTCACCCCTTCTCTTCAGGGAACTCTGTGTTGTGGCCCTCGGCGTTTTTCTTTCGTTTGTCTTGCACATTCTCGCGGATATGCTGACGAGAGATGGTGTGAAGGTGTTCTGGCCCGCCAATACTGATGTTGGTATTCCTCCCGTTGCACAAGCGCGTCCACGTTATGGTTCAGCAGGAGAGTATGCCTGGTTGTGGGCAATCATTTTTGTGACAGGTATTCTCTTTGCGCTTGGAATTGTTGGTCTATAAAGAGCAAATAGAGAGAGAGAGGAAAATGACTGTGAACAGCATCGACTCTTCTCTAAAAGAGCAACAAAAAGGGGCACGAGTATGAGAGTAGCAAAAAGCCCGAGCGGCTATATCTCAGCTTTGAAAGCAGAACTTGAGAATGGTCCTTTTCGTTGTCCAGAGTGCCGCTTAGAAGTTATTCTCAAGAAAGGAGACATCTACACCCATCACTTTGCCCATAATCCAGGTGAGGGATGTGCGTTTGGGGAAAGTGACTACGGAAAACACGAAGCGCAGTTTGGAGAGAGTGCGTTTCACCGACTCGCGAAGAAGGAAATCTCTCAGGCTCTTGCATCCTGTGCCGAGGTGTCCAATCTGAAGCTAGAGCGATTTTGTGGCTCTGTTCGTCCTGATATTAGTTTCTATTATAAAGACGTTCCTGTAGTTGTCGAAATGCAAAAGAGCGCAATTCATGACGATGTGATTACGCGTCGCACCTCTGAGTATGCGCGTCGAGGGGTATATCTTCTCTGGGTGTCGCCCTTTGGAGATGCAGATATCCATGATGGACGAATGTATACGTTGCGTTCATGGGAACGCATCTTACACAATCTCTATGGTGGAACAACATATTACTGGACGGAGGAAGATAGACTTCTCCCTGTCCACTTTACGGACAAGACGACAGGGGAAAGCGCACACATACATAGCTATGGTCCCTACATTCCCTCTATTGGCGAACCTCTCCACATTCGAGACCTTGACTCATTTGTGTATATAGAGCAATTGCCAGGAGAAACCATCTATAGAGAGACAAAGTTATGGGGACATCCGTATCTCTGGGTTGACGCTGACCAGCAGTATATGCATGTCGATGAGGTTAGGGAACAGTATCCTGCTCGGTTTCCACAGGTACGCCCTTTTCCGCCACTTCAGGACCCTTTTTATGTCGAGAACGCGTCGTCTGACGCTGCGCGACTTGGCTTTGTACAAGAGACCTTGCCAGAATTGCAATCGCTCTATCAGCAATTCTATGACAAGTACAAGTTCACAGACTTGAGACTTATATGGATTAGCATTGACGCTTCTCCAAATGCGACGTACTACGGTCCTGATTGGTGGCAACGGTTTAGGCTAGAGTATATCGAAGCCGATGAACATAGGAAAGAGCGATTAGTAGAAATGCTCCAAGAAAAGCTGAGTGGAGAAAAGCCGAGCAGACATGTAAAATGGCCTTAGTGGACCCTGTGTGTTCGCTAACTCTTATTTTTCTTTCACTTGGGGCGATGCTTCTCAACATCTCTTTGTTCCAATGATAACGTGCTTCAATGAGGGAGGCACGTTTGTTTTACTGTATTGCGCATTGGTGTATACATGAGTTGATGTAGCAACATGGTCACACGTTGTACCTCTGCCAGCTGTATAACATTCCTCATCCCTTCTAAGCCACGCATATTGTATCTGCCCTAAAAGCCGTCAGTTTACTGTTGAGGGTGACCTATTTTTCAAATATGCTAGGAGACATTACGACGAGGAGGAATGAACAGATGGTAGAACAGCACACACTCAAGGATTGTCTGAAGCGACTCGCGCAACGAGAGCAGGTCGTCGTCAAGCCAGATGATAGATTGTAGTGGCTGATCGGTATCTATTACCAAGCACGTTTGCCACTGCAGACACTTGCCTTACTCGAACAAGTAGGGATTGCGTACAAGCCTGCTTATGTAAAGGAATTCCATACGGGTTCGTTTCCTGAGCATGGGCGAGATGAGGTGGTGCCAGGACAGATTATTGTGTTCTCGCCAGTAAGCAATGAGGCGCAACGGCTGGAAGAGCATGCCTTTTAGCAGCATCTGTGTGGCGCACATAGCTCATCCTTTATAAGAAAAAGGATAGGCCATGTGCTCCTTGTGCTCCTGCTGAGGAAATGCTACGTATGTTTGGGGGCTGTACGTCCAGCAGGTGTCCCCCAAAGTGGGATGGACCATCTGTCCCCTTTTTCAGGATGTCGATTCGACTTGAGTAAATTGCATTTGTGGCATGCGGGAACACAGTTAAGCTCTGTGGTGCCTCCGTTGAGCTTTCCCTGCCCAATTGGGATATAGTGTTCTAAACACTGGTAGGGTGCCATTTGGCAATACGAGCACATCCAATTGTAGCTTTCTAGCGTTTGAATCCACTGGACAACGGTGAGCGTTGCAGGTTCCCCAGCATTCTTTGCTCGTAGATTTTGTGTACGAACGCCTTGAATCTCCTTCTTATACGTGCGTTCGCAATCCGCGCAAATATCGTATATCCCTGGCTTATGGCAAATGGTGCATGCTTGTACTGGAACTTTGGACGCACCTGCTCCAGAGGTCGTTTGTACCGGAACGCTTTGTGGCGAAGAGGATTTCTTCGTCGGGCGCGGATCAGAAGATGGGAAAAGTATTACTGCAAGCAGAGGTAAGAACCCCGCCAGGAGGAATACCGGCACATACCCAATAACATAGTAGTTGAGAGCGGTAGAGTAGTAATCTGCGTGCAGAAACGTGACGGAGGTTGTAAGGAATGCCCAGCCAAGATGCCGAGCGAACAGTTCTCCGAAGTATCCTGCCGCGAGAATCCAGCCGAAAAATGCTGTCTCTGCCAATCTCCTCAATAATCTCTTTTTGCACCACAGTGAGCCTGCGTACATATAAAGTCCGAGGAGGACAAATACAAATGTAAAGTCCTTTATTATGACATTTGTGGTGATAGCAACCCATATCAGAAGAGCTGCGGTAACAAAGAGAATACTACCTTTGATCGTGTAGTCTTGCATTGCTGTTGTCTCCCACCTGTGCTAGTTCTAAAAACTCCTTCTTATCTCTTCTTATTGTATGCTTTGAGAGCGGTTGTTGGGTATTTTGCCGGAGACGCACCTGAAGATACTACCTATGAAAGCCTCAGGTTGTGTGAAGGTTTCTCGTAGAGTGGAGCATTGCCAAACTCGCCGTCGTTATGGAGTACTGCAACGAGAACTCATTGACAAGGATGGGCAGAATCTCCCTCTGTGACGCTACTGCACTATCACTTTTCTGCAGCCTGGCCGTCTGTGTGATGCGCTCCGAGGGTCTCGTTCGTGCTGCACTATTTGCCTACACTATGCCTACAATGTGCCTTCTCGTACCATTGTGACAACACAGCATTGTAGAGAGGGCCAAATACTTGTATTTATTCTTCCCAATGATTCATGCGAGATGCGGATTGTTGCTGTAAACGCTCAACCGCTCTCCGGTTTCGTTTCCAGCGAGCAAGTGTCTCTGTATCTGCTCCGGGTGAAGAGTTCAGGCTCACTTCGCTTTTTGCAAGCTGTTCAACCTGATGAGGGCTTTTCTGTGATTGTACGTGATGTCTCGTCCCTTTTTTCGTTTTCGTATGAGGAGGTTGAGTGGTGGGCGATGATATCTGTTTCCACGTCGAAGGCGTGCGAGGAATGGCACGAGGCGTTTTTCTTGATCCTCGTTGAGGTCTTAAGGATACCATTCGCGTGTTTGGAGGCATCGTCTGGCTCTCTTTTGCCAGTGGTGGAGAATAGGGCTGTTGTCCAGTCTCCTGCAAGCAGGTATGACAAAGGTATCCGTCCTAGATACCCAGTACATTGGTCTCATCTTTAAGCACCTAGGACATATTCCATAGGTGCGCTGCGGCCCTTGTCTAATTTGATGTATCCCTTGATTATCTAGCCGGTGCGTTCGAGTCATGCATTCTTCCTTCCCATGCTTTTCTCTGAGTATAGCAACAGCTAATCATTGTATCTCATGCCTATATATATGGATATCCACCTCGCTCTAGTACACGATGTTCAATCTCTTGCAACATTTGCTGGTGCTAATCGAATACGCTAGCGGGCAATTCCAACAGAGGAACTGTCCCCACGAACTGTTCATGAGAGCTAATAGTTCGACAATGAATTTGGATTAGAGGCTGGTGGCTTGTCGAGAAACAGTGATGCAATGCGCAGGAGTTCACTTGCCAGGGCAACACACTTGTCAACGCCAACTGACTTTTGACCCATATCGCCAAGTCAGAACGGACCCACCTCGGTCATGATTTTGCTGCTGCTGCTACAACTCTCCCTTCTTTGCTCGTACCAGCAGAGGTACGATCTTTCATGCGATAGGATTTGCCATTGATCGAAATGACTTCTGCGTGATGCAGAAGCCTGTCCAAGAGCGCGGTTGCAAGCACTTCATCGTTCATGAGCTTTCCCCATTCAGTAAAACTGGTATTGCTGGTGAGGATGGTCACGCTGTTTTCATAGCGATCACGGACCACATCAAAAAGCCGGTTGGCTTGCGGTGATGTCAGCTTCGCGTACCCAATCTCGTCAATAATGAGAACACTTGGGGCGGTATAGCGGCGCAACCGTGATTTGAGTGCATGCTGATGCGGTGCTGCGTCCAGATCGCTTACCAGGTCAGATAACGTGGTAAACAACACCGAGTAGTTCGCTTCCAGGGCTTTGATCGCCAATGCTACTGCGAGATGGGTCTTGCCAACCCCAGGTGGTCCCATCAGCACCACGTTGGTGTGAGTAGTGATAAATGAAAGTTCAGCTAATTCCCACAATTGCCGCTCTTTCAAGGTGGGCTGAAACGAAAAATCAAAGGCTTCGAGCGTCTTACGCTCAGGCAATCGTGCTGCTTTCATGCGTTTTCGAGAAGCCGCGAGCTTTCGACCTTCGATTTCGAGGCAGAGCAATCGTCTCAAGAAGGCATCATACGTCAGACTGTGCAAGCGAGCCTGCTCGAAGAGGTCTGGCAGGTTCTCTTCGAGGTGCTTGAAGTGCAGTTCTTGCAGGAGTTCACTCATGCTATTCATCTAGCTACCTCCAGTCCGAAGAGTTGGTCATACTCGACCAATGGTCGAACTGCCACATCCGGGAGGTCGATCTGGTGCCCTAAAGGTTTTTCGGCCTGCCGAAGTGAGCCTGTAGGAGAAACGGTACGGAACTGCTCTGGATGCTGAACAATCTCTTGGGAACGAGGTCGTTTGTCCAGAGTAGCGATGAGCTGCCCCTGATGAAATACCCGTAGATGTCGATGCCGTTCACGCACCAGAACCACCGACCCTGCTACTGCCGCTTGAGACGGTAAGCCGTAGAGGACTCCATCGTAGGACAAGAAGCCATCCCAACTCACCTTGCGTTGCTCGGCCCCGAAACGTTCCCACACAAAATCTTTGGGTAAAGGAGTTAACCCTTCTTCCACCCACCGATCCATCGGGACACACTGGGTGGTGCGATGGACACGCTGGTTGAGTCGATCACACCAAAGAAGGGCTTGTGTGTTGAGATCATCTACATCCGTAAATCGGATGCCGGGCCAGAAACTGTGCTTGATGATACTGACCGTGCGCTCGACTTTGCCTTTGGTTTGTGGCTTGTAGGGCTTACAAACGCTAGCAGAGACGCCCAGGCACGCCATGAAGTCTGCGTACAACGGGTTCCACACAGGTGTATTGCCATCCATTTCAAGAAAGACACTCTTCATCCGGTCTGTGAGGGCCGCACGAGTGAGGCCATCGAAATACTCGAAGGCTGCCATCATGCACCGGATCATCGTCGGAGTATCACAGCGTTTCACAAAAGTCACAAATCGCATACGGGAGTACGAGAGAATGGCGGTAAAGCCGTAGAGCTTGCGTTGTTTCTCCCCTTGGTCGTACTGAACTTCGCCCCAATCAAATTGCATTTGCTCTCCTGGTTTGGTTTCGTAGCGTTGGATGGGATGCTGTCCTACGGTGCGTGGACGCAGAGAATGCACGTAGGCTTTGAGCGTACTCACGCCTCCTGTATATCCTTGCTCTTGCAAACGGGGCAACATCGTTTCGCAGTTATACAGGTGGTCGTCATTGAGCCACTTGCGTATCTGTCCTTTGTAGGGATCGAGTTTCGACCCTCGTTTCGGACGAGGAATTGCCTCTGTCTTGCCTCGCAGATGTCGCCGAACCGTGTTGCGGGCAATACCCAGGATGCGAGCAATTTCTCGAATAGACTTTCCTTGTGTCGCCAGTTCGTGTATTGTGTTGATAGTGCCACTCCTTATCATGGCCTCTCCTTGTATCGTTGATGAACACAAGGATAAGCCTTCGTAGGGGGTGGGTCAATTCTTTCTTGGCGGTCCTGGGTCAATTATAGCTTGGCGTCTATACACTCTGCAGGTGTCAGCGCAGCTGCGACATTGACGACAGGTGTCAGCACGTCATCTTCGCTCTGTTTGTGTTGCCGGAGTTGCAGCACAATCTGTGAGGGTGTGCTCATGAGAATAACTTCTCGTCCGTGAGGCAGAGAGGTTTTCGAGCGATATGTTTGTTCTACAGCCATAGAATCCTCTTTCTTGATATGAAGTGTACCATAAGGTGTTTCTGTAGGTGGACACATTTCTGCTAGTGGCGGCCACCCACGCAGGCCAGTACCACGTCGCTTCAGGTAGAGCCGCAGGTGCTCTATTCGCTCTTTGGGAACGTGAAACACTAACTCAGGAGGAAGTGCGCCCTTCAAGTTGTTGCAGAACTGACAACACGGTAAGCAATTATCGACGGATGTTGGCCCCCCACGCATGAGAGGCTGGAAGTGGTCGATGGTGAAGCCAGCAGCAATATCACAATACGCACAGCGTTCCTGGAAGTCTTCAAGCGTGTCGAGCCATGCCGACAGATACAAATTTGCTGGCAAGCCCCGCCGTCGCGCCCGTTGGCGTAGATTAGAGAGTCGTTTTGCAAGCAGTGATGTCATATATGCTATCTCATCTTGATGAAACATTGGTTTCATCCTTCTCTATCAGCACCTTTCTCGTACCCCTCTAGGAGCAATGCCGGGTGAATTGGGAAGTGAGTGAGGAGCTGCTGCTCCCTGTTTTTTGTAAGGAGACGCATTCTCATAGGTCGTAGGCGAGACGATAAGAGAACTATTTCGTTGACGACGTGAGAGACGCAGTGGTATAGTGCAGTCCGATGCACACGCAAGAGGAAAGTCCTCTTCTGGAAAGCATCAAAATACGAAAGGGGAGCATCCCATGCCGGAAACAAGGGAACAGGTGCAGCAGGAAGCGTATGTGCGCGGGCAGCAAATGAAACAGTGGCACCAGGAACAGCAACGCGTCGTCACGGATGAAGCTCTTACCGTTCTGGCCGCTGATTTTGCTCATATCTCCCTGTTTCGCTCCAACCAACAAGTGAGTGCAATTTCGGCTCATGAGCGTGCAGGCGTGTGTGAGAGAGCCTTTCTGGAAGGCTATCGCTCTTAGCTTTTATAAGGTAGTACAGGCATGAGAGAACTATGTCCAGTGGAGCAAGAGTAGAAGGAAAGAAGAACCTGTTTTCTTTCTTTAGAGGAACGAGAACAATGGACAGTATTACACTTGGTGGCCTGACGTTTCGCTGGTCAGACAATGAGCTGATTGTGACCACCCCGAAAGGGCAAGATCAGCTGAATGCGAGTGAGGCAGCACAGTTGCTTGACTTTTTGTATGCACGGAAAGATGAGCTATTTGATGCTCAGGCAGATACCGATGGGTTAGCATCTTGGGCACGTCAGCATCCCGTGCATCAGTATGTCATAGGGAGCCTCAACCCACAGACTGAGCCACTGTCAC
>DAOUDD010000239.1:0-6290 GCA_034431765.1 Ktedonobacteraceae bacterium | reverse complement strand
GCTCTGACACAAAAAAGCACGATTGTTGGGCGGCTCGATCCTAAACGTGGTGTTACGCCAGATCTCGACCTGAGCCTGCTAGACCCGACGATGACGATTTCACGGCAACATGCGCGTATCCGCTTTGAAGAGACCTTCTTCTATATCGAAGATCTGAAGAGCCGCAACAAGACATGGCTGGGAAAGCTGCATCTGACACCTCTCAAGGCTGAACTGCTGCAACACGGCGACACGATACAGTTCGGGAGTGTGCGCCTGACCTTTGAGATTCCCGGTATGCCGCCGGTGCCGACGTTTAAGCCAAAGCAGGGAAAGTAATGAAGGAACCTACTGCCTTGCCTTCCACTTATGATCGATGATTGCATAGAGCAAGCTATCACGCCATGTTCCGTCTCTGTTAGGCAAATTCTCACACAGACGCCCTTCGTAGGACATTCCGATCTTTTCCATAACCCTCCACGAGCCAATATTGTCAGGATGACACCCAGCCGAGATACGATGTAGGTGCAAGTCGATGAAGCCGAAGGCAAGCATAACGTGAGCGGCCTCGGTCGTATATCCCTGCTTCCAATGCTTACGACTGAGCCGATACCAGAGTTCGCCTTCACCCGTTTCATGTGATGTCAGGGTAAGTCCAATCACACCTATCATCTCGGCCTGCTCTTGTAAGATGAGCGCGAATGCGTAGATGGGACGTGGCTCGCTCTGGAGCCAGAGTTGAGTCCTTCCAATGAAAGCGCGCGTATCCTCTTCAGTGACCTGACCACCACCACGATAACGAGCAAGCTCTGAATCAGCGTCAAATGCATGGACCGCGCTCACATCGTCTGGAGTAAAGTCACGTAGCAAGAGGCGTATTGTACCAAGCTGCATAGTTTCCCCTGTTTGTACTGTAAATAAGCTCCTGCGCAAAAAAGAATTTTGAAATTACCAGAATTATGACCACTTCTATGATAGAATAGCCGAACCACATTGAAGCATACGCTTCCACATCCCCTTCGCCCAGAACCGTTGTCCCTTTTCTCCCTACACTCAGTACAAACATGAGGTCCTTCCGCGACTATACGAAAAGAAGTTGCTCTATGCCTATGCCTACACTTGCTACTTGCTCAAATGGCAGTCAGAATCTCACTACCTTGGCAATTAGGTGCACTCGCTCATTTGCAAAAGAACCGGACAACGATAGCAATCGCTCATCGCCTCTCGACAGTGCTTGCAGCAGATCAGATCCTGGTACTGGATGGAGGAAGGATCGTTGAACGAGGAACGCATACAGAACTATTAGGACAAGGGGGCCTTTACGCGCATCTTTACAGAGAGGAGGTCCTCAGATAATCAAAAAGCAGTTTTCGTGATGGCGAGTATATCGGCAAGGAGTCCCTGGCCGGTTTGGAGAGGGCCTGCACCGGGACCGATTACGGTGACATCTCCAAGCGTATCGCTGTGAGCGGTGATGGCGTTGGTGACGCCGTCTACGTGGGCAAGCAGGTCTTGTTCTGGCAGGGCGATTGGTTCCACACGTGTTTCTAGATTCTGCCCATCACCACGTTTGGTGAGCGAGGCAACCAGTTTGATGCGCTTCCCCTCACGCGCGGCCTGCCCAATGTCGCCACGTGAGATGGCAGTGATCCCGCGCCGTTGGACCTGAGCAGGTGTAAGCGGTCGGTCAAAGAGGAGAGCGGCTAAAATAAGTGTTTTGGCGACGACATCGTATCCCTCGACATCGGCAGTGGGATCTGCCTCTGCATAGCCCTGTGCTTGTGCTTCGGCCAGCACCTCTTTGTAATCTCGTCCGCTAGCCATAGCGCTCAGGATGTAGTTTGTGGTGCCATTGAGAATACCACGCACCGATTGCACACGAGCACCTGCCATGCCTTCACGGATGGTGCTGATAACGGGTGTACCTGCCATGACTGTAGATTCTGCACGGAGCTGCACATTGTGTTCCTGTGCAAGGGCAAAGAGTTCGTGCGCCGCAAGCGCGATTGGACCCTTATTGGCTGTTACGACGTGCATGCCTCGTTGCAAAGCAGTGCGGATATGGCTCAGCCCTGGCCCACCATCACGCAAGTTTGTACCTGTCACCTCTGCCAGGATATCACTCCCAATGATGCGCAAGCCCTCTAATGGTTGTGCCCAATGTTTTATGCCCGGATAATCTGTCAGTGGCTTCTGCTGTGCTGTCAGTTCGAGCAGAGTCGGAATAGCTAAGCCATCCTCGCGATATATAAGGCCATGTCGAGCATTTGCGACACCGACGAGAAGGAGTTCCAGATCGTACTCCTGTCGCAACAGGTCTCGTTTGAGCACGAGCAGTTCGGCCAGGCCCTGACCTATGACACCAAATCCAACGAGAGCAAGACGAAGTCTTCTCATATTCCACAATCCGCTCTAACTAATGATTCCATACAACTCCTGATAACTGTAGCTCAGCATAACATACTTACACTATTCTGGCTAGCACTGTAGAGAACAGTACTTCAGGAATGGAGTGCTTTCACCTGCTCACTTCCCTGTTTCTTTTCGTCTGTAAACGGACCATATCTTCCATAAATGTTGCATTGCGAGTATACGATGGAGAACAGGCATCCCTGGATATCTTACAGATCTCTCATGCTATAGGGGCCTTTTTTCCTATACGATAGACAAATAGGTTATTCACGCCTTAAAATTTATGTATATAATTTTATAGCCTTTATTGTTTTGTTTGGGCTTTCCCTACTGAAAGCTACTTTAGATAGAAGTGCTTTTCCTGAAGTTTGCATAAGTTTAAGGAGTAATTTTTTAATGAATAAAAATGGATCGGAGTCATCGATGCCTGCTGGTCAAGATGAACTTGCCATACCGCATTATGAGTCGCCATATACCGAGCCGAAAAGTAGTTTAGAGTGGTGGTATCGTTTGACGGCTCCGGCTGAAGCACCGCCAACCGCCAGTCTTGCTGAACGCGAAAGAGCGCGGCGCGGGCGGCTCTCCAGCACTATTTTGCTTATAATGCTCATCTTCCTGATTATTGCAGCAATAGGAGCGCTTATCCAGTCAGATCATCGCCTGCTGCCAGTGCTTATCCCCTCTCTGGCGATAAGTATAGTTGTGCTCATTCTCAACCGGCTTGGCAAAGTGCTGACGGCGGGTGTTATCCTGGTTGCGGGTTTCGAGATCGGCTATATGGTTAGTCTTATACGAAATCCCGGTGGCTTAGGAACTGGCGATCTACCAAGATTTGATCTGCTGGTAGAGTCTGTGTTACTCGCAGTCTCCTTTCTGCCTGCAACATTCGTCCCATGGATAGCGGTGGGCAACTGTCTTTTTATCTGGGCTGGTATCACTTTCCTTCCACACAAGGCTGATCTCACAACCTTATTATCTACACAGGCATACAGCATTATTGAGAGTCCTATTGCTCTACAGATTATCGTGGCGTTCGTCACGTATCTTTGGGTACGCAGCGCTAATCAGGCGATTGAGCGCGCTGATCGTGCTGAGGTTGTTGCCACGCTTCAAAAGGAGATTGCTACACAGAAGCAGCAGTTGGATGAGGGGATTCAACAGATTTTGCAAACGCATATTCAGGTAGCAAATGGGAACTTTCAGGCGCGTGCACCATTGGCAAAGGACAATGCGCTCTGGCAGATCGCCATCTCTTTAAATAATTTAGTAGCGCGTTTTCAGCGCGTCAATGAGCACGAATATGAACTGCAGAAGACGAAGCGTGAACTCAAAGCCGCGCAAGACGCACTGGTGCAAGCACAGTACGAAACAGCACGTCTGCGCGAAACGCTACATATAAAACAAAATGGGCAGACAATTGTGGATTCTCGGACAGATTCATCTTTGCGGGAGAATAGCAACTCTATTTCTCAACGCTCTCCTTTCCCTTCAAACGACCAAACTCAATCAAACCAGACACCAATCCTACCCAGAACACCAAAACCGCTACCAGAAACTTTTCCTCGATGGAGAAGGGATACCAAGCAAAACTCGTGAAACAAAATAAGTCCTGACTCGCTCTTATTCTATGTACCACAAATATGTGGAGAGAAAGTGTGGCATTCTGAGTTGTTTCCAGACAGTTGACCTGTCAAAAAGAAATACAGGTGGAACACATGCCCAGAATGCCAGGTCGGGAAAGGGTCAAAAAAAGGTTCATGAAATCGCCTCTCATCTATAAGAGCATCACGCTTGTCGCTGTAATCGGGCCACTCGTTGCCACTGTCTACGCCATCTGGAGACTCTGGAATTTTGCCGTAAGCTGGAGAGATCTTGCCATTCTGCTGGGAATGTACATCTGCATCACATTCGGCGTCACCGTGGGCTTTCATCGTATGTTGACACATCGCAGCTTTACTGCGCATCCGGCTGTTAAGTTTATTCTTCTTGTATTCGGTTCAATGTCACTTGAAGGTCCGGCGCTCGAATGGGCTGCCACGCATGTCAAGCATCATGCTCACTCAGATCAAGAGGGTGATCCACATAGCCCTTTCGAGGGATTTTTCCATTCACACCTGGGCTGGTTGTTTAAAGATCGTATGGCAGATCCCAATGTCTACTGCCGCAATCTGGTGAAAGACCCGATTGTTGTCTTTGTTGACCGAACATTTTTACTCTGGGTTGCAATCTCCCTGCTGATTCCCTTTGCGCTCGGTGGCTGGACAGGATTGCTGTGGGGCGGTCTGGTACGCATCTTCCTGGTGCATCATGTCACCTGGAGCGTCAACTCGATCTGTCACACCTTTGGCAAACGCTCGTTTGAAACGACTGATCAGAGCCGTAACGAGTGGGTGGTGGGCATGCTTGCCTTTGGAGAGGGCTGGCACAACAATCACCACGCCTTTCCGCGCTCTGCGTTCCACGGCCTGCGCTGGTGGCAATTCGACTTCTCGGGCTACCTGATCTGGACCCTGGAGCGTCTGGGGTTGGCGCGCAACGTCTATCGTATTCCAGAGGCGATGCTGCAGAAACGCTATCAAACGCCCACTGCAAACGTGGCAGGAAAAGTAGCTCCTGTTGCAGAAGAGGTGGGAGTGTAAGCACAACACTATAATACACATGGAGAGCAGCCCTTTCGACCGGAAGGGCTGCTCTTTTTTGCTCACGCATTTGACACGATCCGTAAACCTCTATACAATCGCACTGTGTCACTCTGCACACAGGAATTGTTGGATGTGTGTTTATAGGAACTCAAATCTTGATAAAAAATAATGTGAGGAGACTTTTTAGCTCTCATGAAACATTTCAATGCGGTCATTCTTGCGGGTGGCAGCGGCACGAGGTTGTGGCCGTTAAGTACACCGAGCTTTCCAAAGCAATTTTTGCCCCTGCCAAATGGGAATAGTATGATCCAGGAGACGCTGGAACGGGTCAGGCCCCTGGCAGTTCCTGAGCAGACCTGGGTGGTGACGGGGCGGCTGATGGCTGACCTGGTTCAGGAGCATCTGCCGACGGTTCCAGCAACGCACATTCTGCGCGAGCCGATGGGACGCAATTCCGCGCCAGCGATTGCCTGGGCAGCCGCAACTATCGCGCAGCATGATCCAGAGGGGATTATGGCGATCTTCAGTGCCGATGCAGTGATTGAGCATGTTGAGGCACTGCGCCAAGCGTTACAGCTTGCCTATGGGCTGGCAGAGCAGGGGAAGCTGGTCACGATTGGCATTTCGCCAACGGGTCCCGAGACGGGGTATGGCTATATTCGCTTTGGGGAGCAGCTTCGTGAGGAGCATGGCTACTCGGCGTTTAAGGTTGAGCGTTTTGTCGAGAAGCCCGACCTTGCTACCGCGCAAAGTTACCTTGCAGATGGACATTATGTATGGAATGCGGGCATCTTTGTCTGGAGCGTGAAAGCGATTCTGACCGATTTCCAGCGCCATCTACCGGATATCTCACAGAAGATTCAGGAGATCGTCACGACCATCGGGAGTGAGAATCAGCAGGCGCTGCTCAGCGAGCTGTGGCCCACGCTGCAATCTATTTCTATCGACTATGGTATTCTTGAAAAGGCAAGCAATCTGGCGGTCATCCCGGCTGCTCTGGGGTGGAATGACGTAGGGAACTGGGATCAGTACGGCGCGCTCTTCCCCGCAGATGAGCAGGGTGTACGCTCGGTTGGTACACATACTGGCTTTGGCACGCAGAATGTCACGGTCTACAACAACACGCCGCGCCACGTCTACACAATTGGCCTGGAAGATGTGATTGTGGTCGAGATGGAGAATATGACGGTTATTTGCCATAAATCACATGTGCAGCGCGTGAAAGAGCTAGCCGAGCACCATCAGAAGAAAGGATAA
>DAOUDD010000238.1:0-6556 GCA_034431765.1 Ktedonobacteraceae bacterium | reverse complement strand
AGGTAGCGTTTCTCGGCGAACCAGAGGAGCCAGCCCAGGCAGGCGAAATCGCGCGGCTTTTTGAGTAGCTCGTCAGTCGAGACTGGCGTGGGGCTGTGCAGGTGTAGCTCAAGGCGAAAAAAGGTTGAACTACGCTGGATGCGCCAGCCGGTATGCTGCTCGTGCCAGTGCTCCAGCTCCGCGAAGTGGGTGCGAATGAGCCGGAACTCCTCCACGTTCGCATGCGACGAGACGATCTCGTTTGTCAGCAGGGCGACGTGAGCCTGCGCGATGTTGCGAGCATAGATAGAGGTTCTATACAATTCTCGACTCGCGGGCGGTGAAAAGCTCTGTTCGGGTGCTGTACTGCTGTTTGTACTAGTGGATATTTGCTGCTCTTGATCCTCATCCATGTCCTGAAACCTCTCCTCTACGTTTAACTTGCCGCTGCGTGTTCCTCGCGTAGGAGCTTATAGCGGGGCAAGAGCAACTGTCCATCCTGCGCGGAAAGTGCAATGTAGTTCCGCTCATCCGAATTGAGGAGCCGTACAATAGAGCCGTCAGGAGCATAATACTCAAGGTGGACATTGCCCAGGCAGCCATCAATAATCTCATTGAGTAGCGTGCGATCCTCGGGCGTGATCGACTCTAGTGTGCCGAGATCCAGCAAAGCGGTCGCAAAGAGCTTCTTCAAGCGATTGCGCTGTGCCGCCTGCCCAGCCTCGTATTGCACACGGATGTTGTATAGCTCGGATGTGTTTGTACGCATTACTGGTTCAGCCGAGCGCTCAATGTTGCCTCTGGAAATGGGGCGCAGGGTGCGGGTAACCGTAGCCGGTCGCTGCCAGGTTTTGCGCTCACCAAATTGCTCGGCAGCGCTGGGGGAGCCAGTCATACCCTCGGGGAGGTGAATCGGCGTGGTGCAGGCAAAGGCCGCCACAAACACCTGCTGAGCCGCCTCCAGATCCTCAACCTGGAGCAGTTGACTGCCCAGGTTTTGAAGCATTGTCACGTAGTCGGTATGTGGACGCATTGCAGCCGAAAGGGTATGCGCGCGGTGCACAACCATATCCACCGCGTTGCGCGCAGCTTTGCGGAACATCTCGACATTGCTGTCCTGGTCAAACCAGTAGACCAGCGCCGTCACCTGTTTCTCTACATCCTTGCGCCACATCTGCTGCATATCGTGTTGAGAGGTAAGTGCCTGTGTTGGCGGAGGCGCAGAGGAGACCAGCTCGATCAACTCTGAGAAGCGCTGGGTTTGCATCCACTCGTGGAGCAGGAAACGGATGCGCTGGCTATAGAGCGCAAGCTGTTGCGCAAAGTTCTGCACATAATTGACCACAGCACTTTTATAGGAAAGGAAGGCATCGAGCGTGACCGATTGCTGGACACTGCGATTCATGCTGCCGAGATATTGAGCGGCGTCGTTGGTCACCTTCTCCCATGTCTGAAAGGCATCGCGCCATGCTTCAGCGATCTCCTGGCGGCGTTCCGGCGTATAGGTCGCAGGCCCCTCGACGAGCCAGTGCTCAAGCTCCTCAAGCTTTGCCCAGAGTTTCGGTAGATCGCCCTGGCGCAGCCCGCCCTCGCTCGCCCCGACGCGCATATGCTCGGAGAGGAAGACTTCGATCTCGATAGCTTCAGGCGCTGCCTGGTAGAGGAGAACGGGCGAACGAAAATCCGCGATAGAGGTGACACGGCTGGTATCGTATAGCGTCGTCAGGTTGCCCCAGGTGACGAGCCGCTCAAGATCAGACTTGCAGGATTCCAGCGTATAGTTCTGGTCAAGCTCGTCCTGGACCGTCGCAAGGATCTCCTGTGCTGTGAGCTGGTAACGATACTCGCGGTTGCGCAGCAGGAAGTGACGCATGATCGTACGGTACCACGGCACGCGCTCAACCTGCGGTGTTAGATATGAAAAGAGCGCAATACTTCCTGAGGACATCAGCGCACTCGTGCCCGTGCGAGTCTCTACAACACGCGCTCCTTGAGACAGGCTACTGTCCGCACTACCCCGACTATCAGTGCTATTTAAAGGAGATTGAACTTCCATCCCGATCTCGCTAGACAACAGTACGAGCCTTCCTTACTGTGCATACAACGATATTCCGCACTTTCAATCTGTTTCTGCCGAAGAGCACGAGCAACTTCAATGCATCAGTATAGCACATAATGGGAAGCTGTGAGCGAACAAAAATAACTCCACGAAGTCTCGACCCTAAATTTGCTACTTCATCTTATCTCTCTTCAAGGCTATGAGATCTGGCGACACCATCAGAAATCAAGGCGGTAGACGAAGATTTGATAGTCAGAAACAAACGACACTAGAGAAAAAATCGCTGTTTGTTTCCATCCAGTTTTTAAAGGGTCAGATAGTTCCTTCCCTTCGGTAGCACAGGACTATTTTCTGTGGTATCTTATAGGGGTTGAAGATTCACGTAATTTGATGTAGAACTATTATAGAGGATACAAGGAGATTGCGTCCTCGCTATTGATGCTCTAGCTATTCGTATCGGATTGCTGTTATATAGATTGTGATGAATGTTTTTAAGCGGTAACCTTGCGTCTACTTCCTATCTATATCAAGGGAGAGGATTGATGAGTGCAGTGATGATGAGTAGAGACAAGACGTTTAGCGTTGTTGATGCTGCTCTACATGATGGCTTTGCCCTTGAGAAGTATTCTCGTTTGCAAAGAATCTATATGTGTTTGCACTCTTTTCATCTGCTACCAGGATATTTTGGCCTTACGACACTTTTCTTCGGTCGAGAAGCAAGGAGCACTGACCGTTTTGCCTCTTCTGGCATGATTTCTCATACCCCCCCCATAGAGATGAGTGTGCATGTAGGAATGTAAGAAGACACATCAGTTCCAGGCAGGTGAGGTGGTGGCAGAAAACACTTATTCCATATGTTCCCCGTGTACCGCAGGTCGCATTTTCACTCAGGAAAGTAGTACATTCCTTTCAGCTCCTCATCGCAACGTGTGACAAATTCCATACCGTATCCACCCTTAAGCATTCCTACCAGCAACCTCCTTTTGCGTATTATGCAGATATGAATAGGAGGTTTTTCACGGAAAAATCTCCCCCGCACGACTTCTACTCTCTTCAAAAAGGCCATCCCTCTTTTCAATTCCTAAGCATAAGACAACATTTACAGACATATCGTCGTCCTGTTGATAGTATTGGCATATCTGATGAGGATACTTTTCAGGCCAACCAGCAAAAGGACGGTAACCGATCAAAGACGGTAAAGTCGAAACCTCCTAAGCAGAAGCCAGTGAAACAGAAGCCAGGTAAAGGGAACGATAAGGGATCGCGTGAGGACACTGAACCAAATACAGAAGGATGAAGAGATGATACACTAAACTCCGTCTTGACTCACTTCAGGGAGCCGTTCTTCCTGTTTCTCCGTTGCTTGCCGCAGTGCAATAGCCTCCTCATTTCTATTGAGCTTCTCCAGAAGGGATGCATACTTTTCTCGCGTGAGCACAACCTCTGTATGCTCAGGACCGAATGCCTGGAGACGAATAGCGTATGCGCGTTTGAACAATGCTTCTGCCTCTTCGTATGTCTGACGAGCTGCGAGCAGATCTGCGAGATTACTCAAGCTCTGTGCTGTCTGTGGATGAGAACCGCCTGACACTCTCTCACGAATGGTGAGTGATTGTCTCAAAAAGGATTCAGCATGGGCGTGGTCCCCGAGCTTACGGTAGAGTTGTCCCAGGTTGTTGAGAACGCTGGCAACTGTAGAATGCTCTGACCCATAGACGTGTTCATAGATGGCTAAAGCGCGTTGATAGCGTTGTTCTGCCTGCTGGTAGTGTCCCTGTCTACTTGTGAGGAGGGCTTGGTTATTGAGCACGCGTGCAACGTCGGGGTGATCAGGTCCAAATGCTTGCTCGAAGATGTGCAGAGCTTGCTCGTAAAGTTCTTCAGCACGTGTGTAGTTTCCTTGTAATTCAATGATGCCTGCCAATTTATTGATGCTACGTGCAACATCTGGATGCTTCTCTCCGAGAGCTTGCTGTCGAATGGTAAGTGTCCGTTGATAAAGTTTCTCGGCTTGCTGGTAGTTGCCTATTTTCTGAGCGAGCGCTCCCATGTTGTTTAAGGTTGCTGTGAGTCCGGGATGCTCGGGAGAGAGGGCACGCTCAAAGATCGCGAGGGCACGGTTGTAGGCTGTTTGTGCGGCAGAGTAGTGTCCTTGCTGATAGTGGAGCAAGCCGATCTCGTTCAATGTCGTGGCAACATCGGGATGATCAGGGCCTTTTGCCTGCTCCTCTAAGGCGAGAGCACGCAGGGAGAGGGGAAGCGCCTGTTGATATTGCTCTTGCTCGCTATAGACCATTGCCAGATTATGCAGGCTCTCCGCCAATTTAGGATCGTTCGGGTCCAGCACACCCTCTCGAATCTTCAGTGCTTGTTGATGAAGCGCTTCCGCATCCTCGTAACGTGCTTGTTGCTGATAGAGCAGGGCAAGGGAATTAAGAGTCTGAGCTGTGTCCAGAGGGTATGTACCGAGCGAGTGTTCATAGAGAGCGCGTGCATGGGTAAGATATGTCTCTGCAGCAGCGTAAGCTGCACGTTCGAGACAGTAGCGTCCCAGGCGTTCCAGCAGGAGTGCGCTCTCGTGTGATGAAAGCTCATATTGTTGTATCAGCGTAGCAGCCTGCTCCGCTTGAGGCAAGTAGAGTTCAGACTCTGACCATGTCTCAAGGCTCTCAAAACGACCTTCGGGGAAGACACTAGTGATTAGATGCACAACCAGTTGTGCCTGGTGACGTTGCTGTTCTACTGAAAGCCGGTCAATGAGCACGTGCTGGACAATCCGCTGTATATTGAGGATTGAGCCATTCGCGTTGTAGTGGACAAGCGAGAAGCGGCGTAGATCATCAATCGCTTGCTGAAGGGCGAACGGATCATCTGCGAATGATGGCAATAGAGCGCGTGCTTCGTCCGAATCAAGGAGAAGCAGGCCTTCAGGAATGATATCAGGCTGTAGAAAGGCGAGCAGATGAAGCAGTTCCAGATTTTGGGGTTGGTTCTGTGTCGCTTGTTTAAAAGCAAGTTCGAGTGTACTTGCCGTTGACTCGCGATACGCATCTGCCAGCCGTCCACGTTCTTTCAAGAGCCTTGCTCGTTGACGCCTATAGAGGGAAAGATAGGTAGTGAGGCTGCAGCCCTTTTCTTCGAGATAAGCGCCGGCCTGATCAAGGGCAAGAGGAAAATTATCTAGCTCCTGCGCAATAACAGCAGCGTCGCGTACAACCTGTGTTGTTGGATCAGCGAAGTTTACATCAGGCGTGAGCTTTTTCGCACGTCGTAGTAAGAACTGGACACTTGCATCGCTATGCATGGATTTAACGAAGACAGCAGTGCCACGCTTTCCTATAGCCTGATTACGAGTTGTGAGTAGGACATGACCGCTACTATGAGGGGGAACAATCAGATCAATGAGCGTGACATCTTCGATCTGATCAAGCACGAGGAGCCAGTTACTTTGATCTCGGAGCCAGCGTTGGAATGCAGCGAAGAGTTTCTGTTCCTGCTCACGTTCTTCTATTGGCAGGGGAAACTTGTCGGCGATGGCCTTTACCTGCGCGTACAGTACATTTTGTGAGGATGCATTGAGCCATATAGTATTGCTGTATTGTTGTGCTTCGCGATGGCTGTAGGCCAGTGCAATTTGCGTTTTGCCTATACCGCTCAATCCGCTCAAAGCCACAATAGGTGTGTGCTGTGTCCCAAATGTGGTGAACGAAGAGGTGATGGTATTGAGAATCTCTGTGCGATTAGTGAACAGCTCGTTGGTGCTATATGGAACGTTGCAGATCGGGGAACGCTGAAACTCTGAGGGAAGGGTTTGCACTGGCTGAGATAAAAAGTCGTTGATAGCCAGACGGATGCCCTTTGTTACTTCGGCATATGCAGCCGCTCTATTTGACCAGAGCGTGATGGGCTTTCCGTCAGAAGGAAGAGTAGTGTATTGATCGAGCGGAAAAGCTTCCCAATCAATAGGACCGAGACGTACGAAGATCAGGCGAGTTGCCCGAGTAGTTGCTAGTGTGAAGCCTCGCTGCAATTCACGTGTGTAGCAGCGCTCAGAAGCCAGGAAATCTGCACTAAGCAGGAATACGATAATATTCGCCTCACGCAGACGGGCCTCAATGAAAGGTGTGATTGTGCTGCCTGGATCTGCTGCACTGTTGTGCATTTGGAGTAGGTGGTATTGTCGTTCCAGGATGCTTATGTGAGTCATAAGGCGCTTAAAGAGGGCACTGTCTTCACGTGAGGAGAAGTTATAGGAGAAGAATATTTTGATGTTTTGATGTGGCGTTAAAACAGACATGAGATCATCTCTCTCGATACATGAATGGGCTTATACATGCACGACAAGTGCTGAAAGTGTGAATCACCTCTTCTTGCATTTCCATTTTAACAGGTGAGCCTGAATTTGTATAGATGAGTCCTTTTCTTTTTCAATGGGGCTAAATCTAGCAAAAACGTGGAAAATCAGGACTGTAGAGAAGGCCAGAAATAAGAGTACTCTAATATCTACAGCTCCTACCA
>DAOUDD010000237.1:0-7295 GCA_034431765.1 Ktedonobacteraceae bacterium | reverse complement strand
AGGTAAAGCCGCAGTTCCCTCCGCCTATTCTCATCGGTTTCCACTCTGTGGCGATTATAGCATGACGGTGTAAATGCTGTCAAGACATTATGTGTCTAATAAGGTATTCTTATTATCATGATACGAGAGTTTTTTCTAGAGACTTCCGTACCGAGCCTTGCTTGAGTGCAGGAGGATGAGTATACTCTGCTTATATTTTGTGAAAGGGGAAACAGCTATGCCAACGATCATTGACAAGCTCGCCTGGATCTATATTGAGAGTAGGCGTCTTCTCAGTACACGATCAAAAGGGAAGGACACGTACTATACTCGTAGGTGGGATGTTCTCGCGCATCGTTGGTTGTCTGCTGGTTGATAGGCCTGTGATGCTTGCCTTTGGCCTGAACACTCTCGAAGCGCGTACATTGCTCTCCGTCACTACTGCAGAGTGAAGATCTGTTGTATGTGCTGTGGGTGGAAGAGCCGGGGCGAGCTGAATTGTCTCTGGTGAGCGTGATCGCAGCAACTCCTGAGCAGGTGCAGAGCTATGTGGGCCGCGTTGTCTCTGCGACGGTGGAGGTGAAGTCGGCGTTTGCGTGAGTGAAAGGTTCGCCTGTTTCTCAACGTGGTGCAGTTTGTTAGCAGCGTTCTTTTCCAGCAAGTTGGTCTACAAGTTTGTCCTAATGAAGGAGACGGGAATAGGATTTAAAGGTGCAGGCTTTTGCGGTAGGTTGTTGGGGGAACTCCGACGAGGTCACGGAACTGGCGCGAGAAATAGTAGATGTCGCTATAGCCGAGTTGCTGTGCGATGTGTTTCATGGGAAGATTGGTCTCGATAAGCAGTGTTTTAGCTCTGGCGATACGGCATTGCAGGACGTAGAGGTGGATGGCTGTCCCGGTGGCCTGGCGAAAATGACGACGGAAGTTGCTGACGCTCATGTTGTAGCGCTGCGCCAGTTGCTGGTAGTCGGGGGCGAAGTCGGTTTCTTCATGCTTGAACAGTTCGAGAACCTCTTGCACCCAGGAGCGTTGGAGCAGCGATTGTGCGCGCGCTTCTGCCAGGTCGATCAGCAATCCTTCTAGCATGTGGATGGCACGGCGCATGCCCCAGTGGTCGGTCCGTTGTATCTGGAGGAGCAGGGTATCAAAGATGGGGCGATAGTCTTTGTGCTGCTCTGCCGGTTGTGGGGAGGTAGGAAAGAGTCCTTCGCTCATCCATTGCTGGACCAGGGAGCCGCGAAAGGCGATGTGACGATGTTCCCAGCAGGGATATCCAGGGGCGACGTGGAAGCGAATATGGGGACCTGGATAGGCAGGCCAGAACCAGGCTCCTTCCATGTAGTAGCGTTGTTCATCGTAGAAGAGTTCGACACCTCCAGTCGCCATGAATTGAATGGTGTAGTAGCCGTGCAGGTGTTTATCAACTTTGTGTGTGGCTTGTCGGGCGACACTGCCTGTCAGTATTTGTAGTTCTGCCTGTTTCATCGCGATCAGATCTCACAAACCGTTATCAGAAATTCCATTTCTTCTGCGCCTATCCCTTAGTATACTCTAAATAGGTAGATGTTTTGAAGAGTCGGCTCTGCCAAAAGAAAGGAACGTATGGTGACAAATCTGTTATCGGATGAGCAGTGGCAACGCTATCAACGGGATGGGTATCTCCTGCTGGGTAAGGTGCTGACGGACGAGGATCTGGCAGCTTTACAGATGCGTATTGACGATATCATGTTAGGAAAAGCAGATATAGACTATGATCGTTTGCTGATGCAGCTTGATAGTACGGATAGACAGTATAAGAATGCGGGGGTGCAATCGAAGGGGTTTAAAGGGGAAACGCTGGCGTATCGAAAGATTCAAGACCTGGAGTATGATCCCCTGTTTAGAGCGTATCTACAGCGCCCGCTCTTTCTTGAGATCTGTGAGAGGATCTACGGTAAGGGGACGCCTATAGCGGTGTTCCGTGCCATGTTTATGAATAAGCCAGCAGGTCGGGGCACGCTGTTGCCCTGGCACCAGGATCGCTGGTCCTATCTGGATCGAGATCCGTTGTTGACGATCTGGACAGCGCTTGATCCTGCCACTGTAGCGAACGGCTGTGTTGAAGTTATTCCTGGGAGTCATACACGTGGCTTACTCAATGCGGAACATGCATCGGGATTTCTCACGGAGGAACAGGCGGTTCAGGTATCGGCATCTGAGAAGAGCGTGTATCTTGAGTTAGAAGCGGGGGAGGCGGTTTTGTTGCATAACTGGCTGCTGCACCGCTCTGATACCAACTCAACGGATCGTGCTCGCAGGGCATTCAGTGTGTGCTATATGGATGCGCGTACGCAAGCGAGCAATGAAGAGAAGTACACGGTCTTGTCTTCATAGAGAAGACAGATGAAGTGGAAATGAAGTTGTGATGCTTATACTCCCTGATAGTAGGGCACTGCTGCTCTCATGCTCCATAACATGCTTTGAGGTATGAGAGCGCTGCTAGCGGAAAGGATGCTGCAGCGTTCTCCTGTATCGTCTTCCTGCTATGATGGAAAAGGAGGATTTTTATGTCCCGCTCTCGTTTGGTTCTCGCCTGTTGTAGTTTTCTCTTATGTACGATGTTCTTCCTATCGCCACCTGCATCGGCTCGTGTTGTGACGGGTCAGCCTACAAGAGCACAGGCCCTGGCAGACTTTCCAACGGTTGATCCCGACTATATTTATAATCAGCTTGCGTACATGGCCCCTGCGTTTCCACATCGTGAGGCGGGATATGACAACAATCTGCCTGTGAGCCAGAATGGGCATGATGAGTTTGCGGCCTACTGGACGCAGGAGATTACAAAAGATCTGCAGGGCTTCAATCCGCAGACGCGCAAGGACCCCTTCAACATTGCAGGGTGGAGTCCGAGCCGACCGGCGATTGTGCCAGCTTTTAATGTTGAGGTGAGCGTGAAAGGATCGACGAAGCCACAAGAGATTGTGGTTGTCGGTTGTCACTATGATGGGATGTATAATTCGACGGAGTCCGCATTTGATGATGCCAGCGGCTGCGCGATTGAACTGGGAGTGGCGAAGGCGCTGGGAGCCTATTGGACCAGTCATCATACGGCACCGACACGGACGATTCGTTTCGTAATTTTTGATGCGGAAGAACAGGGAATATACGGTTCTGATCATTATGTCAACTCCACGATCAAGAATGAGCTGGGGAATGTCGTGGCGATGATCAACGAGGAGCAGAATGGCATTGGCTATCCTATCCGTTACAAGGCAGACACAAAGTATCCTATCCTGCCATTCTTTAATTATATGTCGCCGGTAAGTGCAGGACAGACGAGTACGCAAGTTGCGCGTATCAATCGGTTTCGTACCTTGCTTGGACAATCGTATGCGCCAGTATTCGCGCAGTTCCAGGCATTGGGCTATACCACCTTGACTGACAAAAATAGCAGTGGACAGAGTGTCACACGCTCGGTTTTTGGGAAGGGTGACTTAAAGTATATTCAAGCGGGTGATGATACGATAGGGAGTAGCGACCAGGTGCCCTTTACTGCTCAGGGTATTGCCTGCTCGACGCTGGTGACCAACCACGACTACTACGACTCTAACAGGCAGCCGTGGTCGTATCCTTATGACCAGCCACAGGATAAGGTGTCGCTTATGAACAGCACAGCCAGTGATCAGACAACAAAGACTCCCTCGCTGGTGCTTGCATTGGCACTACCAGGAATGATCTCAACCTGGGTGCTCAATCAGGCTGACTATCTGGGGTAGTGCCAGGTAGCAGGTCAGGTTCAGGTTAGTGCTGGTCTGTGGATGAAGCAGATGAAGGATGTTAGGGCTAGCCCAAGCAAGATCCCTCGTGGGGGTAGCGCATTCCAAATCTGAAACCTGTACGCTAAGGTTTGGATGCACTGACCCCCTTCAGGTTACATTAAGGATGATGTCCTTCAATTCAATCAAAGTTTTGATTCGATTCTTTTCAGATGCTACTTTGCGGCTGGTGATAGCAACCTTAACTCCACCCTACCGTCTCTCAGTCTATCGTCTCACAGATATTCAATAGTAACTCGTGAATCGATGAGACAGATCCTTGACAACGCCACGCACATATTGTATTCTACCAACATGACGTTAACGTTATGTTAAGAGCGGGCTGGAAGATCAGTGCGTTGCAGCGCTTTTGCGTAGACCTTCAGATTGATACTGAACACTTCGAGCACTGCTTGAGGAAACAGAACAGTATCCGGCTTTTTTTTAGCCAAAACATGACGTTAACGTCATGTTTTGGGGGCGTATTCAGGAGGACTGAGACATATGAGTGAAACGAGTAAATCTGAAGAAACTTTGGACATGTCCAATAATGGTAGGTTAAGCCGACTTATGAACAAAGTGTGTGTAGTCACCGGCGCAGCCGGAGGGATCGGCGAGGCAACCGCTGAGCGGCTCGCAAGCGAGGGCGCGAGGGTAGTGGGGGTTGATTTGCTTGAGCACTCGGTTGGTGAACTCTCGCTCCAGGCTGATCTCACCGATGAGGAGCAGGTAAAGAGGGTATATGCGCGTGTGCAGGAGGGGTTTGGTCGGATCGACGTGTTGTTCAACAACGCGGGTATGGTCACGGCTGACGACGGCTCGGCTCTCAACACTACACTGGAAACATGGGAGAGAGTGCAGATGGCGAATCTGAGGACTGTCTTTCTGTGTTGCAAGCATGGAATTCCATATCTCCTCAACAACGATCCGCCGGGCGGCTCAGTCATCAATACCGCCTCCTTCCTGGCTGTAATGGGCGCGGCGACCGCGCAGATGGCCTACAGTGCAGCAAGGGCTGGCGTTGTAGCACTTTCCAGGGACCTGGGCATCAATTTGGCGCGCCGTGGTGTCCGGGTTAACGCCCTCTGCATTGGTCCTATCGAGACGCCACGGCTTCGTAGTCTCTTCGACCGAGATCCCAAACTGACTCCGCAACGTCTTATACACATTCCCATGGGGCGATTTGGCTATGTTCAGGAGGTCGCAGGTACCGTAGCATTCCTTGCCAGCGACGATGCAGGATACGTGACGGCTTCTGCATTTCCTCTCGATGGCGGTGTAACTGTCGCGTATACCATTCCCTCGTGATAGCCAGCGCAAAGAAGTTTGAGGACTGAGACATTAGAGGGGGACGAGGTACACGAATCAAATACTCATTTCAAGACGTTCGCGGGAAGCACCACCTCAGCGGAGAGGAGATGGTGCTCTCGCGAACGGTCACAGTACAGGAGCAGAAAAACACAAGCGAGGATATCTGTTGTGTCTAGAGAAGTTCTTTTTACTCTCTTTTAGGGCAGCAGCATCGGGGCGCACAAGACGGCGTCTCTCTGTCGCTTCAGTCTCAGGTCAAGCTTCGTCGTACGCTCCAGAATGCTATGCCCAGAGAAAGAGCAGCGAGCACGATGAAAATGCCGCTCTCTATTGCTTGCAGCTGCTCGTGTTGATCTGAAGTGAAGTATGTGACCTCATGTTGAAAGCCATTATCTATGGTTCAGTAAGCCTCACAAAGTGATAGAAGAGATCCATCTGTTCCCGGAAGGAGCATATGTATGGGCAATGGAGAACGAAAGATACAGAGCACCTCCAGCTTCTTCTGAAGACTGTGGTAAGATATCAGAAAAAATGCTTGCAGGAGAAGAGACGTGATCTCCCCATCTGGAGAACTACTCGCAGGAGTGGCCCGCGTCGATATCACCCCACCGATTGGGATCGAATTGTTTGGTTATCATCGCTCCTCGCCCATGAGAGATATCCATGATCCCTTGTGGCTCACAGCCCTGGCGCTCGTTGATGCACACGGGCCATCTCAACCAGCCTTGTTACTTGCCATTGACAATATTGGCCTAGGACAAGAAGTCAGTCAGAGGATTCGGGCGGCTGTCGCCGAAGCAGCCCAGACTCTCCCCGAACGCGTTGCTCTCTACTACTCCCATACCCACTCGGGCCCCGATAGCGAAGAACTCGATTGGCATGGCAATATTCGTCTGGTGGACTCGCCCGAACGACTCTACGATGCCATGCTCCCACACTGGGCCGTGAGTGCGGCGCGACTTGCGCTGCAGCGCTTGGTCCCGGCTTTGGCCGGGGGTAGTACTGCCACTTCCATTGCCGGGATCAATCGTCGTGAGCGAGGGAGCGACGGGCATGCCTTCCCCGGCATCAACCCAGCGGGACCAGTGGATCAACAGGTGACCGTGCTACGGATCGACACCATGGAGCATCGCCCACTCGCATCCGTCGTTCACTACGGCATTCATGGAACCGTCTTCAAGACAGACAACCTGGCCGGCTCTGCTGATGTGGCTGGAGCTGTGCGAGATGTCGTCGAGTCGGCTACCAAGGCTCCCTGCTTGTTCGTACAAGGAGCAGCAGGGGATGTGAATCCACGCTGGCGTGGGGATGAAGCGGCCTTGCGACGATGTGGTTGGGAGCTTGGAGGAGCTGCCCTCCGCGCGTTTGCCTCAGCAGAAGTGCATCCGCTGGAAACTCTTGCGGCAACCACCGAGCGTGTCATCTTGCCGTTATCTCCTCTGCCGGATGAGGCGCACGCAGAAAAGCTTGCTCAGGAGGTTGCACAGATCTGGCAGGCTCCTACGGCTCCCTGGCTTCACCTCATTCGTCAAAAGCTTGCGGAAGGTGTCCATCATCTCACTCTGCCATGCGAGTTGCACGCCGTGCGGGTGAACGAGTTTGTGCGCGTAGGAATACCTCTGGAGCCTTTCGCCGAACTCTCTACAGCCGTTCGTGAGCGAACGGCTTCACTCGTTCCCAAAGAGAAGCGGCTGTGTTTCTGCTTTGGAGGATACACGAACGGGGTAGCTGGCTACCTGGCAACGGATGAGGAATATGACGCTGGCGGCTATGAGATTGAGTGGATGCCCGTTGTCTATGGGTACTATGAAGGAATGCTCACCGCTCCGGCAAGAGGAGCAGGGAATGTAGTGATTGATGCGGCAGTCCGCCTGGCGGCACGCCTCTGTTGATCAGTCAGAGAATACTATCGTGCGAGGGGAAACATATTCCACTGGCCTCAGTCTTCGACCACTTTCCAGATCTCTTCCCGCTCTATCCAGCGCCGTTCTCCCTTTGGCGGCGGGGTTAAGCGCCTCGGATGCGATGGAAAATGAGGTCGATCTTTGGGAGATTTGAGGGTACGGCGTGCACCGCAGGTCGGACATTCAACACAGGTGGTGCCAGCCTCTTGAAATTGTCGGCGTGTCACTGGGCTTTCCGGATTGTTTCTTTCGGAGGCAAGAAAGGGAAAACGGATCTCATCAGTTCTTCAGCGGCGGTCGGTCTCCG